>DPVD01000319.1:0-1276 GCA_003526745.1 Candidatus Latescibacterota bacterium
TATATCAACTCGCCGGAGTCCCCGATCTACCACAAGAGCGCAATACTTCACGGCCTCTACGAGGGTCGCGACGCACTCCGAAAGGAGAAACGTGCCCTTATCGTGGAGGGGCAGATGGATCACCTCTCCCTGTTCCAATTCGGTATTGAGAATGTCGTCGCGACATCAGGTACAGCTCTTACGATTCAGCAGGCGAAGCTTCTGAGGCGCTATGCTGAGCATGCTGTCCTGATCTTTGACGGTGATCGGGCAGGAATGTCAGCCGCCTCCAGGGGTATCGCTCCTCTGATCGAGTCGGGAATCGACGTACGGGTCGTATCACTGCCTGACGGGCAGGACCCGGATACGTTCATCCGCGAGCACGGAAAGAATGCCCTCCTTGGCGTAGTTAATGAGAGCGTCCCGTTGATCGACTTTCTGGTAAGCTGGGTCGGCACGCTCGAAGACCTGACTACCTCGGACGGACGTGCGAGGGCGACGCATCATATCGCCGACCTGATTGGACGGGTGACCGACCAGACCCTACGTCACCTGTTGATTCGTGATGCTTCGGAGAGAATCGGGATTGAGGAGAGCGTCGTTATCCAGTCTGTTCAGGATGCTCAGAAATCGCCAAGGCCTCGACGAAGCAAACAGCAGGGAGAAACGACCGTGTCGCTCGCGGAGCAGTTCGACCCGCGGCCCAGGCAGGAACGTGAACTCCTAATCCAGTTGATGACGGACAACGAAACGGCCGACATCGTGCTCGAGCAGATCCGGCCGGAAGACTTCACGAACAGCATCTACCGACAGATCGCCAAGATCGTCCAGAACCAACGAAACAACGGCTGGAGCACCTCAGTCGCACACATCGTCGACTGTCTGACAGACGACGGACTCGCAAGGATTATTAGTTCCTTGTCTCTGGAAACCGGTATAAGCAACCCGGACCAGGTCGAGCTTCCCGTCCAAGATTATATAAACGCCTTCCACCAGCGCAGGATCGACCGGCAGATCGAGGAGCTCAACCGGCAGATGCGGAACGCCTCGGCAGACGACCAGATCAAGCTAATGCAGGCGCACAAGCAACTGACGCTCGACCGGAAAGCGATCAAGGAAGGAAGCAGCTTCAGCCAGCCGGAGGTCAAAATGATCGGCGAAGCGGCCGAACCCATCCTCAACGACGAGTGAGGTCTGCAGTCGAAATCTTACACCTCCGGAACGCAAATTGATACATTGTCGTCCGGAATGTGGGGGCCCATAGCTCAGCTGGTTAGAGCATCCGGCTCATAACCGG
>DPVD01000319.1:1586-2784 GCA_003526745.1 Candidatus Latescibacterota bacterium
TCATAATCGGCAGGTCGTAGGTTCGAGTCCTACTGGGCCCACCACTCTATACTTTGATACGCAAGAATTAAGCTTTCTGTTCGTCACGGTGACAAGAATGTGCTGAGCGTAGATGAGAAGGAGAGCCTCGCATCGTAGGAGCAAGAGCTAGGCCGAATTCTCTTCGTCGAGGACGGCGACTTCATATGGGGTCGTTCCTCCTGTCCTCCTAAAAACTGGGCACGAGGTCGATTCAGCCAGCGACGTCGGTGAAGCCCAAGAGTTCTTTTCGAGGAACATTTATGACGCCGGGATCGTGGACCTTGGACTGATTACGATCTCAGGAGATCGTGATGTGCGCTTCGGCGCCAATTCCGGTGACTTGAGTTGTGACACATAACTCCCTGTTGGCTAGAACTGAGTGAGCCAAAGATACGTCGCGCCAAGAGGCTATGTATTCGGACCAATAAAAAAGGCGATCCTCCGAACGGATCGCCCTCTAGCCAGCCTTGGCCCGAACCATTAGATGTGGATCGCCTCCTTCTGAACAGCCAGTGCCGCCTCCTTCACCGCTTCGGGAAGCGTCGGGTGAGCATGCACTGTGCGGGCGATGTCCTCCGCACTGGCACTAAACTCCATAGCGACCACTGCTTCTGCAATCATTTCGGATGCCCGACCGTGGACGATGTGCACACCCAGCACACGATCGGTCTCACCGTGTGCGATGATCTTCACGAGGCCCTCAATATCCTCGAGACTGTGTGCGCGACCGTTCGCCGCAAACGGGAACTTACCGACCTTAACCTCGCCGTGTTTCTCTCGAGCGGCTTCTTCCGTAAGCCCCACGGAGGCCAGTTCGGGATGAGTGTACACCACACCCGGTATCGTGTCGTAGTTAACGTGGCCGGCCTTCCCCGACAGAAGCTCCATCACCGCCACACCCTCTTCCTCCGCTTTGTGGGCAAGCATCGGTCCAACAATGACGTCACCGATTGCATAGACGCCACTTACGCTGGTCTCGTAGCGTTCGTTGACGACAATCCGTTTCCGATCGTCCAATTCGATCCCCGCACCCTCCGCGCCCAGCCCGTCCGTGTGGGGCCGACGTCCTACCGCAACTAGAAGGCGATCGCAGACTTCCAGGCGGGTCTCTCCACCCGCTTCCACTGTCACGTGCACTTGGCCGTCCTTGATCTCGGCACCCGTCGCTTTCGCTTCG
>DPVD01000368.1:0-2655 GCA_003526745.1 Candidatus Latescibacterota bacterium
GTGAGCCCCGTCAAGGTCGCGATGGGAAGCGGTCCCGCGACAAGCAGCGATCCGCCAAGAAGGAGTCCGCAGATAACCGTGCAGAATCGGAAGAAGCTCTTGCCTGCCTCGTCAGGAATGAGACTGATCGACCACAGTCCGCCGACTGCCAGCTGGCTGAAGAGTAGAAATGTCAAAGCCTTATACACACGAACCCCCATAAAGTTGTTGGAATATATGGGTTGTCTTGATGAAGGCAAATAGACCGGAAAGAATTGCGGGACAGATTCCGATCAGGTGTTTCGCTGGCTTGTTACTGTTCGGCTTCTGTGTTTGGTCGTGTGGCAACGACATATCGCCTGTGAATTTTCTTTGGTATGGGTTCTTCTTGTATTGCTATTTGCTGGTGTTAGATGCCGTTAAAGACCGCCTAGCTACTGCGTGCTTTCTGAAAGATTGTCCATAAAGGAACGGTCCATGCAAGTGATCGAGGAGACAAGACAAGCGATTGTTCTGGCGGGCGGCGAGAGCCGGCGTATGGGGCAGGCCAAGGCTTGGCTTGACTTTGGTGGCGAGGCCCTGCTGACACGGATTTGCAGGACTGTGTCGCAGGTTGTTAGCCGCGTCGTTGTGGTGAGTGCTTGTGGTCAGGAACTCCCAATACTTGATGACCGGTGCGTCGTTGTCGAGGATAAACTAATCAGCGAGGGCCCCCTGGCAGGGTTGGGAAGTGGGCTTGAGGCAATCGGACAGACTGGGGTCGTCTTTGTCTGCGGATGTGACCATCCCTTTTTGACACCGGGCTTTCTTTCGTTCCTGCTTGATTCTCTTGGCGAGGGTGATTGTGCAACAGTCGCCTCGGATCATCCACAGCCGCTTTGTGCGTGGTATCGTGTGTGTGCGCTTGGTCACGTGCAGCAACTGGTTAATGCCGGTGAGCGGCGGCTTTCCCAGATTCTGGTTCCTCTGAAGATCAGTGAAGTCTCTCCGGCCTCACTAGGTGAAAACATTCGGGCTTCGATTGGGATCAACACACCGAAAGAATACATAGCAGCTCTTCGGACTTTCGATTCGCGAGCTTGATGCCTCTTCCCTGCGTGATATATTTTCTTTAACCTGCGAATGGAGGACACAGATGAAAGTCGAAGACAAGTCGCTCGTAAGCGAAGAGGAAATCCAGTCCGAGTTGAGTGAGCTCAACGGCTGGACCTATGATGCGGAGAAAAGAGAACTGACTCGGGTGTGGTCGTTTGAGAAATTTGTCCCCACGATGGTGTTTATCCGCAAGCTAACAGAGGTCATGGACACGGAAAACCACCACTCAAACCTTGCTCTGGATGGGCGTTCCAAGACGCTGATTGTGAGCATCACGACCTTCAGCGAGAACGCCGTTACACGTGCCGACTTGGAGTTTGCACGAATTGTCGATCAGCTCGAATTCTAGGGACACAACCAAAGAGTAACCGTTGGATGTAAAGGTATTTCCGAGACTTTTGAGATAGGGAACAACACATAGCCAAGCGACGATCAAGAGAGTCAATGGCTTGAGGGGCGATTTCGGCAGCAAAGGGTGATTGCTAGATATGGAGAATGCGCTGGCTTGTTTCTATTTGGCGTATCGCCACAAACGTGCGCAGACCCTGAGAATTTTATCATGTCAAAAGAATATGCCAATAAACTGTAAGTGCCTGTTGTATAACCAGTTATTGTAAGTGGCGGCGAGCGAAGGGTGGGCCGGATTAGCCTAATCCCTTGTCAGGGCAGGCATTTAAGTTATCTTTACGGTCACTACTTGATTTCTCCCCGAGTTCGTAAAGGAGGAAGGTGCCGATTATGGCAGAGGAACTAAAAATCACAGCATATTTGAAGCCGACGTGTGGCTGGAGTGGCGGAATCCGTGCGGTTCTCGCCAAGTATGGCCTCGAATACGAGGACAAGGACATTATCAACTACCCTGAGAATTATCAGGAGATGGTTCAGAAGACCGGGCAGCCGTATCAGCCTTGCGTCGAGATCGGCGAGACAATGCTTGCGGACGTGAGTGGTGACGAACTGGAGTCGTGGCTCGTACAGAACAGCTTCAAGGTCGCGGGTCCCGAGCCGGAAGTGCCGACCGACAGTTCCTGTACGGACGAAGAGCACGAGGAAATGGCCCGCGTGGCCCAGAGTCAACCGGTGGAGATTTCATTCAAACCCCAGCAATAGACCTGGTTCAGATAAAGCGCAGAGAAGGGGTGAGACGCCAGAAGGCGTTTCGCCCTTTTTTTATTCCGAGTCCTCTACCTTGGCTTCGCTCGCTGCATCGGCAGGCGTTTCCGCTTCCCCCTGAAGCGAAAGTGGTAACGCGATCTGAGAGTCATCGAATGATAGAGGTTCTCGGAGAATGCCGATGTAGGGAAGGTTGCGATACTTCTGGGCGAAGTCGAGACCGTAACCGACGACGAATCTGTCGGGGATTTCGAAGCCCGTGTAGTCCGGATCGACCGGGACCTCGCGTCTGGACGGCTTGTCAAGGAGGGTGCAAACTCGGAGGGACTTAGGGCCGCGCTGCGCGAGCGTCTTCAGTAGGTAGGTTATCGTGCGCCCCGTGTCGACGACGTCCTCAACCACCAGCACGTCACGTCCTTGTATGTCCTTCTGGAGGTCCATCATGGTGCGAACGTGTCCTGAACTCTT
>DPVD01000376.1:0-3106 GCA_003526745.1 Candidatus Latescibacterota bacterium
CGGCCGCGCTGAAACCTACAGCCGCGAAGGAAACTGGGACAAGGCGGCAGACGGTTTCAGGGCGCTGGTTCCGCGTGTCGAGAAGGATCCGATCGCGCTCGGTCAAACGCTTTATGGCTTGGCACGCTCGCTCGAACGGAGCGGCGAATTCGACGAGTCGGTCCGTCACTTCGAGAGGCTCCTATCACTCCATCCGAACCACGCCGACGCGCTCAACTATCTGGGCTACATGTTCGCCGAACGGGGCGTAAGGCTCGGTGAGGCGGAAAACTTCATCAAGCGTGCGCTCGAGAGCGACCCGAACAACGGGGCCTACTTGGACAGCCTAGGGTGGGTCTACTTCCAGACAGGCGATTATAGGAGGGCACAGGAACTCCTGCAAAAAGCGATCGCGCAGGAAGAAGCTGAGCTCAGAAAAGTAGGATCCGAAGAAACCGCACGCCTTAAAGCGGGGCGCGAGAATCTGGCAGTCATATACGACCACGCAGGGGACTGCGCACTGGCCATCAACCAGTTCAGCGAGGCGCGGAAGTGGTGGCGTCTGGCTCTCGAGAACGACCCCAACATCGAGAACACCCGTGACAAGCTCCAAGAGCTCGACCGGGAGCATCCCCCGAATCCGTACCGTGCGCCCTGACCCCAAAGCGTGGGGACTTCTCGTCGGGCTGCTGGCCTGGAGCTGCTCTTCGCTCCCCGTAGCGCGCACTCCACCATCCATCAACGGTCCGAGAGACCTCTTCCAGACCATCCGATCGCACACGGATTCACTCAAGGACATTCGATCTCGAGCGAAGGTCTCGATCGAGATCGACGGTGTCAGGCAGAAGGCAACCAGCATCGTCTTCTACCGACAACCCAACAACCTGCGTATGGAGGTCAGCGGCACGCTAGGTGTCAGCATCATGTCCGCCAGATTCTGGTCCGACTCCCTTCTCGTCTACCTTCCGTCGGATAAAGGATATCTGGAGGGCGATGCGGCACGCGTGCTCTACCAAGTAACCGGAATGAACCTCGGTTACTACGATGTCCAGCGCATCATTCTCGGTGTCCCCACTCTTAAGGAGTCGGACCGCCGCTACGTAACGAGCTTCGCCACGACCCCGGATCAGTATGTGCTTGATCTACACCATCCGCTCTACCGTCGCAGAGTGTGGGTCGACCGGTCTCTCGTCACGCTCGCCCGCGAGGACATCATCGACTACCACGGCTCACTCCAATCGAGCCTCAGGCTCTCCGGTTACGAGCAAGTCGGTGGCTGTCTGCTTCCTACGAAGATCGAGATCGTTCAAGGCGGCAACCATATCCAATGGTCCGTCGAATCGGCCCGCCCCAACGAGGGTCTCGACAGCGACGTCTTTGTTCTGAATATCCCTCCCGGGACTGCTCGGTTGGGCAAAACACCTTAAAAAACCCGGATGGTAAACCATCCGGGCCACGTTCATCGCGTACTTCCTAACCGCCTCAATTATTCTCTTAAGCTTCCTTTTTCAGCTTCGCCAGATCCACATACTCTTCTGAAACGAGGTAGGCGAGCAGCACGTCTGGCGATCCGCCGAAAAGTCCGTAGACCACCCGTCGCACCGCCGATCTCCCCACGTCCAACTCCCGAACCGTGGGGCGGTAGACCCTTTACGCAGCCTTCTTTCCTGAAAGGAACGTAGCCCTTCTACTCCATGCCATGATCTGCAGGAGAATCTAAATCGTCGGGTCGACAAGTCAGGTAGATTGCCTTGGATCTGTTCGACCATCGCTTCCCTAGATCCCCCAGATCACCTGCATGATCTGGGTTTCCCAGGTGGTCAGCCCCTTCCCTCTTTCTCCCCAAAACGCTCATAACGTCGCGCAAGGCGAGAGCGGGGTCAAGATCGCTTGAAAAAACCGGCGATTCGAGAGCTAGTGCGCTTCACTGCGTGGCCCGAAACGGCCATCATGGGGCTCGACTCTTCCTCCTGCTCGCGCCACCGGTTTCTGAGCTCGATCATCGACTTGGCTGTAAGTTTACCTGTTGCCTCGAGATCCACAATCATTTGAAACTGCTTGAGAGACTCTACGGTCGAAGCATTCAACTCGCCGCTTATAGGCGACACCTCATAGCCCAAGTTGTTCAGGAGCACCTGGGCCTCGTAGACGTGCTCCATACCCAGCTCGAGGTCCTCCACCACACCAGGCTGTGACACCGGTTCTACCTGCTTCAAACCTGCGGAGGTGATCTCTGACAGCAAGACCAATCGTACGAGCCGCACCTCGAAAACCGAGAGTAGAAGCGCCACCAGACTGAGCCCAATAACGGCAACTGCGATCGTCCAGCGGACTTGGTAATGCGCAAGCCGATCGCTCACCTCCACAAGTGTGTAGATCGTCTCGAACTTGACCAGACGCATCGCGCCCAGGCCGGATAGAAGGTGAACGGCCGAGAGGATGACGGGTGTCTTGAGGGGGACACGAAGCGGCGTCTGCGCAAGCCGCCTCGTAAATGCGACGATCACCGCCCAGGCATCCAACAGGAGAAGCCACAACGGCAGCAAGGCCACCGAGGCGAAGAACTGGTCAGTCGGATTGTGGGCGTTCCTCACACCGATCAGGGCCGACATCACGCACGCCAGCCCCACGCAAACGTAGGTGGCCCAAACCATGGTTTCTGCGACCCGTGTGTTCACTTGGGGGATCGCCATTTGTGCCGTGTCGAGTCTGTTCATGGGGTGGACCAATATAGGGAGTGCGACATTCCGATCAAGCGAGGGTAGTGTCCCTAGACGTCCGGCGTGACAACCCCACCCAGAGCACGAGCATCGCAACCGTGCTCGCGATCGCTGGCGCGAAAGCCGTGGTCTCGGCGCCGTAGAGGGATTCGAAACCAACAGCCAGACCGAATCCTCCCGCAAGCAATGCCGTCATCACAGCCGTGGCGAAGCCCTCATTTCGGGAGGCAAGCAGAAGTGTATACGCCAGCCCACAGAGTGCAAATGAGGGGACGCACGATGCGAGCAGCCTTATGGGCCTAACGCTCCCCGCATACTCATCTCCAAAAATAACCGTCGCCAGCGGAGCAACCAGAAACAAGATCAGCAGTGACACGAGGCTGTAGATGACAAAACCGAACACCAGC
>DPVD01000376.1:3386-14807 GCA_003526745.1 Candidatus Latescibacterota bacterium
TGTAGATGACAAAACCGAACCCCAGCACTCCACGGCTGGTCTCACCCTTGACGGCACTCGCTAGCACCGCCTCGAAGCCCGCGCTCACGAGGATGTATAGAGCCGCAGCAGCCCTGTATCCTACATAAAACACGCCCGCTTCGGCCGGCGCCAGCACGTATGTCGACAGATAGGTCAGATACAGCAGGCTCCCTAGGAAGTAGACACCAGGAAGGTGGAGCAACCCTTCCCGGACGGTCTGTCGACTGAACCCCAGTCTGACCCTCAGGCTCGGACGATACTGTCGTGCCAAGATAGCGTAGGCAATGACGCAATAGACGAGACGGGACCCGGCATAGCACCACGCGACGGCCGCCAGTCCCCCACCCGCGTGGAGAGAGAAGGCAAGACTCCCGAGAAGCAGGACAGTGAGCCCCGTGATCATCCAGCAACTGATATGCGATCTGTGCAGCCCCTTGAACACCGAACTGGCACTATCACCCATGCTCATCGCGATCGTCGACAGTCCGATCAGGGCGACCGCAACGGATACATGAGACTCGCCCCAGACCACTCCCCCCAAAAACATTGCGCCGAAAACGACAGGCGCGAGAGTCATCTTGTAGGCGATCACCACGTTAAGTGTTGTCGCCAGATCAGCACCGCCGGCAACTGACTTGATGATCCTGTTATTCATCCCGAGGTCCAGAAAAGGGATGAAGAAAGCAGTCAGCGAGATGGCGAACCCGTAGTCGGCCAGCGTATCACCACCAAGTGATCGGGCCACCATCACCATTCCGAGCAACCCACCCAGTACGTGGACGGCCTTCTCGATCGTCAGGTAGATCGCGTTTCGATGCAGGTTCATGGGGTTCCGGATACCAAAAAGGAGCAAGCTAATAGCCTGCTCCGTCAAAACACAAATAGATGTTCTCGCCGTCTCACCCGCCACGACCTCATCGGTCACTCACCCTGATCACAACATTATCGACGGCGCTCGTATCACCGACACCCGTCAGCACCTCGTCCGAAACGGACAGCTCGAACACATAATCGGCGGGGGCAGGAGGGTCAAAGAAAGGTGTCGGGCCGGTCGCGCTCTGGAGCTGTACAGCAGGCCCTAGTATCTGTCGCCAGAAGTACTTGAGCTCGTCGTCGTCCGGATCGTTGCTCCCCGTACCGTCGATCGTCACGCTCAGATCGTCGCGGAACGCCACCACCCGGTCCGGCTCGAGCACCGCGATCGGGGAACCCTGTGTAACGGCAATCTGAACAATCTGCGTGCTCACCTCTCCCGTCACCCCATCGCTGACCTCAACGGTCAGGTCATAGAAACCGACCTCCGCTGGGGCCTTCCACACCACTTTAACCGAATCTTGGAACAGATCGATCAAAGTGTCGTTCTTGCTAGACGTGAACACACCTCCGGATGCGATCCAACGATAATCGAGCTCATCGTTGTCCGCATCCTCCGTAAACAGGGTAATGTTCACTTCACGCCCCCGGCCCACGCTCGTACCACGATCCGTCGTCACTTCGACGATCTGTGGAGGACTCGAGCGGTCGAGAAGCGTGCAGGCGGCCAGACAGAGGCTCAGGATCGGCAGTATCCGGTAATACATCGGTATCTCTGGAATGCGGGGCACACAGCGACCAAAAACCCACATAAGTCCCTGTAATGTATACCTTTGCGAAAAAAGTGTCAACGAATTGCTTCAAGCAGAATCAGCGGAAACATCAATTCTCAATCCGTGAACTGACAAATTGCCAACGGGTTCCATCCTGCTCGCGCCGTTGGCAATATCTTCTCCCAAGCTCCCAAAGCCGTGATCGGTCGGGATTGAAGGAACCACAAAATCCTGCGTCGGTCTTCTCGAGAGGATCGCCCCCCTTGAGAAGGCCGACACGCTTCTGCCCCAGCACCCGGACTTTCTCGGCGGCATCCCCCGTTCCGCTTACGCGGCATGGATTAACGGAAAAGCAGTCACCGGTGCGATAGTTTTCGTCTGCTACCCGAGGGCTTCATCCTCGACAACCTCAACATAGACCTGATCCAGAAGACACTCGAGATGCCCGCTGGGGAAATAGGTTCGAGCTCCAAAGCTCGTACGGCTGACCCGGGGGACATTTCGTGATCGTCTCGGAAAATATGGAACCTGGGCCTGACCGCCCAATCAGTTCTCAGCCAGAAGTCGCTTAACGATCGGAGCCGCATCCGCAACTAGCGTCGGGCTCGCAGCATCCAGGTGGGCACGTACGCGACCTCGCTTATCGAGTAAGGCAAATCGCAGACTGTGGTGGATGGCTTCCGCGCCCGATATGGCATAGACGGGTGAACGAAAGCCGTGGCGAATCAAATCGTGCACTCTCTCTGTTTCACCCGTCAGGAAAACCCAGCCCTCACGCGCACCGTTCTCGGCAGCATAGGACGCCAGCACGGTCGGTGTGTCCCGCTCAGGGTCGACGGTGATCGACATGTAGCCGATGTCCTGTTCGTCTAGCCACGCCTCCTGAAGCCCGGCCATCTTCTTCGTGAGTACCGGAGAGGGTCCCGTGCAGGACGTGTAGAAGAAATTCACCACGTGAACTCTTCCCAGCAGGTCCGATCGACCGACGCTGCGTCCCTTCTGGCTCACGAGCGCGAAGTCGGGCAGCTCACCCATCACCTCCGATCTTCGCGTCTTCTCTTCCTGTATTCTCGAAATCTCCCGGGTGAACAGGACAGCCGAAACTGCCAGCATCATCGCAAACAAAATACCGCCGACCAAGAACACTCGTTTTCGAACAGCTTCCGGTGTCAACGCGAACCTCTATCCCGATCGCTCACCGCCCGCGAGCACCAGATCAGCATGGCAAGACCGAACACCGCCGTGATCGCAAGACAGGCCGCAAGACCGGGCAGATCGTCGGATACCACGGTTGGATCCGGGTAGTAGAGCACCTGTCTCAGCGCAGCAGTAGCATACGTCATCGGGTTGACCCGCATGATCCAGGCGAGCCATTGAGGTGCGCCGGACAGCGGAAAGAAGGCCCCGGACAGAAGCCACATCGGCATCAAAAGCAGGTTCATGATTGCGTGGAAACCGGCTGTCGATTCCATCCGCCAAGCGATTTTGAACCCAAGACCGGTCATGCTGATTGCGATCAGGATCAGCGTCCCCAGGGTCGCCACGAACGACACAGGGGAGATCCAAATCCCGACGAGCGGCGCCAGAACCAAGAAAACGAGCCCTTCCCCCACGGCCACGGTCGTGCCCCCGAGGATTTTCCCCATCACTATCCCGGAGGACCGGATCGGCGCAACGATCACCGATTGCATGAACCCTTCCCGCTTGTCTTCCACTACTGAGATCGTCGAGAAGATCGCCGTAAACAACAGAATCAGCATCATCGTGCCGGGGTAAATGTACTCCAGATACGTTGGGCCCTCTCCAACGTCGACAGCCGTAAACGAACCTCCGAACCCAAAGCCGACCAGCACCCATAATAAGAGAGGCTGGAGAATCGAGCCTAAAAGACGGTTTCGGTCGCGCACGAACCGCAGGATCTCCCTTTTCCAGAGAGAATAGACCGCCGCGAACAGAATCGGTCTAGGACTTGGCATCTTCCTCCCCCACTTGGAATCGCTTGCCGCTGTGTGCCACGAACACATCCTCGAGCGTCGGCCTGCCGACAGTCACCGACTCTGCGAGATCGCCGCAGGATCGATACACCTCGGACACGAACTCGTCCGCCCGATCCGATGTGATCCGCACCTGTCCGTCCACGATCTCGGACTCTAGGTTCAGATCGGTCCGGATGCTTGAGGCCACCTCCTCTGGCTCTCGCGTCTGCACCACGATCACATCGCCCCCAACTTCCCGCTTCAGATCGCTAGGCTTGCCCGTGGCGATCATCCTTCCGCTCGCAAGAATCCCAATCCGGTCGCATCGCTCCGCTTCCTCTAGAAAGTGTGTGGTCAGGATGATCGTCACTCCTTGGTCTCTGCGGAGCTTCTCCAGGTCGTCCCACAACATTCTCCGGGCACCCGGATCCAGCCCCGTCGACGGTTCATCGAAGATCAGAAGACCCGGTTCAGGCAAGAGAGCTTTGGCCAATTCTACGCGTCTCTGAAGTCCCCCCGACAGCGTCTCGACAAGATCCTTGGAGCGATCCTGAATCCCCAGACGCCGGGCCACCGCTTCGGCCCGCTCCCCCAGTACCTTGCCCCTTTGCCCGTAAAACAGTCCGTGGTGAATCAGGTTCTCGTGCACAGTCAGCTTCGGATCCAGACTCGGTCGTTGGAAGACCACACCGATCCTGTTACGAATCTCGGGTGCCTGATAAGACGCATTCAGACCAAACAGACACACCTCTCCCGACTGCGGTTTTAGGTGCGTCGACAGGATTCGAAAGAGCGTCGTCTTTCCGCCCCCGTTCGGGCCGAGCAGACCATAGATCTCGCCTGTCGCCACAGTCAGATCAATCGCATCGAGAGCACGGCGCTCGCCGTAGGTATGCGATAGCCCAGAGACGGCGATCGGGCTATGTGTTTTGTTCCGGGATTCTAAAGACACGTGACTCACAAACAAAAAAGGCGACGAGCAATGCGCCCATCACCTGCATTCGCGAACTCTGTGACATCATCAAGGCGTGCGGTCGACGATAAGCATCAACCACAGGACCGGCAGGTAAACTAGGGTGGATCGCAGCAGATGTCGAGCGCGCTGCGTCGACCGTTCACGCGCGAACGCTAGGCTGGACCAGACCAGCAGACCACTCAGAAAAAGAGCGCTCGCAAAGTAGAGTGTCCCGCTCAGGCCCATGAGCGCCGGCATCAGACTGCACGGGAGGAGGAGAAAACAATAAACCACCATCTGGTGCGCTGTCCTGTTGCCCTCAGGATCCTCGACAGCGAGCATCCGGTATCCGCCTCGGGCGTAGTCCTCCCGATAAATCCACGCGATGGAGTAGAAGTGGGGGAACTGCCAGATAAACAGGATCAGAAACAGCACCAGTGCGCCGAACTCGAGCTCTCCTTGGGCCGCGGTCCATCCCCCGACCGGGGGCAAGGCGCCGGCGACCGCTCCGACCAGTGTATTGTGGACCGTCATCCGTTTGAGCGGTGTATACGCCAGAAGATAAACGACAGCCGTCGCAACACCGACGAGCGCAGTCGCCACGTTCACCCAGCCGACCAAATAGATTAGCCCGACAGCGAGCATCGTCACACCGAGGACACACGCTTGCTCAGGCTGAAACCGCCCAGCCGGCAACGGCCTGTCAGCCGTCCGCACCATCCGCGCGTCGTAATCCCGCTCGAGATAGTGGTTCAGCACACAGACTCCGGATGAGACCAAGAACGTCGCGAGGAGCGTATGGATCAGACGCAGAACATCGAGCCCGCCCGGGCTCGCCAGAACATACCCGACAGCCGTGCTGATCACGACGAATGTCCCAATGCGGGCCTTCGTCAACTCCACAAAATCCAGAAGGCTGCCCCTGGAATGATCGAACTCCTGTATGTCGGCCTGCAGCTTCATGCTGCAGATCCCTCTGCGATCGGTGACTGCACGGTTAAAGTCATGGTTCGATAAGACAGCTTCCAGGTTCTCAGAATCACCACCACGGTTAACGCTAGGATCGCTGCACCCACGACGACGTGCCCGGTAGCGATCCACACGGCGCGCCCGGACCAGATGATCGAAGCGCCGAGGAGCACCTGGCACACGAGCAGAACGCCGATCAGGCTGACCGGACGGACCAACTCCGGTTGATTGCTGTGCGACCGGATCACACGAGCGATCAGCCATCCCAGAGCCCCGCAGACGACTACCGCCCACACCCGGTGAGCGAACTGGATCATCACCTGCTGTCGCAGCGTCTGGACCTCGATCGGATACGGTGCCGTCGGGTCTGTCATCAACTCCGAAATCGGCGGCAGGATCTGGCCGAACGACAGCGGAAAGTCAGGAATCACCAGCGCGGATTCCGTGTGCCGAACGACGGCACCCAGAACGAGCTGCAAATACACGGTCACACCCGCGAATACCGTCAGCCACCTCGTGGACACAGCGTGCTCATCGACGAGGTTCGTGGAAGACTGCGCCCACCCGGTCGAGGTAACGAGCCAAAGCGTGACAACGACGCAGAAGAAGGTCTGAGCGAGACAGGCGTGGGACACAGATACGGGTGTCGGGAGCAGATAGATCACCGTCAGCCCCCCGAGCAGTCCCTGTGCAATCACGGCGGCCAGAGCGATCCAGCCGAGTCGACACACCCAAGTTCTTCCTTCGACTCGCCACGTCCAGATCGCAAGCACGACGGTCAGAAAACCGACAAAGCTGGCAACCATCCGATGACCGTGCTCATAGAACACGCCACCGACCATCGGGGGCATCCACATCCCATAGCTCAGTGGCCAGTCCGGAACGGCCAGGCCGGACCCCGTACTCGTCACAAGACCTCCTGCCGAGATAAGAAAAAGCGTAGAGACGGCCGTGAACCCAGCAAAAAGGTGAAGCCAACGAGACGGCATCGGACTATTGCGATAGCGGCAGGACAACGGCATTTGCCGTGCGAGCCAGCCGGCGGGCGCGAACGAAGAAAAACAGAATAGTCCCGGCAATTGCGGTCAAAAGCGTCAAAACGATTCCCAAGAGAACCAATACGCCCGCCTCAGCCCCCTTAACCTGAAGCGAGTTCGGATCACCATAGCAGATCTGGCAGGCGTGGACCCACCTAGGGGAACAGACCAAGGTGGCAATCAACAAGTACAGCCAACGTGTCACAAGTAACTCCATCCCTTGAGTTTTCGGAAGAACCATACCCCGTAAACCAAGAGCACCACCGCAGCAACGAATGACGCGAGACAAAGCGTCAGCATCAGCCCGTCACCGCTGATTTGGAAGTTCTGAAATGCCCACAACCCGAAGCCCATTGAGAACAAAACCGAGCATATCACAAAGGCGATATGGAAAGTCTTGAGAGACACTTTTCGGACCCCGATCAGCCGTAGAAAACCGAGTCGTGAACTGTCAGAATCGGTACGAGCATCAGGACAGCAAAGAAGACAACCGTGATCCCCAACACCCAGTAGATCAGTTTCTCCTCGTCGATCAGGTGCATAAAGTAGCACGCGACTAGCGATCCCTTGATCGTGGCGATCAGAAGACCGACAAATACTGTCAAGAACGTCGAGTTGAAATCCACATACGAAACCGCGACCGTCACTACTGTCAGCACGAGCAAGGCGATCAGGACCTTGATGTAGACCTTGGTATGTTCTCTAATTTCTTCAACGGATTCGGCCATGGATCCAGTCCTTACAGAAGGTAGAGTGCCGGAAAAAGAAAGATCCACACGAGGTCGACAAAGTGCCAATAGAGGCCTGTGCATTCGATCCGATTCGCGTAGTGCTCCGGGTTCGTTTCAAGCAGTTTCGCCCCGCTCGTTAGGAGATACACGAAGACCGCGATGCCACCGATCACGTGCAAACCGTGCAGACCGGTCATCGTGAAGTAGGTTGCGTAGAAGTTGTTCGTCGCAGGACCGATGTGATGCGAGAACTTGGCGCCATACTCGAATGTCTTCACAACCAGGAATCCGCACGCCAGTACCACGGTCAGCCACAGATACATCTTGGCCTTCCTGTTCTCGCCCAGCTTTAGGGATGCCCACCCCAAGACGACCGTCACCGAAGACAGAATCAAGATGAAAGTGTTTACCATCGCGAGTGGAACGTTCAGAATCTCAGAACCAACGGGCCAGTCATCCGATCCGACTCGAAGCAGGATATAGGAGCTGAACAAGGCGCCGAACAGCATCACCTCAGATGCCAAGAACAGCCAGACACCGAGCTTCCCGCTGTAGAGACCCGAAATCGGATGGGGTTTAACGGTATAGGGAATCTCGTCCATGTTCTTAACCCTCTTGGCTCTGTGGAATGAAGTCCTCGCTCACACCCGGCACGCTGTATTCGTAAGGTTCCCGGTATACCTTAGGCACCTCTGGGAAATTACCGTGCGGCGGTGGTGTCGGCGTCTGCCACTCGAGCGTTGTCGCATTCCACGGGTTGTCAGACTCGACCTTCTCACCGCTCTTGATGCTACGGAAGAAATTGATGATGAAGAAAATCTGCGCGACCCCGAGGAGCCAGGCACCCCAGGAGCTCATCATGGTCAAACCCTGAACCTGCTCACCATAGGCATACTGGGTCTGGTCATACAGGCGGCGAGACACACCGGCCATACCAATGAAGAACATGGGCATGAAAACTGTGTTCATCCCAACCAGCGAAATCCAGAAGTGAAGCTTGCCCAGCCCCTCACTCATCTTCCGGCCCGTCGCCTTCGGGAACCAGTGGTAGATCCCCGCAAAGAGGGCGAACACCGTGCCGGGTGCCACCACATAATGGAAGTGGCCGATAACGTAGTAAGTATCGTGCAGGTGTAAATCCGATGCGGTCAGCCCCAGCGGCAGCCCTGTTAGACCACCGATGGCGAACATCGGGATAAATGCCAGTGCGAATAGCATCGACGTCGGGAACCGGATCGACCCGCCGTTCAAAGACAGTGCAAGCGCTGTCAGCACGATCACCGACGGGATCGAAATGATCATCGTCGTGGTCTGGAAGAACGTGCTCATCGCCGTACCCATCCCGGTCATAAACATATGGTGGGCCCATACGATGAAAGACAGAAAACCGAGGGACACAATTGAATATACCAAGGTTCGGTATCCCCACAGCGGTCGACGTGTGTTGACCGTAAGGACCTCGGACACGATACCCAGTGCTGGGAGGATCAGCACATACACCTCGGGGTGTGCAAGGAACCAGAACAGGTGCTGCCAAAGGAGTGGGCTACCACCACCAGCCACATCGAGCATCTGGCCAGAGACCACCAGACCGGACGGTAGGAAGAAGCTCGACCCGGCGACCCGGTCCATGAGCTGCATCACACCGGCAGCCTCAAGCGGCGGGAACGCGAGCAACAGGAGGAAGGCCGTCACGAACTGAGCCCAGACGAAGAAGGGAAGGCGGAAGAACGAAAGGCCCTCCACACGAAGCTGAACAGTGGTCACGATGAAGTTGACCGATCCGAGCAGCGAGGACGTGATCAGAAAGATCATACCGACTAGCCACCAAGTCTGTCCTGGAGGGGCCGTGTTGGCAAGGGGTGAGTATGACGTCCACCCGGACTGTGCTGCACCACCTTCGGCGAAGAAGCTGGCAAGCATTATCACACCACCGGGCAGGAATACCCAGAAGCTCGCCATATTCAGCTTGGGGAAGGACATATCAGGGGCACCGATTTGGAGTGGCAGAACGTAGTTTCCAAACCCACCAACTGACAGTGGCACCACACCAAGGAAAACCATGATCGTTCCGTGCATGGCTCCAAGCTGGTTGTAGAACTCAGGCACCATAACACCGCCCGGCATGTTCTCCTCGCTGAGCAGGCTGCCGAGAATGGGCATAACCTCACCCGGGTAGGCGAGCTGCCATCGCATCATCATCATCAGGCAGAACCCGAAAAACAAGAAAAACAGGGACGTCACGGCATATTGAATGCCGATCACCTTGTGGTCGATCGAGAAGACGTATTTACGCCAGAACGACAACTCCTCGTGGTGACCGTGCCCGTGATCGTCGTGCTGTTCGTGTGCAACACTCATCTTGATCACTCCTTAGAACGAGAACTCGTCGTCACTCTCTTCGACAACCTGATCGACGAGCCAGGCATCGAAGTCGGTCTGTGTCTGGATGTTGATCTGACCACGCATCCGGTAGTGGCCCAGACCGCAGAGCTGGGCGCAGGCGATATCGAAGCTTCCGGTGCGTGTCGTGTTAAACCAGAACGGGATCTCCTGTCCCGGAATCGCATCCTGAGTCAGCCGAAGTACAGGCACCTTGAAGCTGTGTATCACGTCCTTGGAGGTCAGCTTGACCAACACCGATTTGCCGACAGGGCAATTGAGGTTGTTGATTGAGTTGAAGTCGTCCTTGCCGTTCGGGTCATCCGGATCCAGCCCGAGCAAGTTCTGCGGCGTCACGAACTGGGGAGCTTTACGTCCAAAAACGCCGTCGGCTCCAGGATAGTGGACGTTCCAAGCGAACTGCTCGGCCATCACCTCAACGACCAGCGCCTCGGACTCGGATGGCAGATCCGACTTGAAATCCGACCAGACTGGCATGGACAGGCCGACCAGAAGAAAGGCTTCGAAGACCACGATTAAGATCTCGAGATACTTCGACGCCTTCCCCTTAATAGGCTCGTATCGTGCTGTCGGATTGGCTCCGGCGCGGAACCGAATCAGACAGTACATAAAAAAGATGCCCCAACCGACGAAGAGCAACAGCATGAACACGTGAAGCACGTTGATCAGCTGGTCGATCGCCTCTCCGTGTGTCGAGACATTCATCGGCAGCCAGTAGCCGTATACTTTCTCCTGCATACGAGCCCCTCCCTAGAATGCCCCTGCAGCGGAAATATGTCGAGCCGCCGGACGCTCCGGCGGCTCGACAATCGTTTTCTTAGTTCTTCTTGACGTCAGCAATGCTGTAAGAGAAGTCCGTGGTGACCGCTCCGCTTGCGGCGACCGTCACATCCATCGTCTTCGACCCAAAAACCTCGTGCCAAGCCGTCACCGTGTAGCTGCCGGCCGGGACGTCCGAGAGCGTGAAAGCACCTGCTGCATCGCTCACGCCGTAAAACGGGTGCGACATCACACCAATGTGGGCGGACATCCAAGGATGGACATCACACTTCACCGGGATCATCACCTCGGGCTCCTCGAGCGAAATCTCTTTCACCTTCATAAACTTCGGCATCGCCAGGTTGAACTCTTTGTTGACCTTCGGCTTCGGATGCACGTTGTGGAGCGTGCCGTCGCTGTTGAGCACTTTTATCTTTTGACCGGCCATAACACCCATGACCATCGGCTCGTAAAGACAACCCTTTTGGTCGAGCACGGCAGGTTCTGCGGGCACGTCGAAAGACTTCCCTTCGAGTCCCTTGCTCACATAGACAAACACGTTCTGAAGGGTGCCGTCGTTCACGAGTACTCTGCTACTTCGAACCTTCTCCGTATGCTTCGAAGCGCAAACCGGGTCGGCTTGCATCTTCAGAAGCTTGCGCCCAGGTGCCTTGCCTTCCCACGAAACTTTGCCGGTCACATCCCCGGCGTAGACCGCCCCGGAAGCGATCAGGGCCGCGGTCAAGACGGCCAAGCTTTTGCGAATCATCGTGCTTCTCCCTTCACGAGACGCAGAGCGTCTCTGGTTGCCTCGGCCGCAGCCCGCCATCACCCCATCTTTGGGTGGATGCAGCCCCCGGCTCAGTTCGAGTTAGCGGCTACTCAGTCTGACGTTCTGGTGCAGACCGAAAATAATGTAATCGTTGATTGCCTGGATCACACTGTCCGTGTTCGCCTGCATCACACCATATTCGGGTGTCGTAC
>DPVD01000399.1:0-3007 GCA_003526745.1 Candidatus Latescibacterota bacterium
TTGATTACTTTGTGCGTGCTATGGGAGGAACCCGGAGTAATTTCGGGCGTTCGGATACCGAAGAGTTCGCGTCGAAGCAGACGATGGGATTCCGGGTCAAACCAGCAGCAGTGGTCGATCAGCCCTTGACCGAAGGAACGCTCGATCTGCTAAGCGACTGCGAGAGGGCCGGCTCTGTTGCAGGAGGGCCGCTCAAATTCACGGTTACCAGTCCGTATATGCTCGCGCGAACGCTCCTCGACAAGCACTACGGGGACTTCGAAGAACTCCTGATGGGGGTGGCCGACGTGCTCGCGAAGCAGGTCAAGGACTTGCCCTGTGCGTGTCTTCAGGTTGATGAGGCAAACATTCCTGGCAATCCCACCGACGGTCCACTCGCCGCGAAGGCTATCAACCGCGTCCTCGACGGTGTGAGCAAGGGTACAGAGCGAGCCGTCCATTTCTGCTTCGGAAACTACGGTGGTCAGGTCATCCAGACAGGGACTTGGGATGCCCTGATCGGATTCCTCAACGAGCTCCATGTAGACCACCTCGTCCTCGAACTCGCTCATCGCCCCGATGACGATCTTGAGGCCCTAAAGGGCGTCGACTCACGCATCAAGCTGGGCCTGGGTGTCGTCGACATAAAAGTCAACCAAGTCGAAAGTGCCGACGAAATCGCCCGCCGCATCGAGAAGGCTGAAGGCGTACTCGGTAACGGACGGGTTGGCTACATCCACCCTGATTGCGGTTTCTGGATGCTCAAACGCTCTGTCTCGGATCGCAAGATCGCTGCGCTCGTAGCAGGCCGTAACCTATTCCTCGAACTATAATATACAACTCCGCATTCTGTTCCGTCTTTGAGGACCCGCTTCGCGAATGATTCGTCTTACACACATCCTGCTGCTGCTTCTCTCGGCACCTGTCCTATCTCAGCAGGACGGAACCATTGAGCTCGTCGCCGGCGGTGGCTCCGAAGTCGGCAACAACGTCCCTGCGAAAGACCTCTTGCTCAAAAGAGCCCTTGGTGTCGACGTCGACATCGTCGGTAACATCTACATTGCCGACACGGACAATCACGTCATCCGTCACATCGACCGTCTCTCAGGAGTTGCTACGATCATCGCCGGTATCGTTGGAGAAGCCGGCTTCTCCGGGGACGGAGGCCCCGCGTCAAACGCTCGGCTCAATAGACCCGGTGCTGTTTCAGTCAACGATGATGGTGTCGTATTCATCGGTGATACCGAGAACAGAAGGCTCCGTCAAATAGATCCCTCAACCGGGACCATCACGACTATAGCAGGAACCGGCGAACGCGGGCGATTCCCCGACTTCGCAACCAGTGTGGCAAACAACGAAGTCCAGTTCGGTGAGATCGTCTCTCTGTTCGCTGCATCAAACACGGTATGGGTCGGTGACGGATTGGATGCTGACGGTAGCGGGAACAACCAGATTCTCCAGGTCCGTCTGGACAACGATTCGACTTCCGTGATCGCGGGAAATGGCCGATTCGATTTTTCTGGTGACGGCGGTAGGCCTGTTGACGCAGGGTTGACCGTTGAAGGCCTCGCCGGAGACTTGAGCGACGGCTTCCGCCTCGTGTTTGCCGACATCCTAAACCACCGTATCCGCGCGGTCGGCCAAGTCGACAACCTGACTACAATAACAACGCTTGCCGGTCGCGGTCCAGCGGACATCTTCGGAGGCGGTGGCTACGGCGGAGATGGTGGCCCTGCGGGACAATCCCTGCTAAACTACCCCGCAGGTGCTACTGTAAGCGGAGATGGAACGATCTACATTGCCGATACCGGGAATGGCCGAGTAAGGGCCGTCGATCTGGACGGGAGTATCGTCACTGTGGCAGGAAGCGGCACCTTCGGTCTCGAGGGAGATGGTGACCTTGGCGTCCTTGCATCCCTCAGGATTCCTGTTCGAGTTGCCATCGATTTCGATGGCAATCTACTTGTCTTGGACTCGGATCAGAATCATAGCGTCTTGCGCCGCTTGATCAATCCCAGATTCCGCTTCCCGCTGTTGGAGAGCAATCGGGAAACAATCAACTTCACTCCTGCGTCACTGGGAGTGGGTTCCACCTTGGATCTGGTGATCAGCAACGCTGGAAATGCCGAACTTATCCTGTCCACATTCGAATTCGACAACCCACTTTTCTCACTTAACGAAACACTCCCGATATCGATCGGCCCGAACCTTCAACGAGCGATTCAGATCCGGTTCGATCCTCTGGGCGTAGACCTCGTAGATGGAATCCTAACAATCCGAACCAATGACCTGCAACGTCCTGTCTTGACGCTGACGCTATCTGGCTCGGGAATCGTCCCTGACATTGACATCCTTCCTGCGCGGCTCGACTTCGACCCTACCTTTACGGACCAGACCCGACAGCAGCGCCTGCGTATTTCCAACCTCACGCAGGGTCAGCTTCAGATAGAGCAGATCGTCCTGTCTGATACGACGAACTTCGCCGTCACCGAACTGGACCAACAAACGGTCTTTGCCGGAACCTCTCAGGATATCAACGTCATCTTTCAGCCAACGGTTTCCGGGCCGATCTCTGCCGAGCTGACAATCTTCTCGAACGACCCAGACGAAGCAGAATCTACGGTTCCGATCACCGGATCCGGCATCATACCCAAGCCTGGCGGGTTTGTAGACCTCGCCTCCACCATGGGCGTCGCAGACCCCGGAGCATCTTTCGGTGTCGCCTGGGCGGACTATGACGATGATGGTGACCCAGACGTCTACGTGACCAAGAGTCTCGAACCCAATCGGCTATATCGGAATGACGGACAGACCTTCACAGATGTCTCCCTTGAGCTCGGTGTTGCAGACCCGGGGGACGGCAGCGGTGCGGCCTGGGCGGACTTCGATGGCGATGGAGATCTGGACCTCTATGTCACGAACTTCGGTCAGCCAAACAAATTGTTTCGTAACGACGGAGAGTCCTTCTCAGAAGTTGGAGCAATCGCGGGCGTCGACGATACAGGCGACGGATTTGGCTCTGCGTGGG
>DPVD01000222.1:0-143 GCA_003526745.1 Candidatus Latescibacterota bacterium
GCACACTCAAGGGGAGTCATCAGGTTGAACGATAAGCGGGGACAAGTTTCCGCTCCTACACGGACACCCTTATCCGCCGCAACCTGCCCGATGCGCTTGAAGCCCGAAACGATTCGCGACAGCGCACGCATCATATCGTTCTC
>DPVD01000222.1:444-5710 GCA_003526745.1 Candidatus Latescibacterota bacterium
CGCACGCATCATATCGTTCTCGGGGCTGTGACGTCCAGTTACGACCAGAATCGCGTCCGTGCCGAAGATCTCTGCCGCCTGTAACTGCCGCGTTGCAATCTCGATCGCCCTTTCGTGAACCCCGGTCTTCGGGCTGCATATCGGGCTGTCCCACCCCATCGTCGACGCTACAGATGACACCTCGAGACCCGCTTCGCGCACGGCATCGGCAAGCGCTCGGATCTCGTCGTCGGTCGTGTCCATGGTGAAGCCATCCGTTCCGATCCACATCTCGATGCCGTCGAAGCCCGCCTCTTTAGTGGCCTTGCAGCGCTCTGCCCACGGCATTTCAGTCGGCGTCATATGGTTCCCAGTCGCGATCTTCACGCTTCCTCCGAGTTGTTGGGTTATGTGGTACTTTGCTGTATCTGCGAATATACCTCCCTGTCCTTGTCGTTCACTACGACATCCTTGCTCCGACTTAGAGATTACTTACCTTGCAACTTCTAAATGCCCGTTTCACGAAAAGGTAAATAGATGAGCCGACTCGCAGCGATACTGATCCCTTTTGCCCTTTTAGGACCTGCCTTCTCACAGGAAGTTCCGACGCCGGAATCCGATCTGGGCTTCCAGGTCGGAGCCGACTACAAGCTGGCGAGCTGGAAGAATATCCTCGACTACTTCGCAAAGTTAGATGCCTCGTCCGAGCGAATCGAGGTCCAAACACTGGGTGAGTCAACGGAGGGCCGGCCTTTCATCATGGCCCTTATCTCGTCGGCCGAGAATCTGGCGCGCAAAGATCACATCAAGGCCGCTCAGAAGCGACTGGCCGATCCGCGAGGCTTGTCTGAGAGGGACGCACGATCCATGGCCGAGTCTGGCACGGCCGTCGTCCTGATCGGCTGCAACATCCACGCAACCGAGGTCGCCTCCTCCCAGATGTCGATGGAGCTCGCCTACGACCTGGTCACGTCTGAGGATCCGGCGATCCAAGTCATGCGGGATAGAGTCGTTCTGCTGCTCGTCCCCTCTCTCAACCCCGACGGCGTCGACATCGTCCGTGACTGGTATCGCGAGACGCTCGGCACTCCGTGGGAAGGCACAAGTCCCCCGTGGCTCTACCACAAGTACACGGGCCACGACAACAACCGGGACTGGTTCATGCTCACACAGGACGAAACCCGGATCATGAACCGTGTTCACTACGAGGAGTGGTTTCCACAGATCATCTACGACGTGCATCAGATGGGGAACAAGGGCGCACGCTTCTTTGTCCCCCCGTTTTTCGACCCGCTAAACCCAAATGTCCCCCCTCTGCTCCAGCGGCAGATCATGCTCGTCGGTGCCCATATGGCGCACGATCTACAGGCCGAAGGCAAACCGGGCGTGATCACGTCAGCGGTCTACGATATGTGGTGGCACGGCGGCTACAGGACGGTTCCCTATCGACACAACATCGTTGGAATCCTGAGCGAAGCGGCAAGCGTCCGGATCGCGTCCCCGATCTTCCAGCTTGAGAAGGATCTGACCGGCCACAGACGTGGTCTCCCGAACTACTGGCTGCAGGCCAACTTCCCTGAGCCGTGGCCGGGAGGCTGGTGGCGCCTGCGAGACATCGTCGAGTATCAGAAGATCGCCTCTCGCTCAATCCTGAAACTTGCCTCCACACAGAAGGAGGATTGGATATACAACTTCTACCAACTCGGTATGCAGGCGATCAATCTAGGTAAGAATGAGCCTCCGTTCGCGTATCTTATCCCTCCGGATCAGCACGACCCGATCGCAGCCTACGAGCTGAAAAGAACACTGTCCGAAGGAGGCGTCGAGATTCACCGCGCCAAAAAATCGCTCCAGGCAGATGGGGTTACATACCCTGCGGGAACAACCGTTGTCCTGATGGCACAACCCTACCGTGCTCACGCAAAGGACCTACTCGAAAGGCAACGCTATCCCGATCGGAGGATCGGTGGAGAGGATGGCGAGCCTGAACGACCCTACGATGTCACAGGCTGGACGCTGCCGCTTCAGATGGGCGTTCGGGCGGTCGAGGTCGTTACACCGTTCAAGGCCAACCTGAGTGTGATCGAGCCGAGGTTGCCTGATCACCGCGTTGGATCTTCCAGCTCGGGATATTACCTAGAGAACCGAACCAACAACGATGTCTGGGCACTCAACCGGTTGCTAGCGAAGGGTCACTCTGCATACTGGACGGATAAACCTACACGTGCATCCGGCCGTACGATCGGCGAAGGTGCCATATGGCTGCCCTCGAAAGACGGCCTGCAGGCGGACCTGACATCGATGGCGACCGAGACAGGTATTGAACCTCTGCCAGGTCGCAAACCGGACCGCGGTTACCGACTCAAACAGCCGAGACTCGGACTCTACCAACCGTGGACATCGAACATGGATGAAGGCTGGACTCGCTGGGTCCTCGAACGTTACGACTTCGCCTACAGAACGCTTCACGATGCGGAGCTCAAGGCCGGCAACCTCGGTGAGCGTTACGACGTAATCATTCTACCGAGTGCCAAACCTGGGAGACTGCTCAAGGGACATGCCGATGGAACCATGCCACGCCAGTATGTCGGGGGTATGGGTGATCAGGGTGTGGACAACCTTCTCGCCTTCGTTCGCGAGGGTGGCACTCTGATCTGCTTGGGAGATGCAAGCCGGCTGGCCCTCGACCGTTTTGACCTGCCCGTTGAATCCGGGCTAGATGAGAACCGCAGCGACGATCCCTTCTACGCGCCCGGCTCGATTCTACAGGTTGACCTCGACGTATCGCACCCTCTCGCGTTCGGGCGCACGTCACCACAACCAGTCTACTTTGCTCAGAGCCCCGTGTTTCAAGTCTCTGGAAATGCCTCATCCGTCGCGGATTACCCCAAGTTTAACCCACTGATGAGCGGCTGGATCTTCGGACACGAACAGATCCACGGAAATTCTGCCCTTGTGGATGTGCCTGTCCACAACGGACGTGTAATCCTGTTCGGATTCCGCCCACAACACAGGGCACAGCCCCACTCCACATTCAAGATTCTATTCAACGCCATCTATTATAGCGTGGCCACACCAAACGTTTCTGTCAGGTAAGTGAAGCTTACTATGAGCCATCTGAATATCACCGATGTCGTTCCCCCGCCTGAGTGGGCGATGCTCGAGCGACTTCTGCTCGAATCCCAGACCGATGCAATCGCTCAGTTCCACGAGAAGTATTTCGATGACAAGGGATACCTCCTATGCGTGCCAAGATGGGGCGGGAACGACGGCCCGGATGATGCGGCCGAGAACATGCTCAACTGGACCATCCTGTATGCGCTCGGCGGTGATGCAAGCGTCTTGGATCGATACCGTATCTGCTGGGAAGGACATTTACAGCAATATACTAGGGCCAAGACAGTAGAAGTCGAGATGGCACGAGATGGGATGTACTACAAAGAGTTCCCCGTCATGTTCGATTGGTTTCACCACGGGGAGTGGCTCTCAGCATTCATCCTTGAAGGCCTTGCAGACCCTGGAGACAGAGCTTACCTCGAGCGGTCGCGCCGGTTCGCCGGACTCTACATGGGTGAGGACCCTCAGGCGAAGAATTACGATCCTGAACACCGAATAATCAGAAGCCTGTTCAACGGCAGTCGTGGTCCCTTACTTCGGAAGGCTACAGCCCTTGACTGGGCGGGAGATCCGATCGAGGTCAAGGGACGCTTCCGTCCCGGTCACGGTGAAGCCGATTTCGCACAGATGCTCGACCACTTCAAGGACTACAACGATGTCGTCGGTGATCACCCGCTAAACCTCGGCGCTACGACCCTCGGTTTCAATGCATACGCGCTTACGGGTGAGCAGAAATACCGAGAATGGATGCTAGAGTATATTGATGCATGGGTCGAAAGGACGGAAGCGAACGATGGGCTTATTCCGTCGAACATCGGGCTGGACGGTACGATCGGTGGTGAAGCTGACGGCAAGTGGTATGGCGGCTGCTATGGATGGGGATTCTCGGTCATCAACCCAGCAAACGGCCAATGGTCCCACCGACCAGCCTGCCTGAGCCGGACACATTATAGTTTCGCGAATGCCTTCACGATGACCGGTGACACCGCGTATCTGGATGTATGGCGAAACATCCTAGACATCGTGAACGAGAACTCCAAAGAAGTAGACGGGCAGACTCAGTATCCGCGGGGCTACGGCGATGATGGCTGGTATGAATATCAGCCGACCCCCTTCTCGACGGGAGCATTCGAAACCTACTACTGGTCGCAGGACCCGGCAGATCGAGAACGAGCAGGTGAGAACGAATGGCAGGACTTCCTGGACGGAAAGTCTCCCGAGTATGCGGTCAATGCATTGCACGCCGATCTGGATCGTCTCCGCAACACGATGGACATGCTAGCAAGTGACCTGTCCACACCAGACACGCGAATGTCTGACGACATGAACCGCATCAATCCCGCAACGACTGACGCCCTGATCCGACTAATGACCGGCGGAATCCCGACCGGCCGTGACGGCTATCCCTTCCACTGTCGGCTGCGATATTTCGATCCCGCCAATCAGCGGGCAGGCATCCCACAGGGTGTCGCCGCTCTGGTCACAGGAATGGATGCGGATTCTGTTACCGTGGAACTGATCAATCTGAACCAGGTAATATTTCGGACGGTCGTCGTTCAAGGCGGCGCCTACGGCGAGCACCAAATCCAATCCGTATCTTCAGGTAATCGGCAGGTGGACGTGGACGGTCAGACCTTTTCAGTCAGGCTTGCCCCTTCGGCAGGAGCTTCGATTCAAGTTAAGATGGAGCGTTACAGGAATCCGCCGACACTCGCGTTTCCTTGGGACTGATCTTTTTCACCCTCACTATGCCCGCTTCGCATAGACGGTTGCGATTTCGTAGAGGACAGTAAGAAGGTCTCTTTCGGGTTCACGGTTCGTAAACCGAAGATGTTATACCCCCGTTTAGTCAGCTACTGATCGCCTTGCCTGTCTAGGTGCAGTTCCATCAAGACCTATGGATACTTCCATCCACTTCCCCGATCAGTTGTGTCTCTCGACAAAAGAAGTCGTCTATATCGCCTAAAACTGGAACTTCGAAGGAACATACGCAGGCAACAAACCGGAATGGAGGTTGGGATGGACATATCGCTTGCAGGATGGAGCATCAACAGAAGATTCAGAGATGCAAACAACCCGCTCCCCCTGCTCGAGTATCCGAAGGTAGCGAAAGAGGAATTCGGCATCGAACTGATCGAGTTGAACAGCCCCTTCTTCCTCTACGAGAATC
>DPVD01000221.1:0-3716 GCA_003526745.1 Candidatus Latescibacterota bacterium
GTCCTGCAGGTAGATATCTCCCGCTTTACAGAAGATGGAGACAGGCGCTTGGCCCTCGAACTCGGGATATTCCTGGCTGTTAGGATGTTTGCCTGATAGGTGGCTACCCGGCACATACTGCGTGGGACCATGCTCGATCGAGTCGATATCCGTGAGAGCGATCTGCACCGTAAACCAGAGGACCGGTGGGCGCACTCCCTGCGTGTGCCGTGAAGCGTCTTCAGGTGACGGGAAATGCAGGGCGCCGTCCACGTGCCAGCGTTCGATCGAGACATCTGGCTGGTTTCGCAAGACGTTCTGGCCACAGAAACGGCAGTTCGGACCGACGAGAGCCTCTGCGAGGCCGAGGATAGGCTCGCGCATCAGCATCTGAGAGAAGATCGGGTCCAACGCAAGAGTATTCCGTAGAATGAATGGGATATCCATGACCTGCGCGTTAAACATCTGAACGTAACGCTGCTCGTGGAGCTCCGGACATTCTCTGGCGAGCATCTCCGGGTCATCCATCAACCGATCCGTGACGGACCGCAGCGCAGCGATCTCGTCTTCTTTCAGGACATTCGGAATGTGGACGAATCCGTCCCGATGCATTGCTTGAACGATCTCATGTGTTCGATCCTTGTTGAACGGCTCGCCTGATCTGATCACAGAATTTGCCACGCTTCAGAATCCCGATGTTTTCCGATTGGCTGGTTTTCAGATGAGAGGGTAATTTGTGCGTACGCTGCGGCGAACACCATAGCGAAAGTCGCAGGTTAACGAGGTACGACCTCGACGAAGATCAACTCGATCGGTTTATAGATTCTCGAGGGCAAACTTGTTAAGTCGCAATGGCGACCTTTTCGGACGATGCGGGAATATCTCGAACTTGGACACTGGCGGATTGGTCCAGACGATGTAGTCGTGGAACTGCCGAAGAAGGAGCGAATAGCAAGGAAGGCAGAGGTTCTAGAAGCTGTGCAAAAGGCTTACTCAGAACCGAATCACACGGTCATTTGTTATGATGGGAAAGAAATCTGAAGAGACCCGAATTGCATTGTCCAATAGCTTATTAGCCATAAAACATTGGTCAATGCCTCTAGGCTTCCTCTTGATATCCCAGAACGACCAACACACAGGGACCACCCGAAATCACATTCAGGCCTGCATCTTCTGCTCTTTGGATAGCGCCAGCGTGCGTGGCGCCCGGCTGCATCCATATGTTGCGGACACACGACTTGATAGCCTCTTCGACGACTCGTGCGGTGACATCGGGTGAGGTGATGATCGAAAGCGACTCGATCGGTTCGGGAAGAGCGGAGATAGAAGTGTAGCACTTGTGCCCTTCGACGTCGGAGCAACCCGGGTTAATCGGGAAAGCTGTTCTGCCGTTCTGCAGGTAGCAGCGTAGAATCTTGTTGCCATACTTTGAACGATTCTTCGAGGCGCCGGCGACGGCGAATGCCGGTGCACTCAGGAACGTGGTGATAGCCTGCTGAATCTCCATTCGAGTCTCCTAACCGAGTTGTGAATCTCTACAAACATCTGATCCGACCGGCTGCGTTTCGACTGGACCCGGAAAGAGCACACGACTTCGCGATTGATGTCGCGTCGGCGGTCTCAGACCTGCCTTTTGTCGAGGCTGTCCTTTCACGATACACAAGATCGCGAGATCCGCGACTCCGTGTCTCGTTTTCCGGGCTCGATTTTGAGAACCCGATTGGGCTCGCCGCGGGCTACGACAAGAGTGGTCGCGCCGTTGATGGAATGGCCGCGCTCGGCTTCGGTCACGTGGAAGTCGGATCCGTGTCGATCGATCCATCTGACGGGAACCCGAAACCGCGACTCTTCAGGCTACCCGATGACGAGGCTGTGATCGTGCACTATGGACTCCAGAACGACGGGGCCCTTGTCGTCCGTGATCGTCTCGTTCGCCGTCAATGTGACGTTCCGGTCGGTGTGAATATCGTGAAGACGAATCGAGGCATCGGTGCATCGCCCGAATCCACCGATCAGATTATAGACGAGTATATTCGTGCCGTGCGTTCTCTGGACGATTCCGCGGATTACCTGACTCTCAACCTCAGCTGTCCGAACACCGAAGACGGGCGTGATTTCTTTGCAGACGTCGAACACACACGTCTTCTGCTGAGCGGACTGTCGGACCACCCGATCGCATCGCCCCTTTTCCTCAAGATTTCTCCTCTCGGGAGCGATAGGGAACTTGATCATTTACTCGATGTGATTGACGGTTTCGAGTTTTTGGACGGGTTCGTGTTCAACCTAGCCCCAGGAGTTCACGCCGATCTGCGCTCACCTCCGGCAATGTGGTCACGGCTCCCAGGGGCGCTAGCAGGGAAGCCTGTGGAGCAGCAGATGAACGAAAGGATTCGGTTTATGTACGACCGAATGGACCACCACAGATACCGGATTATCGGGGCTGGAGGCGTGACGTCAGCAGCTGATGCCTACCGGAAGATTCGTCTAGGGGCTTCGCTGGTTCAGCTGCTGACTGCGCTCGTCTACGAGGGCCCGTTGATCGTCAAACGAATCAACGAAGGCCTTAGCGACCTGATGGATCGAGATGGGATTGGACATATCAGCGAAGCGGTGGGTGCCGACACGGAGAAGGGGTGATCCCAATGGATCGCCCCTTTCACAATCCTGCCCCTGGAGGTCTTGTTCGTGTTTAGGCCCGGTCTACGCGCGTGGCCGACATTTTTATAATTTCCGGAGATCCCACCAACCGAAGCTCGTCATCGTTTTCTGCGAGCGTCTGCGCGGCAATCACCAGCGCATCCAGGATCGAGGTGCTAAACGAGTGTGCCCAGCTGAAGTCGAAGACGATCTTGCATGATCCCCAATGCGTTTCATCAACTCGATATGCAGACTCTCCCGGCTCACTTGGAATACAGGCGACTATCCACTTCCAGAACGACCGGCTGCTCATTACTCTGAAAACCTGCGCTTATCTCATCCTCCCGTTTTGAGGGATCCTGTCGTAATGAGTAAGGTCACTTCCCGACCGTGCCCATGTAGACAGCGAAGTGGTCATTGCCATCGAGACCCAGTGCGCGATTGAGCTCGTCGTCGTTGAAGGCGGCCGTGCAGCAGACACTACACCCGACCGCTTGGGACGCGAGATACAGGTTCTGGCCGATGTGACCGGCCTCTAGGTGAATATATCGGTATCCGCGGTCACCGTATCGCCACGTTGTTCGGTAGGAGACGGCCGACCAGATGAAGGTGGCTGCGCTCGTCTGGATCATCTCGGGTTGCAGGTTAGTTTCTGCGATGGTCTCGCCGATGTCTTTCGGAGCTTTGAGATCCTGGATCTTGTGTTCGGGCCCGACGTATCGGTATAGACCGCTGTCAAGACCGTCGACACGCTGTGCGAGCAGGAAGGTTTCGAAAGGGTGACGTGCTCCGGCAGATGGCACCGTCTTGAAGGCGTCCATCTGGTCCGCTTCCTTCACGCCCTGCGTCGTCCAGAGCAGGTAGGCGATTGCGTCGAGCGAGATCGACTGGTCTATGAGGAACTCTCGTTCGGACTTCCGATCGTCGATCGCCTTGCTGAGAGAGACGTCTTCGAGTTTGATGCTCTGCGGATCGGCGAGGTTGATCAGCGGGAGCGATGGATGCGGCGGAAAGAAGCTCGGAGGTCCAGGCTTGTTGCGCTGCTGATCGCTCGGGTCCATCATCTTGAACTGTGTACGACGCATGAAATCGCGGCCGAT
>DPVD01000382.1:0-3347 GCA_003526745.1 Candidatus Latescibacterota bacterium
GGGATGCCCACACGTTCGAGCATATGAATCGCGTGATCCATAGCGGCCTGGCCAACCATGTCCGTATGAAGCTCGACAGCTTCGACAATCTGATTTCCAACGCGATGGACCGGGCTCAGCGAGGTCATCGGCTCTTGGAATATCATCGAGATCTCTCGCCCGCGAATCGATCTGATCTCTTCGCCCTCTTCTTCGAGATCAGTCAACACGACGTCGCCGTTCTCGCGGTGCAGGACGATCTCGCCTTCGACGATCTCGCCAGGCGACGTCACGAGCCGGAGGGTACTGAACGCCGACACACTCTTGCCGCATCCGCTCTCACCAACGATCCCAATCGTCTTCCCCTTGGGGACCTCAAGGTTGACGCCGTCGACGGCACGAACGGTCCCCTCGTCAAGAAAGAAGTAGGTCTTCAGGTCCCGTATGCTGAGGACGTTCGATGTGGCGTCACTCACGATGCCGCCTCCACTGTTTCCCGGAACTGTGTGGCGCCAGCTGCCATCCAGGCGCCCGATGGGGTGAGCAGACACCGAACACCCGCCTTCGTGTACTTCCCGGCCGAGGTGTAGTCCGAGCACATCGTCCCGGCCGTCCGTCCGGCGTCGACGATCTTTGCGAGTGCTCCGTCTATCGCACTCTGGACCTCGTCACTTTGCACCTTGCCTATCATGCCCATCGACGCGGCCAGATCAGACGGAGCAACGAAGAACACGTCGACATGGTCGACCTTCAGGATCTCGTCCAAGTTGTTGACGGCGATGATATCCTCGATCAGGATGATCAATAGCGTTTCATCGTTCGCGACTTCCAAGTAATTCGAGACACCGTATCCTTGGCGACTCGTGAACAGACCACGCTGACCGATAGGTGCAAACTTGCCGCCAGCCACCACATTCTCTGCCTCTGCACGAGTGTTGACGTGCGGGACACAGATCCCCTGAGCACCTCGATCGAAAGTCCGGTAGATCAGATTCTGATCGTTCCTGTTCACCCTGACTACCGAAGTCATGCCCCAGATGTCACAGGCACGTGTGAGGTCCCCGATCTCTTGTGCGTCGACAGGTCCGTGTTCACCTTCAAGCCAGATCCCGTCGAATCCGTTCGGTCCGAATGCGTCGATCTGATCCCCCGTATCGAACCCGGAGGCGATCAACGCGGACTCCCCGTTAGCCAACTTTCGTTTGACTTTGTTTTGTCGAATCTTCACGTAAACTCCTGTTCGGTGGTGAGGTGTTACCGCGAGTAAGGGTCTGCCGCATCTCGCAGACCGTCACCCACGAAGTTGAAGGCCAGCACGGTGATAATTACAAAAACCACCGGTGTCAGCAACCAGGGCTGGAAAGCAACTGCCTGAACGTTCTGTGCCTCTTTGAGAAGCACCCCCCAGCTCGTAACCGGTGGACGTAATCCGAGTCCTAGAAAGCTGAGCGATGTTTCGCCCAGGATCATTCCGGGGAAAGCAAGCGTGAGGCTTACGATGATGTGACTCATGAATGAAGGAAGCAGATGCCGTGTCATGATCCGCCAGCGGCTCGCCCCAGCAAGCAGAGCAGCTGTCGCGAAGTCTTCTTCACGCAGAGACAGGATTTTTCCCCGCACCTGACGCGCCAGACCTGTCCAGCCGATCAACGAAAGGACAACAGTGATTCCGAGGTAGACCTGTAGCGGACTCCACGATGCTGGAAGTGCGGCCGCCAAGGCCATCCACAAAGGAATCGAAGGGAAGGAGCGAAGAATCTCGATACCCCTCTGGATCACGTTGTCGATCCATCCTCCGTAGTAGCCCGATACAACTCCGATCACTAGACCGAAGACAAAGCTCAGCGAAACACCGATCAACCCGATCGTCAGGGATATTCGGGCGCCGTATATAATTCTAGACAACAGATCGCGACCTAGATGGTCAGTGCCAAGGAGATAGAGCGTCCCTCCCTGCTCCGTGCCAAAGAGATGAATGTCCGTCTCAACCAGCCCCCAGAAACGGTACTTCTCTCCACGGACGAAGAGTTGCACTGGATACCGCGTGTTCTCGTCCTCCACGTAATACTTGCGGAGCGTCTCCGGATGCCTAAAACCTTCGAGCCCGTAAACGAATGGCCAGAAGTGGACTCCTTCGTTGGAGACCATTCTAAGTCTCTGGGGCGGCGCAAAAGCATAGCGAACATTCCGGGACTCAAGCGTATAAGGTGCAAGGAACTCGCAGAAAGCCGCGACGAGGTAGAGACAAATGACAACCATACCCGCAGCCATGGCAACCTTGTGCTTCCGGAACTTCCACCACATCAGCTGCCACTGTGAGGCAGCGTGAACAGCAGTCTCGTCTACGCCGGTCTCGTCTTCTTCGACGAATTGTTCTTGCGGCAATGCCATTAGCTTAGCGCTCCCCTTCTTCGTAGCGGATCCGTGGATCGACAACCAGCAGCAGAATATCAGAAAGTAGCGTCCCGATCAGGGTCAGTACGCTCAGCATCATTACCATGCTTCCCGCGAGATACATATCTTGGTTCATTAGAGCTCGCAGAAGAAGCGGACCGGTGGTCGGAAGACCAAGCACAACGGACGTAATCGTCGCCCCAGACACGATCGTAGGCAGAACCCATCCGACTGTGCTGACCAGCGGGTTGAGCGCCACGCGAACCGGATACTTCAGCAGCAGCTTCCAGTAGGCAACTCCCTTCGCTCGAGCTGTCATCACATACTGCTTTCTGAGCTCGTCGAGCAGGTTACCGCGCATCACACGAATCAGACCGGCCGTACCCGAAGTCCCGATCACGATCACAGGAATCCAGAGGTGCGCAATTAGGTCCATAACCTTTGCAATCGACCAATCCGCGTTCTGGTATTCCGGTGAGAACAAACCGCCTGCGCTGACCCCAAAAACAGCGTATCCGATATACATGAAGACAAGAGCAAGCAGGAAGTTCGGCGTCGCCAAACCGATGAAGCCCATAAACGTGAAGCAGTAGTCAGGCAGTGAATACTGTCGGACGGCTGAGTAGATACCGATCGGGATCGCTATCGCCCACGTCACCAGCAGCGTTGCGATCGAGATGATCGTCGTGAGGATGATCCGCTCCTGTATCAACTCACCGACCGGCCGATCCCATTCGAGCGACATGCCAAGCTCGAACTCGAAGATCATGCCATAGAGCCACTTTCCATACTGGACGTGAAACGGGTCATCCAAGTTGTAGCGCGCTCTGAGCGCAGCCGCCATCGCCTCGTCGACCGTTTCGCCCGTCTCACTCAAGGCCGCGATATACGACGTCAGGTAGTCGCCGGGCGGCAACTGAATGATCGAGAACGAGATGAACGAGATTTCGAGCGCCGTCGGGATCCTCCACAGC
>DPVD01000126.1:0-5234 GCA_003526745.1 Candidatus Latescibacterota bacterium
CTGATCCGCGAGAATCAGACCCAAGACGCGCTCACCTGCCGCGTCGTGGAAGGCGATCGGGTCGCTGCTGAGGACGATCGTGGCACCACCCGAGAGCTGCGGCGTAGCGGCGGTGTGATCGACGTTGATCAGCATCGCGTCCGTCAGGGCCAATGATGTCTCTACCGACCGGTTGACAGCGCGGAAGCGGATCGTAGCAAGCGTCCCTTCACCTGATGCACCGACTGGAGTCTTGCCGAGGATCGAGTTGACCAGTCCAAGGGCACCGCCTTCGTTCTTACCGCCAATGTCGAAGCGATAGTTCTTGAAGAGCGTGCCCTGTGACACGAGGTCTGCAACCTCGATCATCTCAGGATCATATGAAAGGTGGAATTCGTAGGTACGAACGGCGACTGCGCCTTCCACCGCGATCGTGACGTCGAATTCCTCACCCGGAGCGATTTCGCTCGTGGGTAGATCCTTCAACATCAAGACGGCTTCTGCGTTGTCACCTTCCACCACGGCTTGCTTGAAGTTCGGGAACACCGGCACGATTTCACTGTTAGAACCCGTGTTGCTGGTCTTGTTCACCGACGTAAAGTCCTTGTCGGTGCCGTTCACGATGCCATCACGGTTAATGTCTGCGAACGTATTGAAGTTCGAGTCACCTGGCTGCGAAAACAGAGCATCGTTGACTGCGTTGATGTCTGCGGTATTCACAGCGTTATCCGGGAGGTTGGCACCCGTGCTGTCAGAGTAGCCAGCCGCATCGCCCGCGAGTAATTCGGTGCGGTCGACACCCTGACCGTCGAGGGTCGGCTGGAAACCAACGACATCCAGACCACCTTCAATGTTGAGTGTATCGTGGCCAACAAGGTGTCTCGGGACAAAGGCCGTAAGGATCCAGCGCCCCGAAGGCACATTGTTAAGCGTAAAGGCACCCGTGACCCCCTCCGTAAGTATCTGGACACCCTGTGCTCCGTCATACTGATCGTTCAGAGTGAACAGGGAATCGCGTACCGGCCTTAAGTCACCCACCTCGCGGAGGTGGATTGTAACCGTGTCCGCTGACGAGGTACGACCCTGAAGCGGGACCGTCCCTGACACCCGGGCAAGACGGACAATGTCGACACTGGTCGGAGCCGGATTTGCAATACCGAGCGTAGTCGAACCAGCTATCATCTTGCTGACCCGGGTTCCGGTATTATCCAGTGAGATCGTCGTGTTGACCGTGCTGTTGCCCGACAGCGGCAGAGCTCGGAGGTTGGCCGTGGCTAAGATCTGCTCGCCATCGAAGAAGTCGAGATGACCCGAGGATCCACCGCCTGTGCTGTAGATGAAGTCCAACCGCAGTAGGCCGGAACCATCAATGTAGGCTGCCTGACTCACGTTCGATTCCAAGATCTGAGTGTTACCACCGAGGACGAACGGCTGGACACCTGGGGTAGCAGCATCCGTATCGATCGCTTCGAAGAGATCCGGATCAACAGTGAGAAAGAGATCGACCACATCGATGTCTGTAGAACCCGAGGCATCGCCCTCATCGGGGATGATCGGGAATTGAATCGTTTGGTTCGAAACAGCCGTCATACGCGTAGGCATCGTGAAGCGTGCGCTTGTCGACGGCGACTGAGGCACGCTACCGGTGAAGGTGATGCGGCCAGGGGCTCGAACAACAGGTGACAGAGCCGCGAAGTTCACGGGCTGATTAGCCACAGTTTGGTCTCCACCCTGATCGATTGCCACGTAAACAAAATAGGTGTGGCCAAGACCGCTGTTCGTCTGCAGCTCAAGCGATGCGCTGCTGGCGCCGGCACCCAGACTGTTGCGCAAGCGGTTACCCTGGATCACAAACGCAGTGTCCACACCCTCGTTAAGCTCGACCTCAGAACCTAGCGAACCATCGCAGGAGTTACCCACCCAGAACCGAGTCTGTTGTGTAGCTGCCGTGATCGAACCCCACGTCGTCACCTCACCGAAATCGGAGGAGGTCAGCAGGATTCGAATGTTCGGCGAGTCAAAGCTCGAGTTGGGCGAGATTCTCCCGCTCTGGCCAAGCGGAACCGCGGCGAGACCGCTCTGCTCTGAGTTGTCCACATCGAATGCTTCCCACTGAATCGACACTGGCTCGTCCACGGTCACCGTCAGGTCCTGCGAGGGCTCAATTACACGCGCATACGGAGGATGCTCAAAGACGATTCCACCACTGGACGTGAAGGACTCCATGCGGCGCGTGTTTCCACCCGATAACAGACCGTAGATGTAGTAGCGAACACCGGTCCTCGGAATCGTACCCTCGGGTGAGACGTAGTTCCAGATATCCCAAGCGTAGCTATCGTCGAAGAGACCATCGGGATCTTCCTGGATTCCGCGCGCAAGTAGGTGTGTATCGTTGTTACCCTGCGCCATCGCGGACAGGAGGTCGGTTCCATCAGAGTTGCCGCTCGTGTAGGCGGCACTACCACCGACTGCGCGGAACGTACTGCGTGTCGAGTAGTAGAGGTCAATGGTTGCATTGTCGTCGACATCCAGATCGGCATCGAGACCCGCGTTACCCCAGAATATGTTGACATACCGCTGCGCAGGTCCTGGACTCAGGTCCATGCCGTCGGTGTCTGTCATCATCTGGGAAACGTCGATACCCGTGACAACATCCAGATCGCCGTCGCCGTCGAAGTCATTCAATGAGAACGCGTCGACCTGCTGGATGTTCGGTGAGTGCCGCACACGCAGCTGCGTGGCGAGCGGGGTACCCGAGTAGGGATCGTCAACAACCTGATACACCGTACGGTGTGTGCCATCCGTCGCGACGAAGTAGACGTTGTATGCCCCTTCGGGCACGTAAGAGTTGATCAGGTTCGTCACACCATCCCTGACAATCGGATCGAACTTATAGGCTACAAACCCTGCCGTAAGCGTGTCGGTTCCGGGGATCCGAATCGAGCTTGCGACATTGAAGGAGTCGATCCCTGTGCCAACAAGATCGGCCACACCCAGTCCACTATTCGTAGAAAGGATGACGTTCATCTGGAAGTCCGACGGGTTGTCACTGTCATCCGCCACGTAGAGCAGCGAAATGTCAGGTATTGGGCCCGGAACCAACCCACTATTCAACGACGCGAGAGCCGTTCCGGCAGTACTCTTGCCGAAGAACTCACCGGTATCGATCGTCGCGTTGACGTTGTCCTTCCGGTTCGATGCTGTGATTCCCATGTTGATGATGTCACTTGGAATCTGGACCACGCCCGTCGTCGCGAAGTCGTCGTCAGTATCGTTGTCGTAATCCCAACCAGCCACGATGAATTCGGGCGGATGCTGGACGAACAACGGACCCGATCGACCGAGGAACACTCCACCGGAGAAGGCACCACGGACTGAGGGTTCGAAGCCCTTCTTCAGTGAACCGCCGTTCGTACCCACCAATCTGATGGCAGGAATACGATCAGGTGACGGATCCGCGAGGGCATAGACGTAGTATGTCGTGTTGTCCTGCGTACCTGCGAGTGAGATGATACCTGCGACGCTGTCACCTGCCGCCGTCGACCAGACCGTGCTGAAATCCTCACGGATATACGTACGGTCGACAACTCTCGGATTCTGCCGCGTACCGAGAAGGGGAACATTCGACCCAGCAGGAACCGTTGCGAGAGACGTAAAGAACGCAACCTCGCCGAGTGTCTGAGGACGCTCGATCAGGGAAGAATCAGTCGATAGGTAGAAAGAATATAGAACGTCAGTTGACGCATCCGTCAGAAGACCGAGGGTTGCTGCACCACTGGCAGCACGGGAGAGACCCGAAACGTCTCTATGACTGAGGTCGGGAAGACTCGAAAAAGCAAGCTTGTAGAAGCGTCCACCAGCCTGTGTCGTGTCACCGTTCGTCGCGTGCGGTGCCGAGAAGCTGACCTCGCGAATCGGCAGATTATTGTGCTTAGCGACTGCGACTGTCTGGTTGCTACCAAGTGTCGACGCAATTGCCAGCTGGTAGACGGTATCGACCTTCGTGCCAGTGGCGACCCCCGCGAAGTTTGCCGGGGTTGTAACATCGAACTCGATCGTGGCCGTCCGGCTGGCCGCCGTTCCAGAGACAGCGAAGTTCAGAACTTGGCTGGAAGGCGAACCTGCGTAAAAGACGTTGAACGTGGCGGCTGCAACGCTACCCGTCGAGGTAATGCTTGCTGTAATAACGTTCAGCTCGGCCGGAACCGTGATCGTGATACCTCTCGCACCACTTGTCGAAGTTCCACCGAAGCGAATCTCCATTCGCTGATGATACTGTTCGCCTGAAGCTAGGGCGATCCCGTTGGGAACCGCTGCTGGCGTCAGGGTGACCGTCTGACCCTTCGATGTTCCTGGAGCGAGGAACAGGGCCAAGGCGACCGCAATGAAACTCAAGAGCCTCTGTTTCATCGTTGAGCTCCTTCCTTGGACTATTGAACGACTTTGCTTGAAGCTTTAATCGTAACGGCTTCGTTTTTTTGGCCGACTAACATCCGTATTAGCCGATCCCGGTTAGAATCCTTTCACACATCACCAGAAATCTCACAATCTCAGTGACGCGTCCAGCTTCAACTTCTCTGAGTCATCACCTCCGTTTTCTGTTTGATTTTTTTATCTGCATTTTGTCTTCTTTTTGTTTTTCAAGGGGTTGAAAATCCACGCTTAACAAGGCTTTCTCGCTCAAAACAGACTGAGACGGAAATAGATTTGCCTTAATTACGTAGTCCTACTATCGGCAGACGGAACAACAACCTTAAGCGATAATTCCCGATGTTTCCGCGTCCTTTGAGCGCTGATGGCCCAATCCGATGGAGACGCACTCACCCACAGTGTGTCCGAATCCGCGTGTGCGTATTTCGAATGTTTTCAGGTTACCTCCTTCCTCATACGATGATCTTTACCTGACGATCTGAACACTTCCGTCTCGCCAGGAAAAGGCCTCTCGTACGCGAGCGGACTTCTCCCTAAACACAATAATCCCTCAAGAATGGTCATCTCGCGGACGACAGCCCACCAGATCGCACATGTTCTGCGCGTCTCCCACCCCTAAGAGATTCGTGTTTGTCTGCTGAATCGGCCCTAGAAGTGCGACAGCTATCGCACTCTGGCTCGATTCTCCGTTCACGAGTGCACTCTTTGCGTGCACCACGGCGGTTTCTGTTGATTACGTGAAGTTCAGTCGCACTTCTCCTTGTTACCTGACCAATGTCTATACTACATCATCTTGTTCGGGACCTGCCTTCTATTGGTTCACG
>DPVD01000295.1:0-3142 GCA_003526745.1 Candidatus Latescibacterota bacterium
CCGATCCCTACGGGCAGATGGTCCTCGGATACTTCGGCAAGACACCCGTAGCACCGGATGCCGAGGTCGTCAGAATCGCGTCAGAGCAGCTCGGCCTAGAGCCAACCACACAGCCAGTTCTCGAGCGGAACGACGCTGACCCGAACAAGGGAATCGACGCGGCCAAGAAAATCCTCCATAGCGAAAGCCTTCCGGAGACAGACGAGAACATTTTCATCGTCGCCACGTGTAAAGAAAAAGGTGTCGACTTCCTCAACGGGAAAGGTGAGGTCGGAGTACGGAAGGTCGACAAGACAGCCGACCAACCGGCCGCCGCGACAAGCGGTCCAGCCAGCTACACGATCTCCGTGAACGGTCGGCAGTTCCAGTTGTCGATAGATGGAGATCAGGCGACTGTTAACGGGAATACCTACCAGGTCGAGCTCACGGAAGGATCGGCCGCACCGAGCGCAGCGCCAGCCAGCGGCCAGGGACAGCTGGTTCATGCCGAGATGCCGGGCAAGGTCATCCGGGTCCTCGCCACTCAGGGCAGCAGAGTGAACGAAGGTGATCCTCTCCTCGTTCTCGAAGCTATGAAGATGGAAATGCAAATCGCATCGCCGGTGTCTGGGACTGTCCAGTCGGTAGATGTTTCGGAAGGAGATCAGGTCGCAGCCGGGGCGACGTTAATCACGATAGGATAGACGTGAAACGACTCTGGTTATTGCCGAACCGTCTCTGCTGTCCGCCGTCATCACACCAGTATCCTCACGCGCAGGTGCGTGGCTTCAGAAAGAAGGCGGCGGATACCTATAGGTAAGCTACGCCACCTTCCGCTCCGACACGGGGTACTATCAGGTCGGCAACACCGTCGGAATCGGCAATTTCACCTTCGGCCTCCGAACACCTACCTTAACGGGCGCATTCTCTGTATCTATCGGCAGCTATCTGAAAGTCCCCTCTAGAGCCAGAACCAGACGGCGAACTCTCGATTCGCCGTCACCCTCCTGCAAGCGCCCATCTTCACCAACCGCGAAGTTCTCTTTTTCGTCTAACGGTTTTTAGTCCTTTTTCTTTTGTGCCCTCAGAAGACCATTCATATCTTTGATTTTTCTAATGTTACGCTACTTGCAGAGTGCAAATGAGCGACGACCCCGACACAGCACCGGTTGTCCTGGTTGCTGACGACGATGAGGATTTTCTAGCGTTTCTGGCCACGCGCCTCAGCCGCGAGCCTTGGGATCTGCGCAAAGCCAGTGATGGACAGGAAGCGCTCGATATCCTGCTAACAAAGGAGATCGACGTCGCTGTTCTAGACCTGAAGATGCCAAAGCTCGACGCTCTGAACATCCTGAAAAGCGTCAGCCGCGAGGGTATCCAAACGGATATCATCGTGGTGACAGGTTACGCAACAGTCGAATCCGCGGTCTTAGCGATGCGCAGGGGTGCACACAACTTCCTTAAGAAGCCATTAAAGACCGAAGAACTACTGACGATCATCCGTCGTTTGCTCGACGCGCGCTACCCATCTACAAGGACGCTCGCCCAACGGCTTGAGGCGTATGTCAAGGATCACGCCTACGATTCGGGCCTCCGGATAGACGACCTGTGCAACCACTTCAGCATCTCGCCCCGATACGTCTCGAAGCTATTCCGAGAGAACCTAGGCACGTCTTTCAAACGCATCGTTGCAGGGCATCGGGTCGAACGGGCAAAACAGCTGATCCGAACGGGTGACGAACCCCTCTACTCGGTGGCCGACAAATGCGGCTTCCGCAACTATCGGCAGCTCACATCGACGTTCAAGAATGTCGAAGGCATGCTGCCGAGGACATACAGAGAAGTCTGCGAGAAAACTTGATTGCCCAGTCAACCCGTAGATCGATCGCGGGGCGAGCACCGGCCGGGCTTCACCTCTTTCCTGTTTCTGATGCGAGGAACCCCGGCGTTCTTTTTTCTAGTAGTAGCATCCGAGCCCAGAGAGAAAACCGAGATTCCAGCCTCCGGCCTTTCCGAGCCACGGTGTATCGGGTTCTCCTGCCTACTCTGCCAGATCCATCTCTCCCATCTTGCCAACTATACCTTCCGCCTAGGTGTCCAGAAAGCTGGACATACTCGCGTCCTCTTCCCATCGCAGCTCGAAGCCCTCCGGTGGGACCAACCACCATTTATTCAAACCCTCTTTCGTGCTCACATTTTCTAACACTTGCTTGATGGGTGCGTTCAGTTGACGGGTCCGGACCATCACGTGAGGCTGAACAAGACACCCAGCGGCGGCCAGAAGAGATCCTTCACAGATTATCTCCATATTCCTTCCTCTATTCTTTCTTGGTTCACCATAACTACCTAACTTGTCGGCCTCACATCAACCCTTCGAAAGGGAAGTTATGGAATCTAGCGGCATCACAACGCCGGACATCGAACGCCCCCCTCAGGACCTGATCGACAAACTCACGGACATCGGGAGTGCAACGGCAAGCGGCGAGCTCGCCAAGCTGGGTGTTCGCAGCGCTCATATCGCCGGGCCACTCGCTAGGACCGACGGTGCCAGTATCGTAGGGCCGGCCATCACGCTTCAGTTTCTACCCAAACGGGAAGATCTGTATAAGCCGGGCGAGTACGTCGATCGCGAAAAACAGCTTCACCGACACGCGCTCTACCACACACAGCCGGGCGACGTCGTAGTTGTTGACGCGAGAGGTGACCTTGAAAGCGGCGTTTTCGGCGACATGATGCTCACTTTCTTCAAGGGACGTGGCGGCGCAGGTGTGATCGTCGATGGCTGTATCCGGGACTACCCGAAGGTCAAGCACCTGGATCTGCCCCTCTGGACTCGAGGATTCACACCCAACTTCCACACTCAGACCAACATCTGGCCGACTGGCGTAAACTGCCCAATTGGATGCGGCGGAACACTAATCATTCCGGGAGACATCATCATCGCGGATGATGATGGTGCGGTTGTGGTGCCGATCGACCTCGCGCCGGAGTTGGCGGAGAAAGCAGGTGAGCACGCCGAGTGGGAGGTCTTCAGCAGGGAGCGTCTCTCGGAGGGTGGCGATCTGCGCAAGTATTACCCTCTGACCGACGAAGCAAGAATCGAGTACGAGGAATGGAAGAAGCAACAATAGGGGCCCGATTGTGACACCGCAGCCAATCTCCT
>DPVD01000282.1:0-3129 GCA_003526745.1 Candidatus Latescibacterota bacterium
TATCTCCCAGTGCCTGCCCATATATCGGAGATGAAGACCAAGCCGACCCAACAGGCCATCCGCCTGCTCAGCGAGCACGGCATCTTCCCTGACTTCATCCTCTGCCGTGCCGTCGACCCGATCGACGAGCCCCGCAAGAAGAAGATCACGGTATCGGCGAACATCCCGATCGACCGAATTATTTCCGCTCCCGACTCGGACACACAGTATCAAGTCCCTCTCGACTACGAAAAGGAAGGGTTGGGCGAGAAGATCCTGAATCACCTGAACCTGGAGCCAGAAACCACACCAGACTGGTCGAACTGGTCGAAGCTTATCGGTCGGATTCGTGATCCTCAGCACCACGTCAAGGTCGCGATGGTTGGCAAGTATGTGGAGATTGGCGAGTACGAGCTCACGGACTCATATATCTCCGTAAATCAAAGCCTCGAACACGCCGGGGCGTCGCTCGACACGGACGTCCAGATATCCTGGATTGATTCCAAACGCCTTGAGGGAGTCTCATTTGAGGCACTCGCGGAGTTCGACGGTGTGATCGTTCCGGGTGCCTTTGGAGAGGGTGGGGCGGACGGTGTTCTGGAAGCGATCCGTTTTGCACGGGAGGACGGCGTGCCCTTCTTGGGTCTTTGCTACGGGCTTCAGATGGCGGTCGTCGAGTATGCGAGGAACGTCGCAGGTCTTTTGGATGCCAGCTCCGCCGAGATCGATCCGGACGGACCGAACGCCGTTATCGACATCCAGTACTCGCAGCGTGAGATTATTGAGGAAAGCAGGTACGGTGGGACGATGCGCCTCGGCGGCTACGCGGCCGTTCTCAAACGCGACAGCAGGCTCATAGATTTGTATGAGCGCTTAGGACGCCTCGAAGATGACGCCGCACGACTCGAGAAAATGCGCCAAAACCCGAACGAGAACTTCCGTGTCGGCGTGATTCTGGACAGCGAACGAGCCGTGATCGAACGCCACCGCCATCGCTACGAGGTCTCACCGAAATTTATCGATCTGCTAGAAGAACACGGTCTCGTGTTCTCCGGATTCCATCGTCGGGATGACGGTACGAAATTGATGGAGTTCATCGAGTTGCCGAATCACCCGTTCTTTGTCGCGACTCAGGCTCATCCAGAGTTCAAATCCAGACTTGAGCAGCCCTCACCGCTGTTCTATGGATTTATGGAAGCCTGTGTGGCCCGTCAGGCCATCAACCGCAGACAGGAGAACGGGCAGCCCGAGACCGTCTGACTCGGCCGTGGGCGTACGAATCCTGCTGCTGGCCCTTGCGCTGGCCTGTTCAACGCCTGACGAGCAACCGCCAGGCGAGCATTCAACGGATCTTGGGACAGGCCGCCCAGACCAAGAAGCCTGGGACGTCATAAAAGAGGTGACCCGGAACGGGAAGCTACGCGCCCGGATCACCTCGCCCCACCTTAGCAAAAACGACCGAGAATACGTGTCCAGGCTTGATGGAGGCGTCTCGGTCGTTTTTTACAGTGAGTCCGCAGACTCGATCATCTCCACGCTGATCTCGCAGAAGGCCTTGATCGACGAAGGCCGGCGCATCCTGACGGCCATGGACAGCGTTGTCCTCGAGTCCTCCCGTGGATCCCTCCTCTATACGGACACGCTTCGGTGGGAAGAGGAGACCGAGATGATTCAGGGACCCTCCAACGTCCGCATCGTGAGTGACCACGGTGTTGAAACCGGTATTGGCTTCGAGGCCACATCCAACCTGTCGACATGGACACTTAAGGAAGTCGTCACCCGCATCGACACGAGCCGTGGCTAGAACGCTGACACTATTCGTTCTTCTGTCCGCGGGACCGATCGCCTTAGGATCGAGTCTCGCGGACGAAATCCGTGCGTCCAGAAGTGAAACTCGCACCCGCAACGGTCGCACAAGCCGGAGCTACGCCGGAGAGGTTACTGCGATTCTTCAGCACAGCAGGATTCGGGCTGATTCGGCGGCAGTGACTGCAGAGGAACAGGCCTACCACTTCTACAAGAATGTTCAGTTTCAGGACGACCGATACACGCTCTTTGCGGATCGGCTCACGTTCGACTCACATACTCGCATCACGCGACTTTCTGGTGGCGTGCGGCTTGCGGATGAGGCTAGAACACTATCCGCTAGAGAAGTCACCTATAGACAGGCTGCCAGCACCGTGAACGCGAAGGGTGATGTTAGGATCGCCCTCGCAGGCGGGGGACACGTCAGGGCGAACCGATGGTTCAGGAGTGTATCCGGGGATTCCTCAGTTGGATCGGGCAGTGTCCGGTATCGTAATGGCGAAAATGGCACCCTGACGATAGAGTCGCCTGCACTGACTGCATATGAGGGAGGCGATTCTCTCAGATTCACAAACGGTTCCAGCCTCGCTCAGGGTGCGTGGGCCAGTCATTCGGCCTCCACGACCATTCTAAGAGATGCCGGTCGTGTCGAACTCGAGGGCGAACCGAGTCTCACCCGAACCGGGCGGGAGGCATACACTATCCGGGCGACCGCGTCGATGGCGGTGCTGGAGCTGGCTAACGAAGTGCTTTCTGTCGTGAATCTTCTTGGCTCGGCGGACCTGACGGTGTCACGGAAGGAGTCCGCCGCGACGATCCAGGCCGACACGTGCGCACTGAAGGTCGACGGGGACCAGGTCAGCCTGATTGAGGCACAGGGCAATGTCCGGATTCACATAGGTTCGAACGAAGCTGGAAAGAGTTCGGTCAATGGCGGCTCGTCTCTGATATCGTTCAAGGATGGTGAACCCGATCATATACGCGTCGATAAAGAGGGGAGCCTTCTGCACGCGTCCTCTGACAGCTCGCTTGTCATCGACATCGACGGCTATGGTCTCACGCTAGACCTTTCGGGATCTGACCTAAAAACGGTTCGAATCGACTCTGCCGGTTTGTGTCGCCTAGGGGGCAACCAACCGACCCATCTGTCGGGTGATCGGGTGTTCCTCCTGTTCGAAGAGCGTAAGCTGGTAAGGGCAGAGATCGAAGGGCACGTCAAAGGACACGTCCGAGAATCTGGAGTGGACCGATGAAGCTTTGCGTCAGGGCATTAACAAAACGGTATGGGCGCCGTATCGTTGTCAAACACGTCGATCTGGATGTCGATGCAGGCGAAATCGTCGG
>DPVD01000235.1:0-4369 GCA_003526745.1 Candidatus Latescibacterota bacterium
AGGGATTCGCTTGGCCGCGAAGCACCACATTTTGTTTGGAGGATATCAACAGTATGAGAAAGGCGGTAGGGATCGCTGTGTGCGTAGGACTGGTCTGGTCGCTGTTGCCCCAAGATGTCGGAGCTCGGGCGTCGCGAGTCCGGCAACTTCCTAACGGCGCAAAGTTCGGCTGCGCGAACTGTCACACCAGTGCGTCCGGTGGCGGGGCCCTGAACGCCTTTGGCAATGCTGTTCCCCTTAACGGATCAGGCGCAAGTGCTTCAGTCAACTGGAACGCGACGTTTGCTGCGGCCGACTCGGATGGCGACGGATTCTCGAACGGCACAGAGTTGGGCGACCCGGATGGGGACGGTAACCCGATGGTGGGCGCACAGGTGACGAACCCCGGCGATGCAACCAGTTTCCCTCAAGTGATCAACAATGCGCCGACTCTGGCTACAATCGGAGCTCAGGTCGTCCTCGAAGGAGAGGTGCTTTCGTTCGCCTTGTCCGGGTCGGATCAGGACAACGACACGCTGACACTTTCCGCCACGGGCCTGCCCGATGGATCCGCTTTCGAGAACGGCACGTTTACGTGGACACCGGGGTTCGACCTAGGGGGAACGTCGGTGATGGTGACGTTCACCGTCTCTGATGGCACGGATGATGCGAGTGAGGTTGTTGAGATTGCTATCACGGACGTGAACAGACCGGCAGCCTTCGACTCGATCGATCCTCCCCGGAACCGGCTCGTGGCGATGGAAGGGACCGTCGTCACTTTTACGGTCGATGCTCAGGATCCGGACGGGGATACCGTCAGCTACGTCTGGCTCGTGAACGGCACGGCAGACGTGGAATCTTCAGGGACACTCGTCCTGACTGTGCCGTTGGGATCGCAGAATGAGACGGTTGTGGTTACGGCGATGAGCGCCGATGGGACGTCTGTGATGCAGACTTGGACAATCGCCAAAATGCTCGTCGGCGATTTCGACGGCAGCGGCGACGTAGGCTTTTCAGACTTCCTGGCGTTTGTAGCTCAGTTCGGGAAGACCTCCTCGGATTCCGACTTTGATGCCACCTTCGATCTCGATGGAGACGGTGCAGTCGGTTTTACGGACTTCCTGACGTTTGTTGAGTTCTTTGGATTGACTAGCTAGACGAAAATCTGCCCGGCTCAAGTAGGCCTCGATCCTGTGGAATCTCCAGTGGGATCGGGGCCTTTTGCGTGTCTGTATAAAGTTTGTGGCTTCACAGACTGTTACAATCAACCGACAAAGGGCTTACAGACGCTCTGAGCGCGATGTGGTATTGTTTGAACCACACGCGAACACCAAGGAGAATCGTTTTTGCCAACGCTGACAACAAAGTTCTACGAAACACGGACAGACACCGAGCTTTGCAAGATCGCCCTCCACGGCCATATCGAGGAAGCCTTCGGCGTGATCTACGACCGCTATCGCGATCGGATCTATGGACTCGCCTGCTCGTATGCTGAAGACCGGGACGATGCAGAGGACGTGACGCAGCAGGTGTTTATCCGAGCGCATCGATCGCTCCACCAGTTTAGGGGCGGATCGCAGCTTTTCACGTGGCTGTATCGGATTGCGATCAACTGCTGCAAGGATTGGGTCCAGCAGGCCTACCACGCCCGGAAGGACCGATGCGACGACTACTGGTGGTCGAAGCAGGCAACGGGAGACGACCTGTTTTCTAAACCCACGCGAACGGAATCGCGCCTCGAGCAGCGGGAAGCGGATGACTTCCTGCAGAAAGCTCTCGCGCGGCTCACACCCGAATTCCGGTCGGCCCTCGTCCTCCGAGAGCTAGACGGCATGTCCTACAGAGAGATCGGAAGGGCCCTGGGATGTAGCGAGGGGACGGTCAAGTCCCGGATCTGCCGCGCACGCCACCAGCTTAAGAAACAGCTCGTGGTGCTCGGGTATACACCCTGATACGCCGTTGCTTCGGAGGCTACGATGATCCTACCTTTTAACATTACCGCGTCGCGCACACCCTTGGTAGGAGTGAGGGAAGAGGTGGAAGCAAACACGATTCTACTGGTCGAAGACGATATCGAGCTGGCTGAACTGACTAAGGAGCGGTTGGGCCGGGAAGGGTTCCACGTGCTCCAAGAAGAGAACGGAGAGCTGGCGAGGAATCTGATCATCAAGGAGCAGCCGGACCTCGTGGTGCTGGACATCATGCTGCCAGGGGTCGACGGGTTCGAGGTCTGCCGACAGGTGCGGCCGCAGTATGCCGGGCCAATCCTGATCCTGACTGCACGGGATGATAATCTGGACGAGATCCTCGGGCTTGAACTCGGTGCCGACGATTTTGTGACCAAGCCCGTGAATCCGAGGCTCCTGCTTGCGAGGATTCGTGCCCTGCTTAGGCGGTCGCAGCGCAAAAACGCACCCTCAAAGACGGGGAAGGTGAGCGTCGGTGAGTTGACGGTCGATGGAAGTCGCAGAGAGGCCGAAATCGATGGGAGTCAGGTCGAGCTGACTACGATCGAGTTCGATCTGCTCTCCTATCTGACGTCCAGAGCCGGCGAGGTCGTCAGTCGTCAGGAGATTTACCAGGCGCTATTCCGGTATGACTACGACGGACTTGACCGCAGTGTCGATGTTTATATCTCTAGGCTACGACAGAAGCTCGGGGACAACCCGGGTGCACCCCACTATATCAAGACGGTAAGAGGTGTCGGCTATCTGATGGCCGGCGAGAAGACTTGAACCGCCTGTTTCTCAAGGTCTACTTAGGGATCGCGATCGTTCTGGTCGTCGGAACCCTCGGGACCCTCTACATCATCAGCAAGGGCTTGCAAACCGCTAGAGAGCGGGCTTTCGAGGAACGGTTGATCGATTCCGCGGAGTTCATCAAGTCACGCGTCCAGTCCGAGAACCTGTTCCTCGAAGAGGAAGAGCTGTTTCAGCTGTCGAGAGCCGCACGTATGCGGTTTCGGATTCTGCCGTCGGCTGAGGGACTGCCCGATCAGGTGCAGCAGCGGCTGTCCGAGGGTGGAGAGACATTTCTGTTCGCCGACGAAGATGGGCGCACCGGTGTTTTCAGCCTGTTTATGGATGGTCAGGTCCTAATTGGCTACTTCTCACGACGCGGTGGAGATCGAGATGGTTTCGGATTTCGATCCGATCACCTACCCCGTGAGGGTTTCGGGCGAAGTGGGAAGCAGGGCGGCAGACGGGAACGGGCAGAGTCGAGAGGCTTGTGGCGCGGTCCCGACCGAAGTCCGGGACCTCCGCCCGGTGGACTTGGGGCTCCGCCCTGGCCCTCCAACTGGTCGCAGACCCGTAATCTGTTTCTGCTGAGCGCGATCGGTATCCCGATCCTTCTGGTCGGGCCCGCCATCTACTTCCTGATCCGGCCGCTGGATAAACGCATCAACGGCCTGTCCAGTGTCGCCGAACGGTTCGGTGAGGGAGACCTGGACAGCCGAGTACAGGTGGTTCAGTTGGATGCGTTCGGTCATCTGGCCAGAACATTCAACAGGATGGCTGATCAGATCAAGAACTTGGTCGAAGGTCAGAACGAGTTGCTTCGGGCAGTTTCCCACGAATTGAGGACGCCGCTGGCGAGGCTCTTTTTTATGCGGGACGCTGCGGAGGAGGCGGAGTCTCCGAAAGAGAGGCAAAGACAGCTGGGCAGGATCCAGAAGACCCTGACGGAGATGAATGACCTGGTCGATGAACTGACCACGTTCGTGCGGCTCGGCAGGGATGGCGAAGATGGCGAACGCGAGCCCGTCTGTGTGCAATCTGTCCTTGAAGAGGTGGTCGAAATCTCCAGAGATCTGCGAGAGGATTTGCGGCTTACGGTTCAGTGTGAAGTCGATACGGTTTACGCTCTCCCGCGTCTATTCAAACGGGCAGTCCTGAACCTGGTGACGAACGCGACACGTCACGCCGAGTCGGGAGTGGACATCCGGTGCTTCGAGGAGAGAGAGGTTTTCTACCTGACCGTGGACGACGATGGGCCGGGTATACCCGCCGAACAGCGCGAACGGATACTGAAGCCGTTTATTCGGATAGACGAGAGCCGGAGCTCACGAATCGGTGGAATTGGGCTAGGACTCGCCATCGTGAGCAGGGCTATGGCCGTGCACGATGGCGGTGTTGAAATCCTCGACAGTCCTATGGGTGGCGCTCGCTTTCAGCTAACCTTTCCTAAGACCTGAATGTTACGGACAGGCTCTGCCCTGCCCTCAATTTCTTATTCGGCGCCTCCTTTTTGTTTGCTCGATTGGTTTTCCTGAGCATTCGTTTCAGAGGTCTGATTCAACGAATAATCTGTAATTTGAGGGATGGGAATTGATACGATTATGCTTGACATAGGGGGTGACATATCGCAGTATTTAAGGTTACTGTTCCGC
>DPVD01000321.1:0-6065 GCA_003526745.1 Candidatus Latescibacterota bacterium
GGCGTTCAGATCCGGTACGACGCCACCATGTTCTACGACTATCCGGCCCGCTTCGCCTTCGATGTCGCGTACGGATTCGACAACGTGCCGCTCACCAAGATCGGTCAGACGCTCGAGAAAAGCGGCGTAAAACTCTACTTCACGCTTCTGTTCGGATACTTCCCAACGGTAGGAGCAACACCGTGAACGCACGATCCCAGGATACCGCACGCTCTAACATCGGCAGGCTTCTGCTCGCGACAGCCTTACTGTCCGCTTTGCTCTCTAGCCCCATTTTTGCCGAGGGCAAATCCCCCAAGAAGGCCTTCTTCATGTCGCTGGCCATTCCGGGGTGGGGTGAGTACTACTCAGGCGCCAAATACCGAGCGGCTGGTTTCTTGGGCGCGGAAACCCTCACTTGGATTGCCTGGGCGAGCTGGCGCAGCAAGGGTGCGGACCTTCGAGCAGAATTCAGACAGTTTGCAGACCAGCAGTGGAACGAGGGGCGATATCGTGAGTGGCAGGCCTACAACGCGATTCAGCCCGAGAGCGAACGGTACATCGAAACGGAAACGCTTCCATCCAAGCAGGAAGACATCCAGCAATATTACGAGCTTGTCGGGAAATATGCACAGTTTGTCTACGGATGGAATGACGTCATGACCCAGCCGCTCGGAGTCGACAACCAGTCGATCAATTCGGACCTGCAGCTTCAGTATGAGACGATGCGAAACGCTAGTAACAAACATTTGAAGCGCGCGTCGGTCGTGATCGGACTGACCGTCGTCAACCACGTGATCAGCGCAATCCACGCCTCCGCATACACGAACAGCATCACCCCGAAGAGCCGACGGGTTTGGGTCAACTTCGTACCCTTTGCACCGGACGGCCGTGACGGCGCCACAGCCTATCTCAGCAAATCCTTCTAGATGAAGCGATCGGTCCTCATTCTGCTCGCGCTCTGTGTCTTCTGGACCCCACTCCGAATACAGGCGGAGACCAAGAACCCCAAGGCCGCGGCCTTTCTGTCACTCCTTGTGCCAGGTCTTGGGGAGATCTACGCGGGCGGACCGAAGTCCGGCCGGTTCTTCCTCTTTACCGAAGCTTCACTCTGGGCGGGGCTAGCATTGTTCGAGCATCTCGAAACGACGCGCCGGGAGAACTTCAAGGCCTATGCGTCGGCCCATGCGGGACTGAACACGACCGGCAAATCCGACACGTTCCTCGAGGAGGTAACGGTATACGAGAGCATCTATTCCCGAAACGCGCACAAGCTGTTTACGAGCGGAGAGAACGCAAGCCTGGTCGAAGAGACGCCGCACAACATCTGGGAATGGGACTCGAGCGATTCGCGTTCACAGTTTCGAGTGCTCAGACGCAAGGCCAACTCCGCTAGACAGAAGGGTCTGCTCTTCGTCGGCGGTCTTCTCTTCAACAGATTCGCGAGTGCGATCAACGCATCTCACATTGCCCGCAAGACGCTCCCGCGACTCATATCGCTTCAAATCCGACAACATCCCACCGCAGGCACACGAGCGATCCTCAGCGCCCCCTTCTAGAATGCTTAAACGGATCTTACCCATCCGTCACTTTCTGATCGCAGTGATTCTACTGTCGTCGATCACCTACGCTCAGACACGTGGCGCCTCCGGTACACATCTCATCCCACGTGTCCAGCGACCCGTTCTGACACGTCAAACGACCGCTACAACCTTCCAGGTCGGCGATCAGCTGACCGTCCCAGCCTTCAGCTTTGTCCTGATAGGCGGTGGCATTTACCAGACAACTACAACGTGTCGATACGTGGGAAAGAACGTCTACGTCTTCGTCGAAGACGTGATTGCCAACAAACCTCAGGTTCACGACGCGCGCATCGCAGAGATTGCACAGATCTTCGACGCATCGACAGCAGCAGACCCTAACCGCGGCGTCTACGACATCTCGACGGACCTCTTCGGCGCACCACCAGACGTCGACAACGACCCACGCATCCTGATCGTCCTCCTAGACATTCTCGACTCGCAGATCACGGGATCAACCTTCATCGGCTACTTCGATGCGAACAACCAGACCGGTCAAGCTATGCGTGAGATCCTCTACGTGGATCCGCTCGAGTCGGTCAGCAACCCGCCACAGACGCTTGCTCACGAATTCCAGCACATGCTGCACTGGTACGGCGATAGCGACGAGGACGTCTGGATCGACGAGATGTGTTCGGAGTATGCAGAATTAGCGTGTGGGTACAAGGACACGACAACAACGGCCGGTGAGACCTTTCTGCAGGCGCCCAACATCAAACTCACAGTCTGGGAAGACCTGCCCTTCGACTTCGATCAAGTCTACCTGTTCGGCGTCTACCTTGCGCAGCGTGTCGGTGAGCAGGTTTTTCGACCTCTCGTCTCGGAGCAATTGAACGGTGTCGAAGGCCTCAACACTTCGCTTGCCAAGCTCGGGAAAGAGCGATTTGAAGATCTCTTCTTCGCTTGGACCGCGGCAACATACTTCGACGGGCCGGCCGCCCTTGGCTACAAGCGGATAGACCTAGGACAAGTCGGGACCGACACAGTCTCGACATCTGACCGAACACAGCGGCTCGCCAGACTCTGGGGTGCCGACTACCTAGTCCTCGATCAGCCGGGCCGGTACGACGTCACGCTCGAGAGCCTCGGGGACAACACAGTTGCGGCGACTCTGTTGCTCGATTCTCCCAAGGATCCGGGCTACATCGTGATCTCCACCGATCCGGGCACCATCAAGACCGTCTCGGTCTACTCTGATAAACTAACTGCGGTCGCGGTCTCAACTATTGCCGGAACATCCGAGAGCTACGGTCTCTCGTTTAAGTCGGGAACGATCACGGCCGAATCCGCTGAAGCGGCTGACTCCGACAAAGATCGAGACGTCGACTTCGAAGACTTCCTCCGCTTCGCCGGGCACTTCAACACGACTGCAGACCGTCTCGGCTACGACCCCTCCTACGACTACAACACTGACCACCAGATCGACTTCACCGACTTCCTCATCTTTGCCTCCCACTTTGGCGCTTCGTTCTAGGTAAATCCCCGCACAAACGCACGGAGGCCATTTTACCGCTGCACCATCGCCATACGGCATTGGATATTGGACACTGAATATCAGACGTTGCCTTTCAGGCTTCTTCCGATTGCTTTGTTTACATTTAGAAATCGGAAAGATTACAAACTGTCCGAACACACGATACCAGTCTCCGATTACGAACACTCTGTAATCACATCCAGAACACTCGCACGAGTCGTGATCTGTAGTGGAATCTGTCCCACCACGTCACCATCCGCGACTGCGTGGAGCAGCTCCTCAGAGGTAATCCTGACCGACTCGCCCTGATAGAACGTGACATCCGGATGACCCGTGTGCTCACCCACGGCCAGTTGAGGCAGAAGACTCAGTGCTTTGATCCTACTGACACGTTTGATAACACACACATCGAGCAACCCATCTGTCGGGTCAGCGCCCGGAGCGATCATGAAACCGCCCCCATATGTCGACGTGTTTGCACACGCAACCAAGGTCGTGTCTCCGTCCCACACAACCCGTCCGTCCACCTCGACGCGGATCACATACCCTAAAAAAGACGAGATGCTTCGAATCGCCTGCACCAGATACCCGGCCGTGCTCCCGAACGCTGATCCTCCCTCGGTTAATCGCCCTACCTCTGCATCTAGACCACAACCTGCAACGGTGGCGAACAGACTTCCGTTGACAGCTCCGAGATCGACACGCCTGATCGCCATACATTGGATCGCCTGTGCGACACGATCCACACTACTCGGTCCCCCAATCGCTCTCACAAAGTCGTTACCCCGGCCCGATGGTAGAACAGCGAGCGGTGTATCGGTGGAGGCGACAAGGTCCAGGACGTTCCGAATTGTGCCGTCTCCGCCAGCAACGCAAAGGCACTCGCAACTCGAAGCCACCGCATCCAAGACAACCTGACGAGCCTCATCAGCGGAGTTCGTCGGGTGGTGATCGACCGAAAGCTCTCTGGACACGAGTCGATTGGCAAGGTCCCGAGCTCGTCTGCCAGCTCTTCCACCACCTGCCGAAGCATTCGATATCAGTGTGATCTGGCGCAAAAGAAAAGGGCCCATCGACAATGGGCCCGCCTAGGACTAGGTGTATCCATATGCAAGACGATTACTCCTGACGATCCATCTCACCTCGGACCAGCTTGTCAAGATATTTCGGGGCAAAGATCCGGAGGAACGGCAAGAACCGGAGCTTCCAAGGAATAACGATCTCGCGGTGCCGTCTGCTGATCCCACGGAGGATCACCTCAGAGCACTCTTCCAGCGAAACCGACTCCTTGCTGTGCTTCCTCCGTCTCGTCCCGACACGCTTCCCATCTTTCGCGAAAGCCTGCTCGCGAAGCTCAGTTCCCCGAAGCCAATGAGGGAGTGCGGTTACCACATCCACACCGGTTCCTCTCAGCTCTCCTCGAAGCGTGTCGAGAAATCCCTGCAGCGCGTGCTTCGAGGCAACGTAACCGGTGTGGAGCGGAACGGGAACCTTGCCCTGTATCGAAGACACGGCTGCAATAACGCCTCGGCTTTCCTTCAGGTAGGGCAACGCCGGATGGATACAGTTCACCACGCCGAGGTAGTTGATATCTATCAAGTCGCGAAAGATCGAGGTATCAGACAGATCCTCGAACTTGGCCCACATACTAACACCGGCATTTGCGACTAGCACATCCAGACTTCCATAGAACGAAACGGCTGATTCCACGCACCGAACACAGTCCTCGGTATGTGTCACGTCACCAACTACTGGATTCGCCTCTCCTCCGGAGGCCCTGCACTGTTCGGCAGACTCCTGCAGCTCCTGCTCGCGGCGAGCGAACAGCGTCAACCGTGCCCCTCGCTTTGCGAACGCCACTGCCAGAGCAGCGCCCAGTCCCGACGATGCGCCGGTCACCACAACCGACCGACCCTCAAAGTTCAAGAATGCCTCCCCGCACCTGCAACTCCTTGCTTAAGCGTGCCCTGCCTGATTTCTGGTCTTCGCGAGAACACCGTTGCGAGCACCGAAAATGTTGGCTGGATCCATGGCATTCTTGGTCTCGCGCAGTACTTCGCTGCTCGTGTCAGACTGGACCTGATCCAGGAAACCGGCTCGCAGCTTTCCAACCCCGTGGTGGTGTGAGAGAGAACCGCCGTTGTCCAGGATCGCCTGCCTTAGATGGGTCTCCGCCTCGTGGTAGACGGCGGCCGGATCGTCCAGCCCTTTCCCGCTAAAGGCAAGGGTAAAGTAGATGCACACACCGGTATGGTAGGTCTGCGTTACGCGATAAGTGAAATACGGCCGACCCTGAATCCCGAGCCGCTCGACCTGCCTGTCCAGCTCCTCCGTTACTGCATCGCACACGTCTTGGATGCGTGACCACGGCACCGATGTCTCAAAGGTCTCCCCCATGATCCCGAGCTGACTGACGAAATCACGGATGTACGCGATCCCGAAAGTCAGGGCATATCCACGCTTCCCGTTCGATGCCCCTCCACTCACTGCGCGATACTGCTTGGCGACCCTAAAGATCGTCTTCTTCTGGTGCGCAACCTCCTCATAAGTCCCCTCGATGAGGAACGTACACGCTGCCATCTTGTCCAGCTTAAACCCCTTGAGCCCGAGGACCGTCTTCTGGACGGACGACATCACGCCTCCCCAGAAGCTGTGCTCAGGCTTCAGTGCCTGTCCCATCCTGAACTCGGTATTGTTAACAAGCCGGATACTCGCCGGAATCGTTCCGGTCTCGCGGAGTGCTCTAAGGTAGTCCACACCGTGCCTAAAGGTCGGAAACACGAGTGATCCGTAGTCCCGGGCCTCTGGCAGCAGATGCACTTTCATCACCGCCTTCGTGATAATTCCGAAGTTGCCTTCACTCCCGAATAGGAGCGACCGCGGCTGAACCCCTGTAGAATTCCTGGGCGTCACCGACTTCGTCTCGAGCTCTCCCTTCGGGGTAACCAGGGTCGCCTCCAGCACGATGTCCTCGATGTTCCCGTAGCGGTTCTTCTTCATCCCGCTTGCGTTCGTCGAAATCCAGCCACCCA
>DPVD01000322.1:0-3449 GCA_003526745.1 Candidatus Latescibacterota bacterium
TCTTCTCGAGGATGTCCCGAATGGCTACGAGACGCTGCGCCCCGTCGGTCTCTACGACCTACTTGCGGCCTTCAAGACCGCGCTCGACGCGGCTCCGAAGGTCGATTTTCACGAGATCGGAATCGAGGAAGTGTCCGCAGAGGAGCGGACGGAGTTCATCCTTGAAGTACTGTCCAGGCGACGTCAGGTGCCGTTCTTTGACTTGGTTTCGAACGTTCCGCGGATCGTCGTGGTGGTCACGTTCATCGCTATACTTGAGCTGACTAAGCAGGGTCGAGCGACCGTCAGGCAGTCCGATTCTAAAGCTGGATTCTGGGTTTACCACAAAGAACAGCCGCCCGAGACCCTAGAGATACCCGCAGATAACCCCAGTTGACGAGCTGAGCGATGGCGAAGACACCAGAGAGTAACGGGATTCCGAGTGAACTTGCCCCGGACGAAGATTCGAAAAGCAGGAGTATAATCGAGGCTGTTCTCACTGCTTCGGATACACCGGTGACCGCGGGAAAGCTGGTCGAGTTGGTCGGTGGGAAGACGGGGGCGAAGGAAATTCGGCAGTATGTGGATGACCTGAACGAGGTCTACATCCAGACCGGCCGAGCCTTCCGTATTACGGAAGTCGCTGGCGGTTTCCAGTTTTCAGTCCACCACGAGTTTGCTCCGTGGATTCGTAAACTTCTGCAGGAGAAACCGATACGGCTTTCTCAGGCTGCGCTGGAAGTGCTTTCGATAGTAGCCTTCAAGCAGCCGATTACTAAGGCGGAGGTGGAGCATATCCGCGGTGTGGCCTCGGATGGCGTCCTCAGGCACCTGATGGAGAAAGGGCTGGTAAGGATTGCGGGCAGAAGCGATGGTGTGGGGCGACCGCTTCTTTACGGGACGGCCAGAGATTTTCTGAAGTTCTTCGGTCTCAAGACACTGGCCGACCTTCCAAAGGTGCGTGAGGTCGAGGATCTTCTGAGAGAGGATACGGAGTCGGGTGAAGGTGAGGGCGAGACGGAGGTGCCGGACAAGGGCATTGCTGAAGAGCTAGATCGCGACGATCAGGAAGAGGGAGAGACAGAGGCTGGAACGGCTGAACAGATATCTGGCGAGAGCGGGAGTCGGATCGAGGAGAGCGTGTGACCGGCTGATTGAAGCGGGTGAGGTGACTGTGAACGGGGCGCGGGTCGATGCGCCCGGGACTCGCGTAGATCCCGAGCGAGATCGGGTAACGTGCGGCGGCCAAGAAGTAGGGCCGCCGGATGCTTGTACTTACGTTCTTCTGAACAAGCCTCGCGGTTACCTCGTATCGGCTCGGGATCCGTTCCACGATCGGACGGTGTTCGATCTGCTGAAAGAAGTTACGGCACGTGTTTTTCCTGTGGGTCGCCTGGACATGGATACCGGCGGTGCTCTGATCTTTACGAATGATGGGGATCTGGCGCATCGTCTGATGCATCCCCGTTACGAGGTCGACAAGGCATATCTGGTCGGTGTGGGGAAGCAGCCCGGTCAAGACGTTCTGCAACGGTTGAGGGATGGGGTCGTGATCGACGGGCAGAGGACATCGAAGGCTCGCGTTAAGGTTGTCTACAGCGGGCGCGAGGGTAGCGAACTGGAGATCGTGATTCACGAAGGTCGAAACCGGCAGATTCGCAAGATGTGCGAGGTTCTCGGTTTCCCGGCTCAGTGGCTCGAACGAACCAGATTTGGGGGGATCACGGTGGACGGTCTGGCAAGAGGGGAATGGAGAAACCTGTCGGACAATGAAACTAAGGGCCTGAAAGAGGCTGTTGGGTTGGGGCAGTGAGGCCGAACGGAATTATCGTTGCGATCGACGGTCCCGCCGGGGCGGGGAAGAGCACGACCGCCAAGGCTGCTGCAGCGAAGCTCGGGTATCTGTATCTCGACACGGGAGCGATGTATCGCGCGGTCGCTCTGTCGGTGCTTCGAGCAGAGATCGATCCGGATGACCTCGACAAGGTCGGAGGGCGAGCCGAAACGGTCAGTATCAAGCAGGAGGCCGATGGCAATGGAACCCGGACTCTTCTTGAAGGTGAGGACATCTCGAGTGAGATACGTACTCAGGACGTGTCGAACGCCGCGTCGAGAGTTGCGGTGCATCCTCGTGTGAGGGAGGTACTGATCGCGCTGCAGAAATCGATCGGTAAGCAAGGCGGCATCGTATTGGAAGGTCGGGATACAACGACAGCTATCTTCCCAGATGCGGAGCTGAGGGTGTTTCTTGAGGCCTCGGTCGATGAGCGTGCACAAAGAAGATACAGGGAGCTCGAAGCCGCGGATCAGACCGTGAATCTGGACAAGTTGCGTCGCGAGATCGAGGAGCGGGATGAGAGGGACCGTCGCACGCAGTCGCGGCACGGACCCTGGCCTTCGCCGGAAGCGATAAGAATAGATACTACCGGTCTGACGATCGATGGGCAGGTCGACCGCATTTTGAAGCTGGCCAGAGAGCGAGGGGCGGTGTGAGAAGAAGCGGGTCGTCCTACACATTCTATCGAACCTGCTGGTGGTTTGCTTATGCCCTTTCCAAGCTGTTGTTTCGTATTCAGATACAGGGCTTGGATCGGCTCCCAAAGAGAGGGGGTGTGATCCTAGCCAGCAACCACGTGTCCTACGCAGATCCTCCGCTCATTGGTGTTGCGGCATTCCGTGAACTTTTTTATGTTACTAAGCGCGAATCGTTTGAGATTTCAGGATTAGGTTGGCTTCTAAAGAAGGTCAATGCCATCCCGATCGATCGCTCACGAGGCGATCGCGCTGCACTGCTCGCGTATGCAGGTGTTCTAAGTTCTGGAGGTGCGGTTTTCATTGCGCCAGAGGGGACTAGAAACAAGAGCGGTAGTTTCCGGAAGCCGAAGCCGGGCGTGGGTATGCTTGTCCATAAAACCGGTGTTCCCGTGATCCCGATCTATGTTGACGGCACCAAGAGCGTCATCAAGTGTTTGCTAGGGCTTGAGACGATTACGGTTCGTTTTGGAGATCAGGTCCACTATGGCCGGTCTCAGTTTGGCAGTGTCAGAAAAGAGATATACCGGGGCATCAGTCAGGATGTGATGACCCGGATTCTAGAACTGAAGCAGGGCAGGTCAAACGCTGGCGCGGCCTATCCTGCTTCTTCCGTATAAGGCGCCGGCAACTTACCCGGTCGGAAGTCCGTGACCGCACACGACTCCCCCAGCAGGCCTTACGGGGACCAGGAGGTCTCACAGCAGATGGCAGAAGAGACAGAAACGTTAGATCGATCATCCCTTCCCTCCCCAGAGGAGGCCCTTCGGGCTCTGGACGAGAGCGAGTATTCCGAGACGGAATTCGACGATCTCATGAGCCTGTATGAAGACACGATGACCAACATCCAGCAGGGCGAGATTGTCGAAGGTACGGTCTTGGCCGTGGATGACAATTCAGTCGTCATCGACATTGGCTTCAAGTCGGAAGGCTCGGTT
>DPVD01000180.1:0-14097 GCA_003526745.1 Candidatus Latescibacterota bacterium
GTGAACTTTGCAATCCTCTCCCCGAACCTTGCCGAGCATCAGGCCAGGAAGCGCGCGGACGGCATCCACAAGGAGTTGACCTCTCGGCGGTTCACAGTAAACGGGAACGCTTTGTTGATCGGTGTCAGCATGGGTTTTTCGCTGATACAATCATACACGGCCCCCCCAAAAAGCCTTCAGGAAGGTCTCTACAAGCGATCGCTCCAGGCTCTCGACAACGCAAAGATCAAGGGCAACCAGATCGAGTATCTCCAGCAGAAATAGCTGCCATCTCCTCGCCCGGCTGACTGGGCCAACCACACTCATTACCGAGCGGATCCGTTCCAGGACGCTCACACCACAGGCATCGAATCACCACGGAGACCCCATGTCGAAACAGAAGGCCTATGCTTGGGCCGGTGTCGATATCGACGGTGCAAACGAGACCAAGGACAGAATCAAGCAGATCGTTCGTGGAACCTTCGGCCCCGAAGTCCTCACGGAGATTGGCGGCTTCGGGGGGTTGTTTCAGCCAGGATGGCGGGACCTTGAGGATCCAGTCCTCGTCGCCAGCACGGACGGCGTCGGAACCAAGCTGAAAGTCGCTTTCCTGATGGGCATCCACAACACCGTGGGCGCCGACCTCGTATCCCACTGCGCAAACGACATTCTCGTTCAAGGTGCCCGGCCGCTCTTCTTCCTCGACTACCTCGCCATGGGCAGACACGACAGTGAGGTCGTAGAAGCCGTTGTCCAAGGCGTGGCCGACGGCTGCACGGCAAGCGGCTGTGCGCTCTTAGGTGGCGAGATGGCCGAGATGCCGGATTTCTATGCGCCTGGCGAGTATGACCTGGCAGGTACCATTGTCGGCATGGTCGACAAGCCGCGGATCGTAGACGGCAGACGCGTCGAACCCGGTGATGTCCTGATCGGTCTCCCAGCAGCGGGTCTGCACACGAACGGTTATAGCCTCGCCAGAAAGCTCCTGTTCGAAATAGCCGGCTACACTTTCGACTCCCACGTCGATGCTCTCGACCAGACCGTCGGCGAAGCCCTACTGACACCGCATCTGTCCTATGTCAACGCCGTATCCATTGCCGAAAAGGCAGGCGACATCAGAGGCATGGCGCACATCACGGGTGGCGGCTTGATCGACAACGTGCCTCGATCCCTCCCCGATGCCCAAAGCGCCGTCGTAAGGCGCGGTACCTGGCCCGAACTGCCGATATTTGATCTCTTGGCCGATATCGGCCAAGACATCGAGCAGGATGAGCTGTTCCAAGACTTCAACATGGGTGTCGGATACGTGTTGATCGTCGCACGAGACGATGCGGAGCAAACGATCGAAGCGCTGACCCGTGCCGGTCATGCTGCCTACGCTATCGGGGAAACCTTTACCGGCGAGGATACTCGCGTCTCGATCGTGTAGTCGTGCTCTATCGCATCCTCCTATTTGGGATTCTGGTGTTCGTTGCAGTCAGGGCACTCTTTCGCCTGTTCGTCAAACGAATCCTGACCGCTAATCATCACCAGACCGCCCAGCCACCCGATCTGGGCGTGGATCCTAACACGATTCAGGACGCGGATTTCACAGACATCTCCGATGTGGGCAGCTACGTGAAGAACCCACCCAAAAAGCAGTGAAGATCACCAAAATCGAAACCATCCACGTAGGCGAGTTCACGAACATCCTGTTTGTCCGAGTGCACACGGATGAGGGCATTACGGGTATTGGGGAGACCTACTACACCCCGGAACAGACGCAAGCCTTCATACACGAGGTGGCGGGGCCGATGTTGATCAGGCAGGATCCGCGTGACGTCGAAACTCACTGGAGACGACTCTACGACGCGACGCATGTGTATGGGAACCGGGGCAACGAGATGCGCGCGATCTCAGCGATTGAAGTGGCTCTTTGGGACATCCTCGGTAAAGTCGCTGGTCTGCCAGTATACCGTTTATTGGGAGGCGCCTTCAGAGATCGAATCCGGGTTTACAACACCTGCGCGGGCCCTCTTTATGGACGAGGAGTACCGGGGGTTCCACGCAAAGAAACGGAACGTCACACAGACGACAGGTATGAGGACCTTACCGCCTTCACGACGGACGCGGGTTCACTCGCAAAGGACTTGTTATCCGAGGGTATCACGGCCATGAAGATCTGGCCTTTCGATTCCTACGCCGTCTCGACAAACGGCACGAGTATCAGTCTGCCGGACCTCGAGCGCGGTCTGGAGCCTGTGAGGCGGATCCGGGACGCCGTAGGCGACGAGATGGAAATAATGCTTGAGGGTCACGGATACTGGACCCTCCCGGCCGCAGCCCGAATCGCCCGAGCCCTCGAACCATATCGACCTTTCTGGATCGAGGACTTCATCAAACCTGACAACCCGAAGACGCTCGCGCGACTCCGTGACGAAACCAGCATACCGATCTGTGGCAGCGAACTGGCATTCACACGCTATGCGGCCAGAGACCTAATCGAGCTCGGTGCAGTCGACATCGTCATGACGGATGTCACTTGGACCGGCGGCATCGGTGAATCAAAACGGATTGCCGCCCACGCTGAGACCTACAACCTGCCGTTCGTGTCCCACGACTGCACCGGGCCCATCACGCTCCTGGCATCGATTCATCTGTCCGTCCATTGCCCAAACGCTCTGATTCAGGAGAGCGTTCGGGCCTACTACCGCGGGTTCTATCGAGACCTCACGACACATCAGCCCCGAATCGAGAACGGCTACGCCTATCCACCCGAGTTACCAGGTCTGGGTACGGAACTTAGGCAGGCTATTCTCGAACGACCTGATTGCACCGTAAGGAAGTCAATCTGATGGGAAAGAGAAGGATAGCCCGAAAGACGCCGGGAAAGAATGCGGCCTCGGTCAGAGGCGAGATCGGGAAGGAGAATTTCGCACCCGTTTATTTTTTCCATGGACCCGATGATCTAGAGCGTGACGAGCTCGTAACAGATGTCATCAACGCGGCTCTCGACCCGGCCTCACGCGCATTCAACCTCGACATCCTCGTAGGAAACGAACTGGATGTTTCGGATGCAATCAATCGAGCATCAGCTTTCCCGATGATGGGGCAGCGTCGCGTAGTCGTAATAAAACGTATTGAGGACGTTGCCGAAGCATCGGCCCGAGCCTTCCTTCCGATCGTGGAGTCGCCTGCGGAAAGCACAGTCCTGATCTTCACGGCAACCAAGGTCGACGGACGACGAAAGTTCTTTTCTGCGCTGAAGAAGACTGCCGTTGCAGTCGAATTCAAGATCCCGTATGAGAACGAAATACCTGGCTGGATCAACGAACGTGCGGAGCGCATGGGTTTGAAGATGGACAAGGAAGCGATACACCTCCTCGCCCTGTCGCTCGGACCAAAGCCACGGGAGATTGTTAACGAACTCGAAAAACTCGACCTCCACGTCGGCGAGAGACGTAACGTAACCCAGGAAGACATCAAGTGGATCATAGGCGGATCCCATGATGCGAGCGTATTCGATTTCACCGATGCCGTCGGAAGCCGGGACCTAGAAACTTCGCTCATACTGCTCCAGAACCTGCTGGAACAGGGAGATAAGCCGCTCGCCATTCTCGCGCTATTGATCCGTCACATTGGCATACTTCGAAAGACCCGATGGTTGCTGGATTCGGGGCTGCCACGGTCGCAGTATGCCAAACAGCTGAAGGTCCCACCCTTTGCCGTCGGGAAGTATGCAGATCAGGCGGGTCGATTTACGGATAAAGAACTCTGGTCCGCCTACCGGTCGCTGTTGAAGTCTGACGACCGGATCAAGTCAGGGGCGAGGACCCACAACGTTACCCTGGCAAGGACTGTGACCGAGGTCTGCGTGACCAAGCAACCTTGACAGCAACAGGGATCCCGATAGATTGAACGCTTGTTGTGCCCTGAAGCGTATGATACATTGAATTTATAACTTACAAAAATGTGGTAGAAAGGTGGTGATACCGTGTCTGCAGCGATGGAACTGACGAAGGAGAACTTTCAAACAGAGGTTATCGACAGTGACGTGCCCGTTCTCGTCGATTTCTGGGCAACCTGGTGTGGACCGTGCCGTGCCGTCGCGCCAATCATCGATGAGCTGGCTGCGGAGTATGAGGGAAAACTCAAGGTCGGCAAGGTCGACGTCGATGCCGAGCAGCAGTTGGCAGGAGACTTCGGTGTGCGAAGCATCCCCACGCTTCTGATCTTCAACGGTGGGAAGCTGGCTGAGCAGTTGGTGGGAGCCGTCCCGAAGAGCGAGCTGGTCGACAAGCTCCAAGGAATTCTGGAACCCGCGGCGGCGTAACGCTGACCGAGAGGCAAAGAGAAAGCGGTGAGCATCTCCAGATGCTCACCGCTTCTTCGTTCAGAACTTCCTGGAATCATTGGAGCACGAATCGCTTGAAGTAGACGGTCGTCACCTCGCCCAGATCCTTGAGAAGAGGTGAACCATTGATCTCGTCCTTTATCCGCACCTTGATACGCTGCCGGTCCTCCGCCTCGTCCAGCCGCCTGAAGGAGGTGCTGGCGAGTAAACCGAACACCAGATCGTGGAGCTGCGTTTCCGCAAGCGGATCTTCTAACACGACAAGTGCCTCATCCGTATCGACCTCGACGGTCACCTTCGCCATCAGGAACCGGATCCCCGAGTCGTCTGGCGGGTTCATCACCATCTCGTCGAGATCGACAAGCCGCGGCTGTTCGATCTCGAAAATCGGGCGCTCACGCTCCTTGACCTGACCTTCCTCCTCCGGGGGTTCCTCAATCAGACCAGGATAATAGACCTGAGTGATCAGGTAAAATGCGACGACTCCCTGACCCAGAAGGATCACGAAGATCAGGACAATGAACTGCGAGAGACGGGAACTTGGCCCTTCCTTAGGTGGCGCCTCGCCTTCTTCGCCGCGTTCAGCCTCTTCTTCTTCTGCCATCGTTCAATGACCTCACGGACTGTTTACATTGACCTTGGACAGCTTGAAGCTTTGTCGCACACCTGACGCTTGATTTGCGCTAGTCGCGCTCCTATCATTCTTGGAGAGCCAACCAAACACAAGCACCGGTAAGTCGTTTAAACATTAAGGCTTATGATTTGTCCCGTCAACCCGGTCAGCTTCCTGATGGTCCTCTTCATAACCACCTCGAGGAAATAATGGATATCCAAAAGGTCGTGATTCCCGTGGCCGGCTCCGGGACCCGTCTCTTGCCTGCGACGAAGTCCCAGCCGAAAGAGATGCTCCCGGTTGGCAGAAAACCGGTTGTTCAGTATGTCGTCGAGGAAATGGTGGATCAGGGCCTGACCAAGCTCATGTTTATCACCGGACGCGACAAGAGAACGATCGAGGATCATTTCGACCGGGACCCGGAACTGCTCAACCATCTAGCTCAGATCGGCGAAGAAGGCCTGCTTGAAGAGACGGACTATGAAAGAGAAGGGGCCCGATTCTTCTACACACGTCAGATGATTCCGAAGGGGCGGCACACACCGGCCGGACTCGGAGACGCCGTCAGAACCGCGCGTGACTTCGTCTCATCAGAACCTTTTATTGTTGCCTTGGGTGATACGATCATCCGATCCGGAAATCACGCCGGGCTGATTCGCCGAATGATCAAGTCACACAACAACAACAACGCCTCCTGTACGATAGCCGTAACGAAAGTCGAACCAGACGAAGTCGCGCAATACGGGATCGTGTCGCCCGTCGGACGGGGCAGGAAGGACTTCGCGATCGACGACATCGTCGAAAAGCCAGAACCGGACAAGACCCCGAGCCGTCTGGCCGTGGCAGGTCGATACATCTTCACTCCCGATATATTCAATGCGATCGATCGAACAGTTCCGGGAGACCGCGGGGAGATCGAGTTGACCGATGCAATCCGTTACCTAATCCGGAATGGACATACCGTTCGGTGCGTCCATCTCCGAAAAGAAGAGCATCGGTACGATATAGGGAACCCGGAGTCGTACTTCCGATCCTTCATCGACTTCGCTTTGTCGGACCAGCAGTACGGCTATAAGATCCGTCAGTACTTCCAGCAGAGGCTTCGCGACTTCTAGATGACCCGTTCGTTCCTGGCTACCGCCCCTGGCCGTGCCGGCATCATCGGAAATCCGACTGACATGTATGGCGGGAGCGTCATCTCCTGTTCCACGCAGGAGCGCGCTGCTGTCCTGATCGAGCCGTCAGACGATCTCTCCTTTCACCTTTCAAGTGACACTTTTATCGTCAGGAGCCCCGACGACCTGAAACTCGATGGCGGTTACTTCGATGTCGCCAAATCGATCTGTGACTTTCTCGACCTAAGTGACCGGAAGTTCTCGCTTCGATGGGGCTGCAACGTACCTTTCAGCGCCGGTCTCTCATCCTCCTCCGCCGTGATGGTCTCCATGCTCAGTGCGATCTTGGCCTTCTTCGATCGAGACGAGCACCTCTACTCCAGGGCAGAGATGGCTCGGCATATCGAACTGCACTACCTCGTTCTCTGTGGCTACCAGGACGCATATATGTGCGCCTTCGGTGGGGTCAACTACATGGACTTCCGACGAAAGCAATTCTACCGGTCGTTTGGAGACGAACCCTACACCACAATGGAGCCTCTTGCGCCCTACCTAAACGATTTCCCTTTCATCCTCGCCCATACGGGGGTCAAACGCAGTTCGGGAACCATACACAAACCAATCCGTGAAAGGTGGCTTGAGGGAGATCGCGAAGTCCTCCGATCCTACAACCGGATCGCGCACCTAGCACGGATGGGTAAGCGCGCGATGCTTGCTGGAGACTGGGAAGAGCTGGGCGAGTTGATGATGGAGAATCACAGCATCCAGAAAGAGCTCGGCGGGTCAAGCCCCGAGAACGACAGTCTCATAAAGGCCGCGATCGAAGGGGGTGCAATGGGAGCAAAGCTGGCAGGTGCAGGCGGAGGCGGTACGATCATCGCACTCGCCACCGACCCCGAGCAGGTAATCGAAGCGGTGAAGGATTCCGGTGCAAGCCGTATTCTGATGCCGCGTCCGACTCCGGGGGTTACTGTCAGAGAGATCCAGACCGATTCAGACAGGAAGGAAGCGGAGGACGAGCTCGCTTCCAGGGCCGCCCAGGAAGACTTTCACTAGAAGCAGATAGGCGTTCCTAAAAAGAGCGAGAGGCGTTCCAGTTTCCATAACTTATGCTGAACCTGAAACGCCTCTAGCTTTTCTTCAACGCCTTTGATCTTCTAGACGACTCTTGGCAGCCCCTGCTTGCCGCCGATCTGGAGTGCACACTCCCCTTTCAGAACACGCTGCAAGTCGTCACCGACAAACTCCTTTCGCCACCCGGACAATAAACGCGATTCCTGCTTCGCGGCACTGTTCAGGACCGCATCTCGCACGTCGCTGCGGGACCCGATCAGTGCCGGATCCACCCCCTTGTCGAGTGCTCGCCCACGCACGAAGGCAAGCCCGAACTCGACACGCACATCGTCCCGCGAAGTCGACTGATTAGGTTTCGGAAGAGGCTTGATTCGTCTTTCCTTCGCTTCCTCGACGATCTTGATCAACTCACGTCCATAGCGATCGACCGTGGACGATTGAACCGCCCGTATTTGCCGAAGCTTCGCAAGCGTCGCAGGTCGCGCCTTTGCGACAGCGACGAGGACTTCGTCTCCCACGACGTGACGTCTCGGTACATCCAGCTTCTCGGCGCGCCGCTCTCGCCAGGCTGTCACGGCTTGGAGTATGCCGAGATCCCGATCGGCCACGCGCCCCCCCCCTTTGACACGCGTATATTGGTCTTCAGGGTCGCGAGGCTCGTAGCCCGCAGGATCGTTGAGCGCGTTCAGCTCCTGTTCCATCCACTGGGTCCGCCCGTTCCTACTAGCGCACTCGATGATCCAATCACGTATCGCGGGCAGGTATCGCACATCATCAAGCGCGTAGGCGACCTGTCTCTCAGAAAGGGGTCTCTTAAGCCAGTCCGTTCGGGTCTCTGTCTTCTCAAGGGACAGATCGAGAGTGTACTTTGCTAGATCCTGGAGTGAAAGCGAAGCTCGCAGTCCGACGAACCCTGCCGCGATTCGTGTGTCGAAGATATTCTTAGGTGAACGACCGGTCAGGCGTTTGAGGATCGTGAGGTCCTGCGGTGAATCGTGGACAATCTTGACAACGCTGGGATCCGCCAGAATTCCACCTAACGGACCGAATGCATTGAGGGATAACGTATCTACGAGATAGCACTGTTCCTGGTCAATCGAAAGTTGCACGACACCCAGTTGGGGATAATAGGTACGTTCCCAGACAAATTCGGTGTCCAGACCGATCAAGCCTGCCTCTCTGGCTTCGTCGCAAACCGCAGCGAGCCCCTCAATAGTCTCTATCATATGTCCTCAGGTTGGGCTTCAGTGGACGCGGAATATAACACGATGCCCGCCCCCTGCCACCTAGTGATCAACTTGACACCCCCTTAGGCCGACTGCATCATAAGCGGCCTTGATCACCTTTGGGGAACGATGGACATCACACGCCGAAAGCTGAATCGCGACCAGATCGTGTATACTCACGATCGAGGAACGCCACCCGTCCTCGAGATCAACTCGGGAGAGACCGTCGTCTTCGAAACGCACGATGCAAGGACTGGCACCATCCGCGCAGATTCCGACCTTCTCGACCAGCCACATCCCGACGGATCCAACCCCGCTACAGGACCCGTTTGGGTTCGACAGGCCCAACCTGTCGATTCGCTGGCCATACACATACTAGACATCGAGCTCGCCGACCGCGCTTTCGTCGCCGTCAAACGGAACATCGGGCTCCTTGGCTCTCAGGCATCACATTCCGCGACGCGAGTAGTCGATGTTCGAGACGGCTATGTCCACTATCCTGGCAATCGCTTCCCTGTTCGCCCAATGGTTGGCGTCATCGGAACGGCCCCTGCGGGTGATGCCATCCCAACGGCGTATCCGGGAATCCACGGCGGCAATATGGACAATCGCTATGTAACCGACGGTTCAACCGTGCATCTGCCCGTCCACGTTCCCGGCGCACTCTTCGCACTCGGCGATGTGCACGCGGCAATGGGCGACGGCGAAATCACAATGGTAGGTCTCGAAGCAGCAGCGTCAGTCACCGTCCGCATCGAGCTGATTAAAGGCCTACAAGTCAGCCGCCCGTGGATTGACCGACCCGATTGCTGGGTCACAACCGGCGACGCTGAAGATCCGACAGATTCGCTCCGAGTGGCCGCCGCCGAAATGGTCGCACTGCTCCGGCGCGAGCTGCACATTTCGTTCGAGGACGCCTACATGCTGATGAGCGCGACCTGCGACGTGCAGATCTGTCAGGCCTGCGACCCTGGCAACTTCCCCGTCACTTCCCGGGCCGTCTTCCCAAAAACCGCTTCATGACCGGAGGCGAAATCCTTGTAGCATGTCTAGAGGCGCAAGGCGTCACGACTATCGTCGGTATGCCTGGGAACCAGAACATCTGGATCTATGACGCGCTTCTCCGTTCGAAGATCCAACACTACCTGATCCGCAACGAGCAAGGTGCCACGCTGATCGCCAACGGGTACGCACGTGCGACTGGTGAGGTCGGTGTTGCTCTGACAGTCCCTGGCCCAGGTGCGACAAACGCCTCCACGGGCATCGTCGATGCATACACAGACTCTGTCCCCGTGCTCCTGATAACGGGTGGCACCGAGGTCTCACTCGATGGTCGAGACCGGAGTAAGTGTTTCCACGGTCTCCATCAGGAAGCGTTCTTCAGACCGATCACGCGAGCCTTCGAACGACCGGCTTCAGTCGAAGAGATTCCATCGGCAGTCGAGAGTGTGTTCAAGTCACTTCGAGCACCCCGACCCGGCCCTGCGGTTATTGAGCTACCCGTCGATATTGCCGCCCTGACGGGTGACGTCCAGATTCCGCCCAGAGTCGACACACAGATTGCGAGTATCGACCCATCCGAGATCGATCGGGTGGCAGAAAAGATCGAGAGCTACGAGCGCCCTGTCCTGCTGATCGGGAAGAGCGTCGAGGACACAGACGCCTCAGAGGGCGTGAAAGCTCTCTCCGAAAGGCTCGACGCGCCCATCCTGTTCACACGACTCGGGAAGGGCGCGATCACTGATCGCCACCCCGCCGTTGCTGGGCATATCCACGCAAAGATCGGGAGAATGCTCCTCTCCCAGGCGGACGGTTTAATCGCAATTGGCTGCCGCTTCACGCAAATCGATACGCGCAGCTGGCAACTGCCGATCCCCGAGAGACGCGTTCAGCTCGACGTAGATCCGAGCGAGATCGGACGCGAGTATCCGATCGAAGCGGGTGCGGCTGGCCATCTGCAGTCCAGCCTGAGCCTCCTCGCTGACCGTCTATCCCTCCGCTCGCAAACGAACTGGCGCACCTCGACAGATCGCATTGTATCGGACTTGCGATCCGCCCAACCGCCTCTTGAACTCTTTAGCGCCATCCGCAAGCACACGCAAGACAGTGCCATCTTCAGTGTCGATGTAACATCCTTCGGTTATCGGTCGTTCGACGAGCTCCCCATCTACGAACCACGAACCCACCTCTACCCCTGCCACTCGGTAACCCTAGGATTCGGTCTGCCGGGAGCGATCGGCGCTAAGCTGGGTCGACCGGAGCGGCAGGTCATCGCCTTCTGCGGTGATGGCGGGTATCAGATGACTTCCTTCGAGCTCGCGACCGCAGTCGAGCACGGCATCGCGATCACCGTGGTTGTCATCAACGACGGGAGCTTGAGTGCCATACGTGGTTCGCAGGCAAAAACCTTCAACGGACGGGTAATCGACACGGACATGCAGGTACCGAGGATCGCTGACGCCGCAACCGCTTTCGGTGCAAGAGGAATCCGTGTCGAGACACCCGACCGTTTCGAGGCGGTTTTCGCGGATGTCGTCGGGCTCGGTGGCCCGACCGTAATTGAGGTCATGATGCAGGAACACCGGGACGAAATAATCCAGAGGGTCCCATGGCTATACCCGGATTAAGGAGACGAGATGGACCTGAATCTCAAGGGAAAGGCGGCTTTGATCACTGGGGGGAGCAGGGGCATCGGCAGGTATATCGCCGATTGCTTCGCCTCAGAGGGAGCCAATATAGCCATCTGCGCGAGGAACGAATCGGACCTGAACGATGCGGTCATCGACCTAGAGCACCACGGCACACGCGTGATCGGTGTAGTTGCAGATGTGAGCGAGTCCGGGGAGACCGAGCGCTTCGTAAACGATGCTGTAGGACAACTTGGCCAAATCAACTCCCTCATCTGTAACGTCGGTGGCCACGAAGGTGAGGGACTCGAATCCTCGACCGACGAGAACTGGATTCGAACATTCGACCTGAACCTATTCCATGCTGTCAGAGCCGTGCGCGCCTCGATCCCCCACTTCCGGAACGGTGAAGGCGGATCGATCACGATCATCTCATCGATCTCCGGTTGGAAGCCTTCTGACTCTAGGGCGCAGTATGGCGCAGCAAAGGCCGGTGAGATCTTCCTCGCCGGATCACTTGCGTGGGAGTTGGCCGACATCAATGTGCGCGTCAACACCGTCTGTCCTGGATCGACGGTGTTCGAGGGTGGCGGATGGGATAGATTCCGGGCCGGAAATCCTGAGGATTATGCGAGGTTCGAGGACCGAGAGTTTCCGTCGAAACGTCTCGGGTCTCCGGAAGAGATAGCGGACGTGACCGTATTTCTGGCTTCTGATCGAGCCAGTTGGGTCAACGGGGTGGCCATCCCGGTGGATGGTGCGCAGGGAAGACCAAACGCCTTCTGATGTTGGAGATCAATTCCCGAAAGCAATCCTGGAGCAGCGCCACCACGCGCCTAGTCGAAACTGAAACTTTGTTAGCGCACCGACTTCGAGACCATCCAGATCGACGCCGCGGAATGGTCAGGTGACTATACCGATCTTCTTGCTAGCAGCACACACCTGAATAAGAGGCCGCTGCTGACAGCACCAAGCTTTGTGTGGCGACAGGGCTGGACGATCAAGAACGACTGAAGGAGACATAGAGATGAAGAAGAGAGTCTTGATGTTTGGCGGAAGCGGAATGGCGGGGCGGTGGGTCGAGTGGCTAACTCAAAGCTTCGGGGAGCGCGTCGAAATCGTCGGCCTAGTTGATGTGGTCCCGGATGTGCTAAAGAAGCAGGCCGAGATACTCGGACTCGGCGACCACCAGCTGTTCAGCGATGCCCAAGAAGCCCTGGCGAACTGCGAAGCGGACATCGCTGGTATCGCCACGCCTCCGCAGTTCCACGAACAGGCCGTGATCGGCGCGCTTGAGGCCGGGATGTCTGTCATTACGGAGAAACCGATTGCAGACACCCTCGAATCGGCCAACCAGATGGTTGCTGCTGCAGATCGCACGGGTCTCCCCTGCGCTGTCATCCAGAACTACCGATACGAACCGAACAAGCAGGAACTCAGACGAATCAGGGAGTCTGGCGAACTAGGCCGCCTGCAGCACGTTATCGGTCGGTATGCGTGCGACTACCGAAAGCCCGGCGCCTGGGGTAAACAGTGGCGTCACGACATGGACTTCGGGCTTCTGTTCGAGGGATCGGTCCATCACTTTGACATGCTTCGTTTCCTATCGGGCGGAGACTGCGAGACGCTTGTCGGTTTCGGCTGGAATCCCGCCTGGTCGAGCTTCAAGCACTTCTCAAGCGGCATGTATCTGATGCGCATGAGCAACGGCATACACACGTTTTATGAGGGAAACAGCTCAGCTGCGGGCATCACGAACTGCTGGCACAACGAGCACTACCGAGCAGAGTTCGAGGAAGGCACAGTGGAGGTCTGGGGAACGGATCAGGTTATGATCACGCGAGTCGGTGAAACCCCTCAGCAATACACCGCACCTGAGCTGCCTTGGGAGAACCATCAGTATCTTTTTGCCGAGTTTCTCGACTGGCTGGACGGGGGCGAGCCCTCCTCGACTCGCATCCAAGATAACATAAAGAGCTTTGCGATGGTCATAGCGGCCATGCAAACGACTCTAGATGGGCAGCCGAAACAGATCTCAGATCTTATCGGATAGCATCACGTGAAACCCAATATCGTCTTCATCTTCTCCGATCAGCATCGTGCCTGTACTACCAGCCTCGAGGGTGCTGCAGTCCAGACACCCAATCTGGAACGCATGGCAGCCGAAGGTATCACACACAAGAACTGTATCTCCAACGCGCCTGTCTGCACACCCTGGCGGGCCTCTTTTCTGACAGGTCAGTACCCCCTCACGAACGGGGTCTTCCTGAACGACCTTCAGCTCTCGACGAACAGACCTACGCTAGGCACGTGTCTGAAGGACGACGGATACCGCACAGGATACATTGGAAAGTGGCATCTTGACGGAAGTCAACGTGCGGGGTTTACCCCCCCAGGTCCCAGAAGACAGGGCTGGGACTTCTGGGCTGTCCTCAACTGCACGCATCGATATACGTCGTCCGATTACTACCTGAACGATGACGCCACGAAGCGAAAATGGGACGGGTACGACGCCACATCCCAAACCGATGTCGCCCTGGAATTCATCACTGCTGCCGACGAGGACGATCGACCGTTTGCACTCGTAGTATCCTGGGGTCCACCCCACAATCCGTATCGTGATCTCCCCAACGAGTATCTCAAGTTGTATCCGATCGAAGAGGCCGAGGTCCGGCCGAACTGCGAGACGCCCAGCAAGGAGGATCTTTCAGGCTACTACGCTCACGTAACCGCTCTGGACCACGAGCTCGGGCGGATCCAGAACCTGCTCGAGCAGAAGGGCCTGATGGAAAACACCGTCTTCATCTACACCTCGGATCACGGGGATATGGTCGGGTCACAGGGTGAGCAGCGAAAGCAGAAGCCCTGGGACGAATCGATCCGTGTTCCCTTCGTCATTCGGTGCCCGGGCCAGCAGAAGAAGGGAGTGACAGTCAACAAACCGATTAACATGGTAGATCACATGCCTACCCTCCTGTCCTTTTCAGGTATCGACATACCAGAATCCGTGGAGGGCCGGAACGTGTCAGGCCTGTTCACTGGGCACGAGCCAGATGGTGACGATGTCGCCCTGACCATGTGTAGCGCGCCGTTTGGAGAGTATACGGGTCTTCCTTGGCGTGGCGTTCAT
>DPVD01000071.1:0-2499 GCA_003526745.1 Candidatus Latescibacterota bacterium
GCGGAGATGTCGGTGACGGACAGCTCTGGAAGACACATCTCGATCGCTACCATCGCGTGGTTGTGAACCCGCCAAGAGCCGGGATAGCAAAGCGCGCGGTCGAAGGGATCGCGGCGACTCGAGCGACCCGGGTCATCTACGTGTCTTGTAATCCGGAGACGCTGGCGAGAGATTGCCGACTCCTCAGCGCGCATAGATATTCCATCACTCGCGTGATTCCCGTGGATATGTTCCCACAGACGACTCACGTTGAGTGCGTGGCGCTTCTGGAGCGAACTTAGCGTGCCGGCGATCCAGGCGTTCGGGTTCCGGGAGGCTGCCGCTGATACGGTGTTCGATGACGGGATCCGATTGCGTGTCGTATCCGAGGACCCTGAAGCGAATCCGATCGACATTATTGCCTGCGTTTTGAGCGATTCCGACGGCGTTCGTCTGTGTGCGACGGCTGGTGGCTTTTGGTCGGACGGCCTGTCTCTGACCGAGTTCAGCGAGAGGCTGGGATCTGCCGTTGAAGCGGAAAGGCAAGTCTACAGGGCTTACCGTGCAGGACGAGTCAAAGAAGCGGACTGGCAGGGGAAGTTCAGGATGTTCTGGAAGGTGATGATCCGGTGCCGTGAGATCCAGAGGCTCGCGACAACGGCGGTCCTGCCCCGAGTCGGGTCAATGAGGTCGCTTGGTGAGGGGGCGATCCGAGCGACCAGTTGGACGTAGCATAGTCCTCGACTTTCTCGGGACGCGCCATTGAGCTTCCGAGAGACTTCACGTTCCGCTCGCCATTCCGGATGGGCGTGATCTTCAGATCCACCTTCTCCCCGAGATCGATGTTGATGGGTTCGATACTTTCTCTTGAAGTGCCGAAAAAACGCCGGATTTTGGGCCGTTCCACCTACGTATTGTCCATCTCAGCCACCTCACCCTCAAACTCTTTGTTCGGGCCACTCAGCATTCGGATACATTTCCCGATCGGATGGACGGCGACCGTTCCGAGAAAGATGTCGACGACGCGGCTATTACGATGGGTTCCAAACAGATTCTTAATCAGTTCGATGATCCGGTTTGGTGACCAGCCCCATCTTTTTGAGGCGTGAGATTTAGACCTGCGGACAGTCTATCCCCGACAGAAGAAGCTCGACCCGGATCGATGCGATTTAACGTAAATACCAGCATTTGATGGGGCTTAGGGGTCTTGATTTCCTAAACATTGACAGATATACTTGCATTCAAACTTGTTTATGTATTGGCTCTGTTGAAAGGCTTCACACCATCGCCCGCTAGGGCAGAAACAGGACGATTTAATGCGAAACAGAGTGCTTCCTGTCGTGGCCCTTGCCACGTTCTTGAGTGTGCCGCTCCAAGCAGGTGACTGGCCCCACTGGAGAGGTCCGGCGCATAACGGAACCAGTGCGGAGACAGGCTTGGTCCCAAACTGGTCGCTCGACGGGGAGAATCTTCTTTGGAAGGCAGACTTTGTGGGTCGATCGACACCGATCGTTCAGGGCGGTCGTGTTTATGTTATCGGCCGTACTGGTAAAGATCTCACTGAGCAGGAACACGTTGCCTGCTTCGACGGCGAAACCGGCTACCTGGTCTGGGAGCACAAGTTCAACGTTTTCCATACTACGATCCCTTTTAACCGGGTCGGCTGGGCGAATCTGGCAGGGGACCCTGAAACTGGGTATGTCTATGCACATGGGGTGCAAGGCATGTTCATCTGCTATGACAGGGATGGTCGTATCGTCTGGTCCCGCTCGCTGACGGAGGAGTTTGGCAGGATATCAGGCTATGGGGGCCGGACTAACACGCCTTTTGTGCATGGTGATCTTGTCGTTGTCAGCTACCTGAACACGAGTTGGGGCAACCAGGCGCCTCCCAGGCACAGGTTCTTCTCTTTCGACAAGGGAACGGGCAAGGTAGTCTGGATCTCGACACCCGGCGGTCCCCCGAAGGACACGACTTACTCGACCCCCGTCGTGATGACTGTCGGCGGCAGGGAGCTTCTCGTGGCCGGGAACGCCGATGGCGCCGTGTATGCTCTCGAGATGGGAACAGGCAAGAAGGTCTGGGGATTCAAGCTCAGCAAACGGGGTCTGAATGCGTCCGTCGTAGCCGGTAAGAAGTATGTCTACGCCTCTCACAGCGAGGAGAACCTTGATACGGCCGCCCTCGGGCGCGTTGTGGCGATCGATGCGACGGGCTCCGGAGATGTGACGAAGACACACGAGGTCTGGCGATACGACGGTCAAACGGTGGGGTACACGTCACCGATACTCGATGTCGACAAACTGTATGTCATGGACAACTCTGCCAACCTACATTGCCTCGATGCGATGAGCGGGAAGCTTATCTGGGAGCACAGTGTAGGGACTGTCGGGAAGGGCTCACCGGTTTTGGCGGACGGCAAGATTTACGCGACGGAGGTCAATGGTGGGTTCGAGATCATCGATGTTTTGGGTGAAGATCCGAAGTCCCTCGACCGAAAGCGGATCAACTCTGTTGGGA
>DPVD01000071.1:2792-3856 GCA_003526745.1 Candidatus Latescibacterota bacterium
AGCGGATCAACTCTGTTGGGAACACACACGCGGAGATCTACGGTTCGCCTGCTGTTTCGAACGGCCGCGTCTACTTCACTACAGAGGAAGGGCTCTACGCGCTCGGTTCGGGTTCGCCGAAGGTGAGCGCAACGCCATCGATTGCTCCTCCCGCCTTCGACGCGTCCCTACCACCCGTGAGCGTTCAGATTAGGCCAGCTGAAATCACTGTGCTGCCAGGCGCTAGAGTCGATTATACCGCTCACCTATACAATGCGCTCGGTCAGGAGATGTGGCAGACGCAGGGGACCTGGGGGCTCAAGGAGATCAGGGGGACCACGGGTGCCAACGGTCACATCGCAGTGAGTTCCGAAGTGAACGGACAGTCCGGGATTGTGACTTTCAAGTCCGGCGAGCTCGAAGGCTCGGCCCGGCTGCGAGTCGTGGCGAATTTCCCATACGAGGAGAACTTCGATTCTGTTAGGATGGGAACCTATCCCTCGTTCTGGATCGGCGCAGCAGGCAAGTTCAAGGTGGTCGATTTAGAAGGTGAGAAGGTGCTGGTCAAGCCGCCGGCCGCACGCGCACTTCACCGATCGGTGGTCTTTATTGGACCTTCCGATGCGTCAGGATACACGGTCCAGGTGGACCTCATGGGAACCAAAAAACGTCGGGTGCGGTCCGACATGGGGGTGGTCAGCCACCGCTACACGCTCGACCTTCTCGGGAACCACCAGAGACTGCAAGTAAGGTCTTGGGCGTCGGATCTGCGGATGGCGAAGACGATCGATTTTGCCTGGGATCCCGATATGTGGTATACGATGAAGCTCAAGGTTGAGCAGGCCTCCAACAAGACAATTGTGCTCGGCAAGGTCTGGAAACGCGGGACAGACGAACCCGCTGGCTGGTCTATCCGAGCTGAAGATCCGCTTCCGATCACCGAAGGCAGTTACGGGATCTATGGTTATTCACCGACGAACGTGTATTACGACAATATCAAGATCTGGTAACGCGCGGGAGACCTCATGACAATCGGAAAGCTGACAACAAACTTCTGTGTCGCGGTGCTCGCCGTCTCGGTCGTG
>DPVD01000364.1:0-8840 GCA_003526745.1 Candidatus Latescibacterota bacterium
TGTGTTTCGCCGGCACCCCGCTCCCAGATAAGGATGTAGATCTCGTGTTTCCCGGTCGGAACGGCCAGCTGTACGTTCGTCCGCCGAGAAAAAATCTTGTGATTCTCGAGCTCAGGGCCAAACGTCAACAGATCCTCACGCGTCCACTTCTGCCCCTTCGGCTTGAACACCACGCAGTGCGGATTTCCGACGCTGACACCCGTAAAGGTGAGCTTCTTGCCGACCACTGTGATTGACTGGTTAATCAGCTCCTTAGTCTTCAGCGAGCAGGGCAGCGCTTTCGGCTCGAACGTCGCCGTCCCCATCTCGACAGTCGCCGAACTCGCATCCCCGTGCTTGTCGATATAAAGATCGATCGACACCAGACCACCCTTCGTGTCGACCGTAAACTGCTTCTTCTTCGTCTTGCGTGTTGCGTGCAGATACCGTGCAAAGATCCGAAGCCCGTTCCCTGACTTCTCCGCCTCACTCCCGTCAGGATTCAGAATCCGAAGCCCGAAATCCGCCTTCTTTGACTTCTCTAGCGTCAGAATCCCGTCACTCCCGATTCCCCAGTTCCGATCGCAAATCTTCACGATGTTTTTCGGCGTTAGCTTGAAATCCAACTCTGCCGGATCCATCACAATGTAATCGTTCCCCAGCCCGTGCCCCTTGAAGAACCCATTCCTCATATGCTACTTTCCTCGCTATTTACTCTCCGACCTCAATTTCCGATTTGACTTTCGTATTCGGTGTTGCTCTTGTCTACTGCCATTCCAGCACAACCCCCATACACTCGTGAAGCCGATTGTATAGCATATCATAGGCCTCTGCCGCCTCACGGAAGCTGAATCGATGCGAGATCATCGATTCCACATCGATCTTCTTCTCTGCGATCAGCTGAATCGACCGCTCTGAAGCCCGCTCTCGGAGTGAGAAATCTCTGAAGCCTCCGATTATCCGCTTCCCCTGAATCTTTCCCGAGTCGAGTGGGAGCGGTTCATCTTCATATAACCCGATCACCTGGATCGATCCGCCTCGGCGCGTCATGTCGAGCGCCTGCTCAAAGGCGCTGCGCCCCGATCGTCCTCCAACCGTGTAGACCACGTAGTCCGCCCCGCAATCCGTAGATGCCATCACGGCCTCGACGGGATCGACTTCGCTGGCGTCGATCGTTTCATTCGCGCCGAGTTTGGATGCGAGCTCATAACGTGCCGGGATAGCATCTACTGCGATCACACGTGCAGCGCATTTCGCCCGAAGTGCTTGCAGACATCCACTCCCAACCAGCCCTTGCCCAAGGATCACAACCGTATCCTCGTCCTTCGGGTCGAGCTCGTCCATCCACATCACCGAGCTCGTACCGAGCGGCCAGAACGTGCCGGCATCCGACGAGATATCGCCGGGCAACGAAACAATTGAAGGCTTGATCCGCGATCGGACAACCTCGACCGTCACCCACTCTGCGTGCGGGGCCAGAGCGGCAACTCGCTCTCCCATCGAAAGCTCTTCCACCTCAGACCCGACCTGTACGATGCTGCCCACTAGCGAGTATCCCATGATAGCGGGATCGATCGCTTCCTCCCGGGCGTAGCGACGCCAGATCTCTGAACCACGACTGATCAGCGTCCGTTCCGTCCGAATCAAAACCTCCGTACTCTTGATCTCGGGCACGGGAACATCTTCGAGTTCAATCCGGTAGGCGCCTTCTGGCTTGGTCACTCTGAACACGGCCAGCCCTCTAATCGCTTGGTAGACGCCAGGTCTGATCGGCCGGCAATGAAGTAGATCGATCGTCCACCGAAATTTCCAGAGAAGTCGTTGACAGATTCTGAACTCTGAGTCCCATATCGTCTCGCGACACCTCTAGCGAACCGATGGGATCGACACGAATCTCGTGTCCGAAACACGCCACCTGATTACCAAGACACAGAAGTACCCGCCCCCCCAGGTGGTCGACCATAGCCGCTGCGCCTTTGAAGCGAACGTCATCGCACGCCAGAAAGCCCGCGGACAGCGAAACAACAAACGTCAAATCCTGACGACTGCTCGTGTAGCGATACGCTCGTCCACGTTGCGGCTTGTCAAGTGACACAGGCTCGAAGCTGTCCTTGTCCGGGTGCGCTCCGAAAATCTGGAGCGCTGATGCGAACGTGGTCCGTCTTCTCCCGGACCTGCGTGCGATCACAAGGGGGACGTCTTCCGCCTCGAACCCGATCCCCGATCCATCGACATTCGCAGGTCCGTAGCCTGTGTAGACATCCGTCGGATCCTTGCTCCCGATCGCCGTCAACCGAACTCCTGATCCGTCCTGTTTCCAAGTTGCGCGCCACGCATCCTCGGGCCGCCCGCGTCGCAGATCCTGAATAACTTCATACCCCGCGGCCTCTTCGAGGGGGCGCTTCAAAGACCGCCGTGAGAATCCTGTCCTCAGCATACCTCGGTTATGGTAGACCCAGTCGTATGTGTGCGTTTTTTCAGATCGAAGCCGGTCGATAAGGAGCACCACGTCATCCGTGACAACCACGCTCCGTATGTGCCGGACACCTTTGTAGATTTCACCCGCATCTGCCTGCATGACGTCTGCACCCCTGGACCGGACCAAAAATTGCAGCGAACCTGTCGCAGGTTTCTGAGAATGACCGTCCACGACGACGGTGTTGTGAGAAACCGTCTGTGTAAACCACTGCTTGTGGATCGGGATTCCGTACGCCACAGACCCCGGATCCGGCGCCTGTGTTTTCCCTCGCGCAAACAGGGTGAACCCGAGCTTGTCCGGGTGCCCGTGACCGCCCCCGTGAGGACCGTAGTCGAAAGCAAAGTAGGTCTGTCCCTTCCCCTGCCGCGAGTAGATGAACCCGCTGCTTTCCAGATGCTCCGTCACCGACTCCGGATCCGGATCCTCCGGGAGCTCAGCGACCCCGAACAGAAGGGCGTTCAGCCCCTCTCTAGGCTGATCCTTGATGGGGAGTGCGTATCGAGCGTCGCCGTAGGCCGACAGGGCGATCTCGTATTTGTCTGATGATGTGCTGAGCGGTGCGCTGTCGGAGTCGTGGAAGGTCGGCATACCCCCATCCGGCCGAACTGCCCTCAGTGGCGCAGCGAACATCTCCTGAATCTCCTCGAACAGATCTAGACCACAGTTCCGCAATGCAATAAGCCAACTGAGGATCGGTGTCATGCCATAGAAATGATAGCCCCAAGATCCCTCGTGCCAGAATCCGTCTGCAAGGACACCTCTTGAGATCTGCTCGCGGATGCCGACTTCTCCATCCACAGCAAATGCAAGCAACTCAGGATCGCGGAGCATCAACGCTGCCATACCGATCGCACAATCGTGCCAGCACTGGATGTTGTGGATACCGATGTTGTGTTTGAGGATCAGCTTCGCGGCGGGGCGTAAGAGCTGTTCGCGAATCGTCTGGTGCTCGGCTGGGGTCAACACGCCGGCGTGACGGATCAGGTCGTAGCCGATACAGACGGGAATCAGCCACACCGATTCACCCAGCGTACCCCACGAAACTTTTGTAGCCCAGGGCGAGTCGGTGTTCAGGTAGTGATCGCGGATCTCGTAGCGAGGGTAGACTTCGGAATAACCAAGCAGGATTTTCGCTGCCTTCTCGGCGAACGGACGCTCAGAAGTCAGAGCGTAGCTGACTCCGAGATCACGCACATCTTCGCTCAGCCGGTTGTGTATCCGGGTCAACGGGACCGAGTCCCACGGCTCACCCGAATTCACGAGGTCGCACGCGGAACAACGATGCACGGTCGGGGACTCGGTCACCAGCTGCGCGCCACACGACTGGCAAGCATACCAGTGCGGCCATTGACCCCCACGATCCGGAATCCGGACAGGGTCCGCCACACGCGACCTTGTCCGGTTCAACAGACGTCGTTCGTTCGTTCGCGCCCAAGGATAGGCGTCAACCTTCTCCCGAATGGAAGGTGCGTCCTCCTCCCTGAACAAAAGACACGGCGCGGAGGCCGCTCTGACTAGATCGTTCGGTGACAAGGACTCAGTCCGGCAGGACGTCTCGAAGGAAGTGGATCCAGTTTCCGTGCATGACAGCTCGAACATCCTCGTCCGAGTAACCTCGATTCGACAGGAGCCCGGCCATCTTCTGCAGATCGACAATGGTATCGAGATCGCGAGGGCATTGCTCCGTACCGTAGCCACCATCCAGATCGCTCCCGATCGCGGCGTGCCTCGCGTTCCCTGCGAGCTGACAGACATAGTCGATCTGGTCAGCCACAGCCTCCAGGCCGACGACTTCCGGTAAAGTCTCTCCTTTGATCCAGTCGGGATACAGCATCCACGCGTCGAGCGCCGCCCCGATCACACCGTCTCTCTCGATCACAATCTTCAGTTGCTCATCCGTAAATTGGCGAACACCCGGGATCAGCGTTCGGCTGTTCTGGTGACTTGCCATGATCCGTCCACCGAACGCCTCTGTAGCCTCGAAGAAGGCGAGATCCGCCAGATGCGTCGTATCCAGAACCGCTCCGAGCTGTTCCATCTCCTGCAGGAGTGACTTCGCTTCTCCGCGCAGCCCCCCCTCCGTGTCGGTACCGTGTGCGTAGGCACTGAAACCGTAGTGTGAGAGCCCGACGATCCGGAGTCCGTCTTCCCACCACGATCGCATCTGCTCCGGCCATACGATCGGATCCGCGCCCTCCATGCTCAAGATCATGCCTAGGGGGGCCTTTTCGGAGTCGGCTTGCCAGTCGACGAGGTGAGCTTCCATCTCGCTCTTCGTCCCGATCAGCCGAACTTTGCCCTGGGACTCCAGACATCGGTAGTAAGCGAGTTGACCCTGCGCCTTCGCGTATGATATCTCCCGACACGCCACACCCGTCGCTGGACTTCCTCTGTGGGCGGTTCGAGCGATCACGGTCACGACGGAAAGACCGACCTCACCCTTCCGCATTTCGGGAAACGCCACCGTCCCACACGACCTTCCCTTCTGCGGAATCATCCCCGCTTCCATCTCCCGAATCTGCTCCACTGTCAGATCCAGGTTTCGGTCCCAGTTTAGCGCATTCATCGCCAGATCAAGATGTGCATCAACCAAAAGCATGGGGACCTCTTAAACGGGATAGCAAGAGAACAGAGGAGCGGACAAAGCACCGTTCCCCTGCCATTGCCCATCTTACACCGTCGCTTGCCGGGTATCGATCTGATCTTACTACAGTGTCGTTCCTCTTTCGTCTAGCCTTCCCGCCGCCCTACACTTTCCGTCCAGTCTTCCTTGCACATCTCCTCTTCCGACACCCCACTCCCAATGCCCGCTCCTAGATGCTCGTCGTTTCCTGTATATCCGTCCGATAAACCCACGTCCCCTCTTTCACATAGTGCGCCGCAAAGGCCAGACGGGGCCTGCTCCCTGAACGGTTCGCGAATGACCCGTGAATCGTCATGCTTGTAAAGAAGACACCCGATCCCCGAGCCACATTCAGATACGTGATCTCAGCCGGATCCATCCCAACGATTTCTTGGGAGTGCATCTCTTCGACCCACTCTTTTCCCTCTGGATCCCGCATTCCATAATCCTTGACCCAAGCGGCGTGTTCCGAGTCATCTCCAGGGCTGGCCGTTTCATACAACGGACGCTTGTGACTGCTAGGAACGACACAGAGCCCACCGTTTGCCCTGTCCGTGTCGCTGAGTGCGACCCAACAGGCCATCAAAGTATTCGGCTCGTTCCGGATGTAATGGGTGTCCTGGTGCAGGGCGACGCCCGTCCCGCCTTCAGGCGACTTTGCCATATACATTGTCTGCACGATCCTGGGATCTCCACGCAATAGATCCTGTACAACCTCAACGATCTTCGGATGCTTCGCGATCCCTTCCCAGCTCGAGTCTCCCTCGTGCCGCTTGAGCCCCAAAGACCGAACAGACTCAGGCACATCACCCTCCTGTGCTTCCAGGAACCTGTCCACCTCATCCTTGCTCAGCAAATCCTCTACCACGAGGTATCCATCGTCAACATACGACAGCCTCTGTTCCTCACTAAGCATCCCGCTGTCCCTTCCTTGTCTCTTCTCACTCCGTGAGATCGAACGGATTACTCCAGGCCTTGCTCCCGTCAGGGCTCACCACCTCGAACCTTACCCATTCGGCGCCGGCCTTCAAAGCGAAGGTCGCCTCTTCGAACGTCCCTGCTGGATCGTAATATTGAACGCCGGTCCTACTGCACACGCCGTAGATCCTCTGTGCCTCGGAGCATTTCACCGTGGCGACAGCTACATCCCCGCAGGTGTCAATCTGAATGTCGTGAATCGCCGGTCCCGTCGATCCGTAGCTGGCGCCTGTCTTCAGCGCCTCGAGGATCGCCTCGGGTGTGCGTTCCTTGACGCGCGCGTTAGTCCAGCCGCGGTAGTAGTCGAATCGACCCGAGTCTGGGTCGGCTGGGTCCGAGTGCAGGTCGTCGTTGCTCAGCATTGGGTAGATCTTGTGTTCCTGCTCCATCCAGTCGTCCCAATGAACGCCCGCTTCGCCGCGACCCATGCACTGACAGACCGTATTGAAGACCTCAATCCCGGCAAACCCGGACAGGGGAAGCGTATCCCGCATGACGTTCACGGAGCTCCAGTGAGGGTGAGCAAGCCAAACCTGTCCGCCCTGTGCACGAACTTGATCGATCACGTGCTGAGGTGGCAACCGCTCGGCGTCGATGTCTTCCGAAAGCCCGAGGCAAACGAAGTGGTGCTTCTGGCCGCCGAACGGGTTATCCGGATGAAGCTCTGCACCCTGAATCAGAACAAACCCCTCGGGCGCGGTGACCGAATCGACGAACGTAATTCTGTTATGGTCCGACAGACACAGATAATCGTAGCCCTGCTCCACATAACCGTCCACACGCACTTGCGGCGCAACCTTCCCGTCAGAATTCGTCGTGTGCGTATGAAGATTGCCCTTCAACCAGAAATACCCATCCTCATCGTTCAGCTGAAACGGATCTACCGCAATATCCCCTGCGAACTCGATCGCCATACCTCTATTTTCCTCCGTTATCTGTCCACCAAACACGACCGTCCTTTACCGTGGCCCGGCATACAAACCGCTTTTCTGCCACGACGGTTATCTCCTCTGCGTCTGTCAGCTCGAAAGAGCCTTCCTCCTCCTCCAGCACCGCCACATCCCCGACAGCCCCTTCCCCGAGAAGCCCGAGGTCGTACCCGATCACGTCTGCCGGCATGGCCGTGACACGATCGATGATGTCACCCAGAGGCATCCCCAGATGCGAAAACTTGCTCATCGTCGTCGGCAGGTCGAAGGTAGGTCCATTGATCCCCAGACAGTGGATGTCGCTGCTAATCGTATCGGGTGGGAACCCGTCATCCATCGCCTGACGACCAACATCGAAGCTGAAACTCCCCACCCCGTGACCGATATCAAAGATGATCCCGCGGTCGCGTGCATCCCGTACCTGGGGTGTCACCTTTCCGTTGCCGTCCAGGATCGATGCGATCTCGTCGCCGTGGTAGCAATGTGTGATGATATCACCGGAACGAAGCGGAGCCAACAGATCAGGGAGCGGCACATCAGCCCCGCTGATGTGGACCATCAACGGCTTTTCACATCGCCGTGCGGCTTCAAGCGCAATCTCCAGCAAATCTCGCAAATCCGCGTCCCCACCCACACCCCGGTACAGCCTCACTTTGACGCCGAGCGTATCCTCTGGAAAGCTCTGGATAGCCCGGGCGCACTCGCCTGCCTGCACATACCCCTCGTAGACCATCTCACCCCGACGATACGGGAGACCCACACCCGACAAGTTGACGTACGCGAGAACTCGCGTCTCCGCCTGTTCCATGATCACTTTACGGAAGCCGGCGTAGTTGATCCATCCGGCCGTGCCCGTATCCACCGACGTCGTCACACCGGTTCGCGGGCTCAGTTCGTCCACATCGATCCCGAAGATCGAGAAATCCTTGAAAAGATGGGTGTGCAGATCAATTAGGCCAGGTGTAACAAGCTTCCCCGTCGCGTCGATTTCATCCCCACCGGTCGCGCCGCTCAGATCCCCGACCTTCGCGACCAGGCCGTCCTTGAGGCCGACATCCAGTCGATCATCCAACCCGCTCTTCGGGGCGATCACGTGACCACCTCGAACGATCACATCGTATGTATCAGCCAAAGTGCTTGTCTCTGATAAAAGTCAAAGGTGGGAACCACGGGGGCACTGAAAACACAGGAGGAACCCTATTCACACAGTAGGTCATGCAAGATGGGCTCCGCCCTCACTATCGGACCACTTGATCTAAGGGTTTTCGCCGAAAACCTCTTGCTGCACAACCCTTCGCGTTTTTAGTGGCTAGGTCTTCCATAACAACAAAGCCGGCCCTGATGGACCGGCTTATGTGAGGCAACATGATCACATCGCCAGACAGTGTCAAGGTGGCTACGAGCGTTCCTTGACGTAGGCCTCGGCGTCGATCTGTCCAGCCTCGATGAGCGACCTGAACATCTCGATCGTTTCGGCGACACCTACTTCCAAGGGCTTATGATGAACCCTCCCGATCGCAGCTTCCAAACCGGACCCGTCGACTTCGGATGGGAAGGGAAGCTGCACGTCCTCGAAGGTCACCTGATCTTCCGCCGATGGTGCTGCCGCTAGTATTGCCGCCTGGACATCCCTCATGTGAGGCATCAGGCCGCCAAGGTTGTGAGCGGCCGCGCCCTGAAAGTCCGAACGCGCCGACTGAATGAAGGCACGCGCGGTGTCGTCCGCATACTGGAACACCGTCTGGCCGCCATAAGAGATGTGATACGGAAGCCCTGCGGCAGCGGCGAGCATCGCAGTCGTTGGCGTCGACGTAATCCCTTGGTCTCTTCCGACACCGTAGACCACATATGG
>DPVD01000364.1:9140-20051 GCA_003526745.1 Candidatus Latescibacterota bacterium
CGTAGACCACATATGGCCGCAGCCCAACCGAAGGCACGCCGTCATCCCCCCAGTAGACGTGAGCCGTGCCCTCGTTTGCCTGCTTGTAGACACCGTAGTGGGTATGCGGGATCAGCTTGTCGTCATCTCGGAGCGGTGCGCCCTCATCGTAGTCCTCCGGGGCGCCAAACACCGCGATCGAGCTCGCGTAAGTCACCCGTGAGATACGCTCTTTGCGACGCTTCACGGCTTCGAACACGTTCACCGTGCCGACGACGTTGACCCGAGCACCGAGCGGCGGATCCGCCTTGCAGAAGGGCACCTGCAGACCAGCCAGGTGTATGACGTGTGTGATCTGGTTGTCATCAAGGGCACTTTCGAGGGCTGCAAGATCCGTGATATCCCCCGTAACGAAATGGACGCGATCCAGCTCATCATCAGACAGGACAAGTCGAAGCCGCCTGGGATCCGAAGCGAGGTCGAAAACGGTGACGGAGGAACCATCGTGGAGCAGATTCCGAACCGTCCAGGCACCTATACACCCCAAGGCACCCGTGATCAGGAACTGTTCATCGCTGTGTGGCATGGAATGGGTCTTTCTGAGTGGTAGATCAACTAAACTCGGTCTCGATGTATTCACGAGCATTTTTCAGAATCACCAAGGTTCGGCCATCTGTGCGGATATACCCGTCGTCGGTCAGCCGCTTCATCACCCGTGTCACGGTCTCTCGAGCCGTGCCGGCCATGCTGGCCAGCACCTGGTGCGTCGGCCGTTTCCTGATGACGATGCCTTCAGCGGTCTCGACGCCCTGTTCCTGCGCAATCTCGAGAAGCACGCTACAGACCCGCTCGGAGATACCCAGCAATGCGAGCCCAGCAACCTGCCTGTCGGACTTCCTCAGACGGCTTGCAAGCGTCACCATCAGGTGCGTCGGGATCACCGGATGCTCGTCGATCACCTGAACAAAATCGCTCCGACTGATCACGAGCAACTCGGTCCGCTCAAGTGTCGTCACATCCGCCGACCGAGGGTGACCGTCGAGAAGAGACAGTTCCCCGAAAAACTCGCCATCGCCCAGGATCGATAGGATGATCTCGCGACCATCTGGACCAGTTACGCTCACCTTGACCTTACCCGACCGGATCACGAAGAAGGAATCACCCCGATCTTCGGCCAGGATCACGAGCGCATTTTGCGAGAACCTCTGCAGACTCGTGACGCTCGCCAGCCCGGCAAGCTCGTCCTGCTCCAGACACTCGAACAGGTGTACGCGCTTCAGCGCGTCGATCGTCGCCCCATCAGCCATGAGAATGTCGCCCAACGAACATTAGAACAACAGGACCGATACCGACTTCTGGATCATAGCGATCGATACGGAAGCCATGCCAACCAGAGCCATCCCAACAGAGAAACCGACCACCAGAACGGCCGCATACCGACGCCATTCCTGCTTCCCGTACTTCTTCCAGAAGTAGAACCGAGCCAGCAGGGCTCCGATGATCTGCGTGACAAGCAGGTGAGGAATCTGGGTCAAGCTCTGGATATACCCGAACACCATCAGGATCGGGAGACCAAAGACCGACATGAAGATGAATAGACCGATACCGATCACAAACCCTACGCCTATGATCTTGGGCTTTAGAGCGTCGAATAGTATCGGGCGGTCATCAGAGGATTGCAAGAAGGATCCATCGAAAGACGGGACCTTGTCGACCTCGAACTGGTAGACGAGCTTCCTGCCCTCCTGGTCGAAGGCTTCAGCAACGGTCATGCTCGGATTCGGCGAATCGACGTGCGCGTCCTGATAGGGACCCAGGATCTCCGGCGCCGAGGGCAGGCCCCGTGTGAGCGCCTCCGACAGATCGATCATACGATCCGGAAGCGACGAACGCGGATGTAACGGTTCGTCGGCACTGTCAAAGCCCGTATAGAACACCTTCGTCTGTGACCAAGGACCAAACGTCCTCTCCTTCGGCTCGAGATCTATATCGGCAGACGCCCTCACACGCCAATACCACCAAGACTGGTCCGGCAGGTTCGATGGTGTCCAGGTCACTTGCCTGCGCTCAGCGTCCATCGTGATCTCGCTGCGCATCGTCCCGGTCACCCACACGGATCTCTGCAATGCACGCAACGGCCAGAACCGCTGCACATAAGGGTATGCGTCGGACGGGATCGGTGCCAGCTTCCAGATATACGACCAATACATGAAACTCGTCGCCAGAACCAACGGCACCATGAACACTTCGGCCCTGAGAATGCTCGAAAAACGCGTACCGGTCAGCTCGATCTGTCGGAACCGTTCGGCCGAAGCGCCGTAATTGTCTATACCAAAGTCCACAAACCAGATCTCAATCCCCTGGAAGCCGCTCAGAAAAATCGTCGCCTCTTTTATGTAAGGCACATTTACATTCTGCCCGACGAGTCCGTCGAGTCGCGCATTGACGAACGAGATCAGCGGCGTGTAGACAAAGGCAAAGATGAAGAAGAACACGAGAAGCGTGTTCGAGATCAGATGCGGAAACAGAATCCGGGCCACGACGATCGTGTAGAGACTCGAGATACAGAAAAAGATGATGCAGACCCAGATCCGGAAGTCCCCTCTCCCCGGAGGTGGATCGAACGACCGTGCGGCGCTCTTCTCGATAGTCGCCTGACGAACACCCATCCAGACTTGGTAGAACCCGATCACCGTCACAGCGAAGGTGATCCCGATCCCGAAACTCATCCAGAAGTCGATCCCTGTCACAAAATGCGTCTGGATCGTATCCATCCCCATCATCCAGTTCGGGAGGAACCCGTAGCGGTAGAGAATGGGGCTCGCGATCGTGTGGACGACCACGCCGAGGAAGGAACCCGCCACGGCCCAGAACGGGGCAAGTAGACCGGCGAAAATCGGTCCCAGATGGAACGTAAAGCCGATCGGCGTCGCTTCCAGGAAGTAGCCAGTATACTGGGTGAAGTCCACAAACGGAATAGGGATCAGTTGAACGGGGCGTTCCATGAACGCACCCGAGATCGCAGGCACCGCCACATACACGAGTCCCCAGACAACACCGATCACGGCCCCGGTGCTGAAGACGCGCCACTTCCACGTATATTCGCCCGTGCTCTCTTCGGCCAGCGCCATCGCCCCCTGCGCGTTGATCGGCGCGAACGGAAACGGCAACTTTTCGTAGTCTGAGGTCAGCCGGAACAGCACGTAGCTGGCCGAGAACCACGCGATCCGCCCCATCACCATCCCAAGCACGAGCAGCGTGATCGGCCAGAACCAGTCTTGATGGAAGAACGTTCGCTCGACCAGGGCTTCAGAATCCGGCGGCGGCGCATACCACCAAGGGATCAGCTTCGAAATCCCGAATTGTTTGGCAGCTGGAGACTGGACGAAATACTGGTGCCACAGTAGACCTTCGAAGGCACCGGACTCCCGGTTGACCAGGGATGTCGTCACATAGTAGAGGAGGTATATCTCCTGCCGTCTCAGCCTCGTGAACGACCGCTTCGCGATCTCGAGAAACAGGATGATCGTCACCCACTGTGTGGCGGCCCCGATCGACCCGCCAATCATCAGCTCCAGGTAGATGTTCCCGGGAACCATCAAGATAGACACGAACAACGCACCAATGATCGTCTTCGTGTTGAAGCCGTCTTCGAACGTCTCGGGCGCCTCAAGAAGATCGCGATACTCCTCGATCTCCTCGAACTGCTTCGACTTGTCCCTCTTGAAAAGATTTGCTAGCGCCACAAACCGACTCTCTCGTATTTCTGCTTCACCTCAATCCCAACCTTATCACTTGTTACTTTGACCATCTCTGCCTTCGGAAACGCTGCACCGTGACATCGAGTAGTCCAGAACTACTCGAGAAACCGGCTTCAGGTTATTCGATCCCGTTTGACCTTTGATACTTGTCAATCGACCCTGACAGCCTCCGCTCGTCCAAGCATCTTCATCCCTTTCTGCTTGAACGTCTCTCGATCTTCGGGCGCAACCGTCCGCCAGATCAGGAACTGCTTCCGCAACGCGTTCACAAACCCTTGGTTCACCCGCATCCAAGAGGCCGCATCGCCAGACACACGCTCGATCTCAATCGACAAAGCGTAGAACTCGTGCTCACCCGTCGGACGCGCTTCGAACCTCAAACTCTGGCTGACACCCAGATCATAAGGTGCAAGCCAGGTCCTCGTCTCGATTGAGTAGGACTCTCCCATCGGCGATTCGAAGCTGCCGAACGTAGCCCCATCCGTGTAAAAAGTACCCATGGACTCCCCCTCGTGCGAGGCGAAGTATTCGGCCAGGAACACCGACAGCCCGAACACGTCGCGCCCACCGACCGTAAACGGGAACTCGAAGTTCCAGCGATCTCCGCTCGGCGGTGGGAGACGCCATCGACGAGCCACGTCGGGGACTGCCATCTGGGCCGCCTTCCGGGCCGGATAAAGTGTGGACAGGATCACGACCATCATCACGAGCGCCGACGAAGCGACCGTCGACAGGGCAGAATAGTTCAGCGTCACGCCCTGGAGCCAACCCTGCCACAAAAGCAGCTTGGCCACTCCTTGCCCGACAAGATATCCGCTCACCGACCCCAGAACGGCGTAGACACAGGCTTCTGCGATAAACAGGAACGAGATATGCACGGGTGCGAGACCGACGGCCGAATAGATCCCGATCTCCTTGAACCGCTCGTAGACGGATCCCATCATCGTGTTCAAGACGATCAGCGCGGCGACGAGGATCGGGATAAACAGCCCGGATAAACCGCTGAGTGAAGTATCCCCGAGCGAGCTGAACACTGAGACCTGTATCCGCCCCGTCCCATCCGGAATGCCCGCGAAAAGCACCACCGACAGCCGTGACAGGAACGCCTTCACGTGCGCCTCAATGTCCTCGCCATCATTGAACTTCACGGCCACCGACTGGAGCGGGCTCCCGATATCGCGAAGCAGGCGATACGGGATGATTGCGATGTTCGCTGCCGTGATGTGCTCGAACGGCATGATCTCCACTTCCGGCCGCTCAAGCCCTTGCTTCTCGCGTTCTTCGACTTGGGTCATCCGTGAGATCTCTTCGTCGTCCGTCAGCTTGAAGTCGGCGGGCGTGATCGGCTCCTCGTCAAGATCAAAGAACTCGTTCAGTCCCTCGTGGCTGATGATCCCCACAAGCGGCAACTGCTTCCCGAACAGACGAACGCGGGACACCCCGACCGAATCCGCGGTCAGCTTCAGCTTATCGGCAATCGATTCGGGGAGGATCAGAGCATCCTCTCCTTCCACAAACCACCTGCCTGCTGTCAGGAAGGAATCCACGCCGGTCACCTGCGGTTCTAACGGACTCAACCCGAGCACACCCTCAGTCTTGTGAGACTTCTCCACGGTCTCTACGGGGGTCTTCTGCTTGTTCCGCGTGATATACCAGCTTCTCGGTGTGATTGTCGCGACATCGCTGAAGTTCACTTTTGCATAGTCGTATGCCGCATCCTGCAGCGCCCCCCAGAACTTGCTGCGGACGAGCAGCCCCGCATACGGACCCTCCGAATCTCTAGGGATCTGGTGGAACTGAAGCGAGGCCTTGATGGACGTGAACGAGAGCACCGTAAACGTCAGCAGGAGCAGGGTCACAAAGGTCAGCGCCGTGCGCATCCGTCGCCGCTTCATGTTCGCGATCCCTAGCTGGAAGGCGGCCACGGACGCGCTGACTCGGCCCACATCCGTATCGTGCAACAACGACTCTTCTCGCTTTAACCGCCTCATGTTGTCGTTGAATCGCGTAAACACGATCGAGATCACAAAGATCGCCAGCGCCAGAATCACGAAGGCGAGCAGGATCACAAACGGATTGGACAACTCGAAGGCAGGATGGACCTGCCAGAGAAACACCCAGATCAAAACAAAGATCCCGGCAAACCCGGCGACCTGCAGACGGATGTCAGATGCCGTGATCAGCAGACGCTCCGTGAAGAAGGCGCACGGGATCACGAGGAGCATGAAGAATACAATCCCGCGGATCACGTCGTTCTGCGTTGACTTCACGTCAGGGTAAGCTCTCGCTTCCACGCCCAGCCCCGCGCGGGTGTGCTTGATATAGTCTCCCCATCGCAGATCCCGCTCAGCATCGATCGCCCGATCCATGTGGTATCGTGCCTGCTCGTGCAGCACGTTCAGCCGGTGATTCTCGATCGAGTAACCCTTGAGCTCGTTCATCCGAGCTTCGTTCAACGACCACATGTCGGACAGGGCCTGGAACGAAGTCTTGGCAAGTGACCCGTGCGTCAGGGTTTGAAAACCCTCCCCTCGGGCCACAACCTCGCTCTCTGTACTGGTCGTGTTCAGCAGCAGATACCGGATCCCGATAAACCCGGTCTGCATCGCAACCTTCACACGCTCGCCAGGGGGCGTAAAGATCGTGCCCACCGGCTCGTCAGGTCCGAAACCGATCGCATATCCGTACTCCTGAGGACGTGTGTTCGCCTCATTATATATTGTCACGCGCTCAAGCTTCGTCAGGTAACGCGGGTCGACTGTGTCGTAGAAGTCCGTCGCCACGCACGGGAACAGGATCATCGTACGCTTCGAAATCCACCAGTCCATGTCGAACTCGCCCCTGTAGATCCGGGCCTGCTCCCCGAAGTTGGGTGCATAGGTGATCTCGCCGGACGACGGATCGAGGTAGTAGGCGGACACCCGGACACGTCGTTCCGCGATCCCGGGCATGTAGAACTCACCCTTCTCGTCGGCCAGGTCGTAGTAGATCCGGCGGACACCTTTCACCGACTTCTCGATCCCCATGCGGAGTGACGCGATCGCTCCCGCCTTCGGGCGATCCGGAACGAAGCTTCGTCTCGGGAAGGTCCGCACGAACCCCTTCAGGCCCCGCATGCGGTCGTCCGGATCCAGCCGGTAGTCCGGGATTAGATCGTCGCTGTTCAGCCCCAGATCGAGAATCCCCGCAATCAACCGGATCTGGCCAGTCAGGTTCGACACATTCACGTACTCCGGTCGATCCAGTGGAGTATCGAATCGAAACCGGGCGTCATTCACCGTCACCAGAGACAAGGAGGGTGTTCCAGTATGGAGCACCACTTCTCCATCCGTCTTCAGCTGCTCACCCGGGATATACATATCCCAGGTCATCCCGCCCTTCGGATTCACACCATCAATCAGAGCATCGTTCGGATCCAGCCCGAATCCTGCGGCGATCGCCTTCGAATACCGGACAAACGAACGGCCGAAAGGCGTAAAGAACCGCTTGTAGTAGAAGGTCCGTGTACTGTTCCAGGCCCCGATCTCGTCGGTCTGACTCGTCAGATCCAGGCTGATCAGCAGTCGGATGTCGAAGGGTTCCGTCATCAGCTTCGCGAAATGTTTCTCTTTCCGGGAATGCCGGCTGAGAAAGTCACAGATGCCCCGGAACCCGAGGTGGTGTCCCGACGAGGCCAGGAACATCACAGTATGCTTGGGCGGATGTGTGGAAAGGTAGGAGACGAGCTCGAGAAGACCGACAATTCCTCCCGCCATCTCTGCCCCCGGAGCGAGAGCGGGCACAACGGACATGGCATCGTAATATGCGTTGATCACGATCAGCCGATCCTTCAGGACAGGATCCGTCCCCGGGATCGTGCCAATGACGTTCCGGGCTGGTGCCTTCTGCCAGTCCATCCGTGAGGTCAAATGGACGGACAGTTCTCCTTCGCGAGCCAGACGTTCCTTCAGCTTGTCCCCATCCGCTTTCGACACCCAGAAACGCTCAACGCTGTTCGGAACCTGCAGAAACTTCTGCTCGGCCTCGGAGTACGAGGACGAATCTGGTTCGACAAAAATGATTTGCTCCGCACCCAGCGTCGCAGCGTTGAGCCAGTTGTTCCAGGAATTGAACTCCATAAGGACGGCGGCCCCCTCAACGCGATGACCGTCAAAGTCCTTGAACTCGCCGTGACCGCCGTAGATCAGATGTGTCGAGACCCCTACTTCAGGCAGCGTCGAGGTCTTGATCAGGTTGGGCCAGACACCGTGGATCGGGATTTCCTCCCCCGTCTCCAAGCGCATCCGTCCCCCCTCGTCCACCGGCGCCGTCACGTGGTAGGCTTCCGTCCGCACATCAGACAGTCCGTAGTTTCGGAAGACCGACTCGATATACTGTGCGCTCTTCTCATGCCCGGCATATCCGGGGACCCGGGAGCCCACGCCCGACAGATATCGGATCCGTTCGGAAACGGTAGACTCCGTGATCAGTCGGTTGGCACGATCAATGATTTCGTCAGCTCGCACCACAGGGTTCGGTGGAAGCGGTCTGGGGGGCTCGATCCCGATGATCGAAACCAACCACGACCCCACGCGATCCGGCCCAATCAGCATGGACCCGAACCCGAAGACCGCCAACACGATCAGCCCGATCGTCCCAAGTTTTTGGAGCGGTTGAATCATCGCCGTGTCTCTATACGATCAGTATTTGTGCACATAATGACCCCGCTCAGGGAACCACATTACATCGATGGCAGATGACAGCGCCACACCGACGACATACCCCACAAGCAGCCCCACAAACAGCGGTCTCGACCGGCCATAGAACGCGGGACCTCCCACCTTGAGCATCACGAGCTTGACCAGCCAGGCGACAAATACGGTGAAGCTTGTCCGTCTCGCCAGGTAGGACCCCGACATCGCCAGGCCCACTGGGTGAAGAGGCCACCACGTGAACTGATGGCGGAGGTAGATAAGAAGAGCCATCATCGCCATACCAGCGCCGAGGAAACCAACTTCCTCAGGATGCTTCACGAAGAACGGATTCTTGGGCCCTTTTATCGCGTTGACAGTGCTCGGAAAGGCTCTCTCTGCAGCCCGAGTGATCTCCCAGCTGTTGAAGTTGTAAGCACCGTCTCGATACCCGAGATAAATGGTCAGGAGCACACAGGTAACGAAGCTGACCACAAAAGCCAGGCTCATCGCCGTCATCAACTGACGACGGTTGGTGCGCGCCCCTTCCGACACCTTCCCCGCGTGCGACAGGGCGGGCAGGAACAACGCCTTGAAGTGACTGGTTACGATCGACGAGAACCGATAAGCCACCATAGTCCCCGGACTCTGTCCCTTCGAACCGACCCACATCGCCACAAGTCCCCAAGGTCCGACAGGGTTGCTCGTATAAGGGATCCCCGTGTCTGCGAGGATCTTGGCCGTCCCAACATAGCAGAAGATCACTGCGGGAATAAACAATGCACCCTGCAGAGGGTCGAACCCGACGGCAACGATCCAGACATACATGTAAAGCATGCCCCCAATCGACCCGAAGAACGCTGTGCGATACGATATGAACTCGGCGCTGTCATCGATCGTGGGATCTCGTCCCAGCGCCTTCATCGCCACATCCTTCAAGTGGCGGCGGGCGACCCAGAACACAGAGATCACCATCACGACAAAGGCACCTCTCGTCTGCATGGAGTAGGCGCCCCGGTAGTAGTATGGCGAGATCGATCGGTAGCCGAGCTGGTTCAGCCAGCCGCCTTCAACAATGAACAATAGATCGAAGAACCAGATGCTCAGGAGTACGTCGAGGCTGGCGAAATACGAGAAGAAAACAGTGAAGATGCCGAGGAACCCACGAATCGGCGGAAACTGTCGATCGATCCAGTACCAGCGACCGCGGTAGATCGGAAACCTCGGGAATCCCGGGAGAAAGTAGTTGATGCAGTTCCAGGCGATCATACCGAAAGCGATCGCGAACCCGATCCAGAACAACCGGTTTCGCGTAAACCCCGGCAGCCATCCTTTCCCGTCACCAGGTTCCTCCGACATATCTATCAGGGGCTGCATGGCCGGGAAAACGAGACGCTCATTGTCCACCCACTGTCGACGCAGGATCGAAGCCGTGCAGGCCAGCGTCACGAAGGCAGCAACGACCAGGGTGAACCACCACAGCATCGGGAGCGCCCAGGCGCCCCAAGGGATCGCGCCTCCTTGGGGAAGGCCTTCGAAGAACCACGCAACCGCATTCCCTTCGTTCGAAGGGATTAACCAGTTCGGGATGTGGGGCAGCAACCACCTGTCCCAGGCATTTTCGGGCGTGGCAAAGTAGTGTGGTGCCGAAATGTACCCGAGCAGATACCCGGTGTGCCCGAAGCAAGGCAAGGTTGCACCGACCAACCCCATCGCCAGGATGACGTGCCATTCCTGCGACGTAACCTCGAACCCGGTCAACTTCGCCAGCATCGACAGCGTCGCCATCATCAGGACAAACGTCATAAGCATGGCCATCGGCACGTGACTGTATGTCATCAGGGATCCGTGGAATACATACCGGATCTGGATGGCGACAAAGTCCAGCGTAATGACCAGAAAAAGCCCTAGAAGAACGGCTTTAGCTGTTATCGGTGCGAGATGCTGGCTAAGCGGGGAGCGTGAACCTTTGGGGTCGTGCTGGGAAGGGTGAGTCGGCTGGATGTCAGCAGACATGGCAACATACTTTTTTCATTGTGCGAGATAATACCAATCCAGGGGTAGGTTTGTCAACGATTCGCCCCCAATTATGGCGGCTTGAGGCGAATCGAAGTCGTCCCCTGAGCCATCGAATATGGGCCAGCAGCAGGTAGCCAAATGGCGACTAAAACAAGGTCCGGGATTACGAGACGCAAGCATCACAGCAGGAACGACACCATTGTATCTAACTGTTAATTTTAGCCTTATAGACTCTCTTAGTATGTAAGGAACGGATTTGTACACGGCTTGCAGAAAAATCCTGAGACCCGCACCACAATTGACAGCCTCATGGCATTTTGTTAGTTTCTCCACGCTCTGTGCTGCAGGGTCGCTGTGCGAGAAGTGGGGGCACCCTAGCTCAGTTGGTAGAGCAGAGGACTGAAAATCCTTGTGTCGGGGGTTCGATTCCGCCCGGAGCCACATCAAACACCTTCAGAAATGTTGGGGTTTTTTGTATTTAT
>DPVD01000453.1:0-10767 GCA_003526745.1 Candidatus Latescibacterota bacterium
GACCGTTTTGGCGTAATATCCGAAAACATGGAAGGGGCTGCCGCTGCACAGGTATGTCTTCTCTACGGCACACCGTTTGTCGAGATCAGAGGAATAAGCAACATCGTAGAGGCTCGTAACCCGGCCTCTTGGGACATCCCTACAGCAACCGGCATTTCACAATCTGCGACTCTCGCGTATCTCGAGAGTCGTTCCTGAACAGCAGGGTATTCTCATGGCATTCACCCTCGGCTACTCGCCTTGTCCGAACGACACCTTCATATTCTACGGCTTGGTCCACGGGCGGATCGACGGCGCACCCGAATTCGAAGATGTCCTTGAGGACATCGAAACCCTTAATCGTCTGGCCGTCGACGCCAGGCTGGACACGACAAAGATTTCGTTCCACGCATTCGCGCACCTGCGCGAGACGTATTGCCTCCTCAGGTCAGGGGGTGCATTGGGACGTGGGTGTGGCCCTCTCGTCATTTCCAAAGAGCCGATAGCTCCAGATGATCTGTCAACCAAGCGCGTAGCCATCCCAGGCGAGCTTACCACGGCAGCCCTTCTGCTCAGACTCCACAGTCCCGACCTGTCCGACTTCATCGTAAAACCTTTCCACGAGATCATGCCAGCCTGTGCGGATGGCGAGGTTGATGCCGGCGTGATCATCCACGAGAGTCGCTTTACCTTCCCGGACTACGGACTAGACAAGGTGATCGATCTGGGCGAGTGGTGGGAAGAGTCGACCGGCCATCCGATCCCCCTTGGGGGCATCCTGGCCAAGCGCGATCTGGGCGCCGAAATGATCAGGCTGATTGACGCCTCGCTCAAGGCCAGCGTCGAGTACGCATACGACAACCCGGACTTGATCAAACCATATATCCGTGACCACGCGCAGGAGATGGACGAGGCTGTCATGCAACAGCATATCGACCTGTATGTGAACGAGTATTCGATCGACTATGGTGAAGATGGGGAAGCGGCTATCAAAGACCTGCTCGACCGCGCCGTCTGTGCTGGGATCGTTCCCGATTCAGAAGAATCGATATTCGTCGACTGATTTATGTCAGTGCTCTTGGTGATGGTCGTAATCGTCCGAGTGGTCATCATCGTGCGGACTCTGTTTGCAAGATCCCGGCCTCATCAGCCAAAAGCATTTCGCGCCCTCCACCACGAGATTCAGAGTCCGCAAACATCGTTCGTAATAGGATGACGCCATACCGGATATCCGAATTACTGTCCCAAACCCGAATCTCCGTCTACTCGGGAAGCTTGAGCCCGAATTTCTTCGGGACGCTTACCGGTTCACTCACGGATCTCGATCGGTAGGCGAACCACTCATAATTAGGGTGTGGGCAGCCCCAGAACGGACCACGAATAGCACAAGTAGAGCGTGAAGACTAACACGTTGTGGATTTCGGACCCATTGTCGATAACCACCAAGTCAGTCCCATGCAAATTGGCAAACTCGTCAAGCGGATTTCCTCCGTCTTCGAGCAGCCGAGCTTTATACTCAGGAGCGACCACATCCCACTCCCCTATCTTGCTTGTAGGTTTTCGCCAGCAGGGCTAAATTCGCCATCCACCTCGGGAAGCCGAGCGAGTGTGACGCCATTATCGCGGCACTAACACTTCGTTTGCAGAGAAACAACGACCCACAAGGAGTTATCATGTCCAAGCCCAAAATTGGATTCATCGGCCTCGGTATCATGGGCCGACCCATGTCCAAACACTTGATCAACGCAGGCTATGAACTCGTTGTCCACGACATCAACCGGGAAGCCGTTGCAGAACTAGTAGCAGCGGGAGCGGAGGAAGCCAGCGCGTGCGCTGAGGTCGCGGAAAAGAGCGACCTGATCATCACCATGGTCCCCGACTCACCGGATGTGGAAGCAGCAGCTCTCGGCGAGGGCGGAATCATCGAAGGCGTCAAGGAAGGTGCGATCTACGTCGACATGAGCACCATCGCACCGAGCGTAACGGTCAAAGTAGGCGAAGAGATGGCCAAGAAGGGCGTTCGATGCCTGGATGGGCCTGTAAGCGGCGGCGACGTGGGCGCCCAGAATGCTGCGCTGTCGATCATGGTCGGTGGCGATGAGGGGACCTTCAACGAAGTAACGCCAATCTTTGAAATTATGGGCAAATGCGTCCTCTGCGGTCCTCTGGGATCAGGTCAAATCGTCAAGGCTTGTAATCAGGTGCTCGTGGCGGTAACCATCGCCGGCGTCAGCGAAGCGATCACACTCGGCGCGAAAGCCGGAGTCGATCCGCAACGAATCGTCGATGTGCTTGGCGGCGGACTCGCTCGTTGCGGCATCCTCGAAAACCGAGGCGACCGAATGGTCCGTGGCGATTTTGATGCGGGATTCCGAATCCGACTTCACTTCAAGGACCTGAACATCATCATGAAGACAGGAACGGACTACGATGTTCCCCTCCCAGTCACCAGCGTCGTGCACGAGCTCTTCAACACCGCGATGGTCAAGGACCGCTCGGAGCTCGATCACTCAGGTCTCCTAACGGTGATCGAGGATATGGCCGGCATAGAGGCAAGGACCAAGGACAACTGAGCGAGGGTGAAGGGAGCGGAAGAACTATCATCGCCCACTCCCCTGAGCCCCGCTTTCTCTTCCCAGACTCGCCTCGTCCAAAAGCAGGAGCCCTGATCAATACCAACTGATCAGGGCTCCTTCGTATGAAGTGCTCGACTTCATCACTCTGCACTCGCCTCTCATTCCGTATACCGAAGTACTTCTCCCATCTTTTTCCTACTCCCTTCCCTGATTTCCTCGGGGTAACCGGTATACATAAAACCGACGATGTACTCGTTCTCCTTGTCGATACCCAGCAACTCGTATGTCTCCTCCTCGAGTGTCACGGGGCCCGTCGTCCACTGCATCCCTACACCTTCCGCCCAGCCAGCAAGCGCAACGTTCTGCATCGCACAGCAAACGGCCGCGTAATCCTCACGATTCTTAGTATCGTCACCATCCTGAAGACACGAAACAGCCACGATCGTCGGCTTCAAATGAAACTTTTTGTAGCCTGCTTCGGCGATCGCCTGCTTCGCATTGTCATCGGCATTCGGAGCGGCTTTCGCACGCTGAATCTTAGCATACCGCTTAGCCAGCAACTCTTTGGTATCCGGTCCAATCACCACAAATCTCCACGGCTCGGTCAGGTGGTGATTCTGTGCCCACCTGCCGTATGAGAAAATCCGTTCAATTACCTCGTTCGGGACTGGGTCCGGTTTGAAGCTGAAGATTGAGCGGCGAGACTTGATGGCTTCGAGCACATCCATGCAGAAACCTCCGATAATTCGTCATGAGTAAACGACACGAATATATGGAGATCACCGCCAAAAGGGGAGCCTGCTGAATCTTTTATTTTTGAGTTATCCATATTGCATGCGAATTCGACTGCCATCAGACCAAACTCCACCAGATCCTTTGAAGGACCTGCACACGGAATCAAGCAGATGGGCGTTTTCGAGAGCGTGATCGATGTGCAACATCTGACGCACCGTGGCTATACACGCTGTTGTGAGAGTCTACACTTTGAACAGAAAGTGATGGATCTCCCCATCCTCGACGACGTGATCTTTCCCTTTCTGGGTAAGCTTACCTGCTTCCTTGACCTTCTGCTCACTTCCGAGCAAAACGAGGTCCGAGTAGCCCATCACTTCCGACCGGATGAATCCCCGCTCGATGTCTTTATGAATCGCCCGGCCGGCCTGTGGCGCCTTGGATCCGTTTCGAATCGTCCACGCACGGACCTCATCCTCCCCGACGGTGAAGAACGAAATCAATCCCAGTGTCTCGTAGCAGAGCAGCGTCAGGCGATCGATCGCCGGCGATGCGATACCGAGATCGTCCAGAAATGCAGCTCGTTCCTCATCATCCAGTTGAGATATCTCCTGTTCGACCTGCGCCGAGATGCTGATCCAGCGATACGCCTTTTGCTCGTACTGATCGGTCAGACCGGCGATCGTGGGGTCGTCAGCAAGCTCGCCCTCTCCAACGTTCATAACAACGACAACCGGTTTCCGTGTCAGGAAAGGGTAACTTCCGACAATACGTTCGTCTTCCTCCTCCAGACCGAAAGACACGAGGGGCCTACCCTCTTCGAGATGATCCTTCATTCGGGTCAGGAGATCGCGTTCCTTCTCCGCCACGGCCGGATCGATCTTACGACCTGTCTCTTTCTCGATCCGTTCGAGACGTTTCTCGATGAAGATGAGGTCGCCGAGCTGTAGCTCCTCCGAAAAGGTATTAATGTCACGTTCAGCACTCACATCACCTTCGACATGAAACACGGTATCGTCCTTGAAAACACGGGCGACGTAGCAGATCACATCGACACGTTCGAGATGCTGGAACAGTTCCCTGTTCCGCTCAGCCTGAGTGTCCAAATCGGGCAGCATCACAAAGTCGATTTGCGCAGGCGTTCGCTTCTTTGGAGAGTACATCTCCACCAGCTTTTCGAACCTCTCGTCCCTCACGTCTGCCAGTCCAGGCAGTGGCCGGTCCATTCCAGGAGATTGCCCGGTCAGCAGTTCGAACAGTGTTTTCTTCCCCACCTTTGGCAGCCCAACCAACCCAAGCTTCATGTTCTTCCTTTCCTATTCGCCTATCTACTAATCCCTACTCACCCGTGAACGAAGTCAGTAATATACAAGAGTAAGTGAACTCTTTGACGCCCTTGCGGATACGACATGAACAAAGGAATTCTCGGCAAATCCGGTATCGCGACCTCCAGACTGTGTTTTGGTACAGGAACGAACGGCTGGGGCGGTCGTTCAAACCAGACGGACCTCGGACTTGAGAACTTGATCGACCTTCTAGTATATGCACACGACAAGGGTGTCTCGTTCTGGGATTCGGCAGACCAATATGGCAGTCACCCTCACGTCGGTCGTGCGGCAAAGGTCGTCGGCCGGGAGAACGTCACCATCACATCGAAAACATCATCACGCGACTACGATGATGTGACAGCCGACATCGATCGATTTCTAGTCGAGCTGGATACCGATTGTGTGGACATCGTGCTGCTGCACTGTCTGGTAAAGGATGATTGGCCTAAGAAGTTTCGAGGAGCCATGGACGCGCTGAGCGACGCCAAGCAAGCCGGTAAAATCAGGTCGCATGGTGTCTCGTGCCACGACTACGGAGCCTTTGTCGAAGCTTCGCGCACCGATTGGGTCGAGGTTGTGCTCGCCCGAATCAACTACGGAGGCTACAACATGGACGGCACCCCAGACGAGATCATCCAGGTGCTTGAGGATATGGATGCCATGAACATCGGCGTCTACGGGATGAAGGTCGTTGGAGCCGGCAAGCTCAATCACAACGTCCGAAACGCCATCCAGTACGTTCTCGACCTTCCTGCGATTGATTCGATAACCGTTGGGATGACATCAAAACAGCAAGTCGACAAAAACGTAGGCTGGGTCGAGGAACACGCAGGGGCACTGGCCTAGTTGGAGGCAGTTACCCTCTCCAGCTGCGATCACCGGCGCAGTCGGAAAACCCCAATCTCAACACGGCCAAAAGCAAGATGGGCAAACCGCCCGGCTTGAGATTCCGCAATAAAAAAAGCCAAGTCAACTCTTGACTCGGCTCAGGGTGACTTGGCCATCTGATTTCCTACCCGCTAACAGCTGCCACTCTATTCATTTTCTTCTTCCATCCGATCGATCTGGTCTCGAAGCTGTCCCGCATCCTCATAACGCTCTTCCTTGATCGCCTGATCCATCTGCTGCTTAAGGAACGTGACTCGTGCCACGGCTTCCCCGGGTCGCTCTTCTTCGATCTCTTCTTCATCGATCGTCGATGTGTCGATCAGGTCGCGAACCGCTTCTTCGAGGTCGGCTTCGTCCACAGGAAAAATATCGATATCCAGGCCAAGGTCGAGACCGTCGTCGTCCATCTTCTCGAAGTACGAGATTCCGGTCTTGCCTGTCTTGACTCGGCCACCCGCGATGTTTAGAACTTCCTCTTCGATAAAGACGGGTGCGTCATACTTCAGCGCGAGTGCAATGCTGTCGCTTGGTCGCGCATCGATCCGGATTTCGCGTTCGTTGCATTTAAGGATCAGTTCAGCGTAGAAGATCTCATCTTTGAGGTCGACGATGTTGATCCGCTTGACCGTTGCATCGAACCGATCGAGGATCGTCTTCAGAAGGTCGTGCGTCAACGGCCTGACCATCTGCTTGTCGGCGAGCTCGACGGAAATCGCAATCGCCTCCGCGTCGCCGATCAGGATCGGCAACATCGTGTCATCTTCAACGCTCTGAAGCCAGACCATTCTCTGATTGTTCTGGTCGGTCAGATTAACAATTTTCATTTCTACCATGGTTGGACCTCGGAACTTGCTTCTAACAACCGAGTTGAGGGAGGCGAGCCATATCGCTACAACTGGCGCCTATGCTGATCGTCCAAATCGATGTTACCTTCTGTCCAAAGGCGAGATAATTTTAGGCCATTGTTTTTCGTAAATCCAGAGTAAACTTGAAGATACGCAAGGTCTTGTATTTGACGACCCCGGCACCACGACATAGATTGGCAATCCCTGTCAAGGGCCTTGGTCATTGACCACGCCGAATACCTGGAATGTACAAGATGAAGCTATCCTTATCTGTACGCGTCGCTGAAAGCTTCAGCAACAAGCGAGAAGTACGGATACCGCTGAATGAGCTAGCCTCGATCGCGCGCGAAGCAGGCTACGACGCGCTATGTTTGCGTGCATCGATGCTCGGTATCCACGACTCGCAGGAGAAAATTGCCCACGTTCGAGAAACGCTAACGCAGAATCAGCTTGACGTCTCTATGGTCACGGGTGACTTCTCCATTCCCGAGAACGGACAGGAAGGAGCGGGATGCCTTAGAAATATAACCCCCTACCTAGATCTCGCGGAGGCGGTCGGAGCAGACCTGATCCGGATTTGCATGAAGAAGGAGGAGGACATCGAGTGGGCGGCACGCGCGACCGATGAGGCAGCAGAGCGATCGATTCGGCTTGCACACCAGTCACACACGCAGAGCCTGTTCGAAACAGTCGAGGAGACAGTCGAGAACGTGGGGAGAGTTGGTCGACCGAACTTCGGGATCATCTACGAGCCTGCGAATCTTGCCCTATGCGGACAGGACTATGGACGCGATACCCTCGAAGCCTTCAAGAGCTTCCTGTTCAATGTGTATCTTCAGAATCACGTCCCCGAGACCGACGGACCTCGGCCCATGACAACTTGGGTAAACGGACCCATCACGTCCCGTATCTACCCTCTCGACTCGGGACAGGGTCTAGACTTTGCAAGCGTTTTTTCCGGGTTGAAGCAGGTCGGATACACAGGTTACGCCACCGTGCACCACGCCTTTGACGGCGATCTCGAACCCCAAGAAGCCGCATCTCGTTCAGCGGCCTTTCTGCGCAACTTGATGTGATCGGAGACAGACCGTGGACCTGACCGACATCCTAAACGCCTTCGAGTCAAGCGGCATCCAGAGGATCCGGCTCGGCACCTTCGACATCGACGGAATCCTGCGCGGAAAGTACGTGTCCCGCGACAAGTTCGAATCGGCCGTTAGCTCCGGGATGAGCTTCTGCGACGTCCTGTTCGGCTGGGACATGAACGACGATCTGTATGATCGCGAAAGTCTGACGGGTTGGAGCACCGGCTACCCTGATGCCCTCGTCAAGATCGACCTCGACACCTTCCGTGTCGTGCCGTGGGAACCGAACACAGCGTTTTTCTTGATAGACATGTACGACCGGGATGGAAATCCGTATCCGCTGTCCCCACGGCACTTATTCTCTCGCCTAGTCGACCGCGCCAGCAAACTCGGATATACCTTCCGGGCGGCAGCCGAGTATGAATATTTCTTCTTCAGAGAGTCAAGTCACTCGATCTACGAGAAAGGCTTCAGGAACCTGACACCGCTCTCTCCGGGTATGTTCGGCTACAGCGCCGTCCGAGCCTCGACATACAGCGACCTCGTCCACGACATAATCGAATCGATGGAAGCCTTCGGCGTCACGATCGAGGGCATCCATACCGAAACGGGTCCGGGTGTCTATGAGAGCTCGATTCAATACAGCGATGGTGTTTCAGCTGCAGATCGAGGGGCGTTATTCAAAAACGGAGTCAAGGAGCTGTCTCCGAGACACGAGTTAATCCCCACGTTCATGGCAAAGTGGAACGCCGACCTTCCAGGATGCAGTGGCCACATCCATCAGAGCCTGATCGACGAAAACGGCACCAACCTCTTTGCGTCCGAATCAGAGCCCATTTCGGGCCTAGCAAACGCCTACCTAGCCGGACTGCTGGAACTAATGCCAGCCATGACAGCCCTGTTCTGCCCGAACATAAACTCCTACAAGCGAGCCGTTACTGGTGTCTGGTCTCCCGTCAATGTCTCTTGGGGTGTCGAGAACAGGACGACGGCGGTCCGGGCTATCCCAGGCAACAGCACGACAGCAACAAGGCTTGAGTGCCGACTCCCGGGAGCCGACGCGAACCCATATCTGGTCATGGCCGCATGTCTTGCGGCAGGTCTGCACGGTATCGAAAAAGGGCTCGAGGCTCCCGTCGCTGTCGAGGGCAACGCATACGAGACCGACGGTCTGACTGAACTTCCACCGAACCTCTCAGATGCAACGCGCCTGATGAAGAGCACCCAGACCGTCCGTGAGTACTTCGGCGACGTCTTTGTCGAGCACTATGCCATGACACGAGAGTATGAGGTTCGTCGATATGAGAAGGCCGTCACGGACTGGGAGCTCAACCGCTACTTCGAAGTCATCTAATTACGAGTCACTGTGATGCCGACCTTCTCATACCCGAATCGCATCGTCTTTGGGCCAGATGCAATCAGCCAGCTTCCCGAGTTGCTGCGCGAACTTTCTGCAAGTCGTGTCCTGCTCATATCGGACAAGGGTCTTGTGGACGCAGGGCTGGTCGACCGTGCGCAAAAGCAGATCGACACAGTCGCTGAAACAGTCCTATTCACTGATGTCGAGCCGAACCCGACGGAGGCTTGCGTCGATGCAGGTGCGGATCTACTGAAAGATAGTGGCTGCGAAGTCGTGATCGGAATGGGTGGCGGAAGTGCGATGGATGCCGCGAAAGCTGCAGCACTGAGACTGAACCATCGAGCGGACTTCACAGAATACGAGATTCAAATCGGTGGAGACCGGAACATGACCGAGCAGGTTCCGCCGGTCATTGCAATCCCCACCACCTCCGGGACAGGCAGTGAAGTCGGTCGCAGCTCAGTGGTGACGCTCAGGGAGGAAAATCGGAAAGCCGTGATCTGTGGGCCAAAGCTGTTGCCCACCGTAGCGGTATGCGATCCGGAACTAACGATCGGATTGCCGCCACACATCACGGCCGCTACGGGCATGGATGCCCTGACACACAGTATCGAGGCGTATCTGTCGACGGCATACCACCCGATCTGCGACGCCGTGGCGCTTGGTGGAATCCGGTTGGCTGCTCAGAATCTGGAGACCGCAGTCAGGAAAGGAGATGACATTGAAGCGCGATCGAACATGATGCTCGCTTCGAGTATGGGGGCAATTGCTTTTCAGAAGGACCTCGGGGTCGCGCACTCGCTGGCCCACCCGCTATCAACTATCGCAGGCGTCCCCCATGGACTCGCGAACGCCGTCGTCCTCGCTCACGTCCTGACCTTCAACAAGCCTTCTGCGATCGACAGACTCGGCGACATCGCACAGGCCATGGGCTGCTTGATAGAAGATCTCTCGCCTGAGGAGAAGGCCGCCGCCGCCGTCGACGCCGTCACCGACCTCACATCCCGAATCGACATTCCCAGATCACTCGCAGCGGTCGGCGTAACCGAGTCCCAAATCCCAGAAATGGTCCAACAAGCTCTCGCTGACCCGAACCACGCCACCAACCCCCGCCCCTGTGCCGAATCCGACCTCGAGCACCTCTACAGGTCCGCCCTGTGATTTCAGCGGGTTTTGAGTTTTACGCACCCTCGTTTAGTTCCTCGGCGTCAAAGTCAGAAACACCGGGCTCCCAGGCGATACACTAACTTCCAGCAGAAGCGGATCCTCCGCCCGCAATTCTAGAGTTTCGACAACTTGCATCCGCCTTAAACCGACGACCGACCGTACATACTCGTACGTCCTTCCCCACCGCATCCCGCTAACGAAGATGTTGGCAGTCGACATCCGTTTCGCCCACAGAAGAATCCGCACATCGTCTTCCTGTAGCGTAGCGACCCCACTCAGCTCATCTTTCGGATCGAACATTATCGGTATCTCGACCGGTCCAAGATGCTCATACGCCTGCATCGCAGCCAATCCCCAGGTCAGTCCCTCCAGTTCAGCGAAGGACGCTTCCAGGTTCGCCTTTGTCAGACCGTACAGAAAGGACAGCGTGACCGCAGGCGCATCCGGACGATCGTCCATCGCCCAACCGGACACTATTGCGGCTGGTCGTTCTCTAAAATCGATTCGGTCCAGCAACACCTCTACGCGCGAAAAGCTATCCTCGGCCTCTTCACCGGTCTGCGCTTTCACACGCCAGCTCACAAAGGACAAGGGCAGGTTTCGATCGCTGCAGCGCCGCATCAACGGGGATAGAACATTTGTGCCGAGTGCCGTACCCGGACCACCAACCGACGCTTTGTGATACCCTTGGTAGGCAGCCCAGACACCCGCCTCATACAGATCAAGGTATCTGTCAACGGACTGGGTGGGATCCGCAAGGATCTCGAAACGATCGACACGTTCGGCGGTCCGCCGAACCGTATCTTT
>DPVD01000453.1:11072-18026 GCA_003526745.1 Candidatus Latescibacterota bacterium
CCGTATCTTCGATCCGTTTACACCACGTCTCTTGACTCTTCGGGGCCGCCGCAGTGGGCAGCGGCAAGAAAACGCGCGCGCCCTGGCTTCGGACGCTGTCGATCGTTCGCTCCAGCGCCACCCACCCGGGTCCTCCCCCACCGATCTTCTCCCGCCAGGCGGTCACGACCAGCGAAGGATCAATTCGCACCCAACTGAGGCCTTCGAGAGGGAGCGTATCCGTGCCGTGGCGGATTCCTCGCCAAGAGGCAGGAATCAGACCGATTCCTTTTCGGCTCTCGACAAGCACCTCGACATCACGCGCTACTGAAATACTCGAACTCAGGAACAGCAGTATCAGAACTGCGAAGATGAATTGGGGGCTAAACAAAGGAAAGATCCGCTTGGTGTCCGTCTTCGAGGAAGGCTGTCATCAGGCGAACCGCGCCCTGCACATCACGCTTGTTCACCAGTTCAACAGAGGTGTGGATATATCGAGTCGGAATCGAGATGGTGATCACAGGAACACCGGCTCGAATGCGCTGCATCGCACCGGCGTCGGTTCCTCCGCGAGGCAGGATCTCCATCTGATGCTTGATCTTGCGTCGAGACGCTAGCACCTTCGCATGCTTAACCAGACCCGCGTGTGAGATCGCGGACGAATCGAGCAGCTTGATCGCAACACCGTCTCCAAGACGTGTCACCTTTTCGTGTTCGGGCACACCAGGGATATCAGCAGCAATCGTTGTATCAATCGCGACGCCCACATCAGGTTCGACACCAAACGCGCTCACCGTAGCCCCGCGAAGCCCAATCTCCTCCTGCGTCGTCGCGACGGCGTAGGTGTCGAAACCGAAGGACTTTGCAACCTTCATTCCCTCGATCATCACGTAGAGTGCAACCCGATTGTCGAGCGCCTTGCAGGAATACCCATTCCCGATCTCCGCAAAGTCCCTCTGAAGCGTCACCATCGTCCCAATCTCGACATCGCGCTTCACGCGGCTAACCGAGAGATGCAGATCCACGACAAAATCCGTCACGGTCAGCTTCTTTGCACGATCGGCCTCTGTCTGGATGTGCGGGGGTTTTACCCCAGGATACAGAAGCCCCGTGAGGTCTCCTCGCTTGCCGGCCACCGTCACACGCTGGGCTACCATGTTCCTTGGGTCGTGTCCACCAAGCGGAACGAGACGAAGCAGCCCAGTCTCCTCGATGTGCGAGACGACGAATCCGATCTCATCCATGTGGGCGGCGATCATCAGCTTCTTCGGATTCTTGCCCTTCGTCGCCGCCTTACGAAAGATCAAGTTCCCAAGCCCGTCGATACGAAACTCGTCCGCAACCTGATTTAGCTGCTCTGTAACCAGTTCCCTGAGTCGGCCTTCCTGTCCGGGGATCCCCGAACTCTCACACAGTGCCCTTAGCAGTTCCACAAGAGGTCCTCATTCTGAATGACATGCGGTCAGTTCGTGGCCCACCCCACCCCGCACATTGAAGCGACCGATGATCGTCATTTCTCTCGGAGAACAGGCAGTGACGAGATCATCGAGGATCTTATTCGTAACGCCTTCGAAGAAAATACCCATGCTGCGGTATGCCTGGAAGTAGAGCTTAAGCGAACGAAGCTCCACGCAGCGATCACGCGGGATATATCGCACGACGATCGTCGCAAAGTCAGGTTGTCCGGTCAGCGGGCACAGTGAGGTGAACTCGGGACACGTGAACTCGATCTTGAACGGCCGGTCCGGTCTCGGGTTCTCGAACGTTTCGAGCAGAGCTTCAGGTTTCGGGTCAGTCACTGGTGGCCTTCGCTTTCACGACAGTACTGATCCCGCCTCGGACTGTGAATCGAGCAGTCACGGTCATCTCTTTCGGAGCCGAGACCGACACGAGGTCATCCAGCAACCTATTTGTCACCGATTCGAAGTAGTATGCCTCTTCCCTGTACATCCGCAGATACTCCTTCAGCGACATCATCTCGATACAGGTTTCTGCAGGCGAGTAGTCTATATCTATCGTCGCAAAACACGGTTGCTTCGTGAGTGAATAAAGGAAAGTGAACTCCTCCGTCGAGTGCGAGATCGTGTAGTCGCGATCCCGGTCCGGGTTATCCACGGTCTTAAGAATGTCGGTACGGTCTGCTGCCACTGTCACTCCAAGGGAATCAGGCTCGCGCCCATCGGTCTCGGATTTTTCGGACGATCGGGCGATTTGGAATACGAAGAGTACTCGATATCTAGGTGAGGTGTAACTACGTCTACATGCCCCCGATGACGTGAGTCTAGAAGGGATTCAATGGCACCGGAAACGAGGAGCGTTCTTTCCACCGGATACGCCGGACAGCCAGTTAGAAACATGCGCTGAATGTTCAGGCTGAGATAGCTGAAGTGCGGGTGTGGCGTATCGTGCAGGTAGGTCTCCATAGCGTCTACGTCTTCGCCTCGTCGGGCCGCAAACCCCCAACCCTTGGTGAATCCATTGAGAATGAACGTCGCGGATTTCAGACCGTCATGGTAGGTCATCAGGAAAACAGCTGGATTTTCGCAGTGATCTTCTGGCCTTCCTTTTTCCCGAACCTCCATCGCCCCCACCGCTGCATCCAGAAGACGACGATCATAGAATCCTTCATCTCCTCCACGCCAAACCGCCTCCCCCTCAAGACAGCGGACAGATACGATGCCCCTCTCTCGTGTCGCGCGCCGTTCAACCATGCACTGAAGCAACTCCAGTGCGTGGAACCCGTAGGAGTCGAGGTTCGAGTAAGCAACGCTGACCGCTTCATCGATCGGTGTCGGAGGGTCGTATTCGAGCCACGGCCTCCTGTAGGAAACAGGGACCGATGACCCCGCCATGAACGGAATATCCAGATCGCGCGCACGGGCGACCATCCACCGAGCATCGTGCCAGTTGTAGGACAGATGCTTGTCGCTGAACACGGGCACCGAACGCCCCGACGTCGCTATGACCGCACAAATTTGCTCGAAGAAGTACTTTCGCGGATACAGGTGCTGCCCCTTCTCGTTCCAGGCATAGTCACCGTGCTCTCCAATGAGCAGCACGCCATCCACAGCAAGGCTGTCTCCACCTAGAGTCAACGCCTGAGGGATACTCTTATAGATTGGGACATCGTGCGACCTTGCGATCCCAACTCCGATGTCAAGCTCGTGTATCTGATCGAGATACATCGACACGATATCGACTTCAGGCGGGATCAGCCCGTCATCGGTCGGAAAGCCTTTCAGAAACTTTGTCACTATCACATCGGCGTGCGACCTCGGAAAATAGGTCGTCACTATTGCTGCAATCTTCGGTCGGCCCATAGACTATGCCTTGCGCCCCCCGACAGTCAGCGCGAGCTTCAAGCTTTCCGCGGTCACCAAATGGATATCTTCATCCGTGTAGCCCATTGTCCTCAATTTTCTCGAGGGAAATTTCAAGTATGAAGTCATAGAATCTGAACTTCTGCTCTATCTGCGGACAATACCAACCGGTATCGCGCGAAAGATGAAACGGGATCAGCAGCCCACATTTTAGCATCCCGGTGAAGTATGTGATATTCCGATTCAGCTGTTACTCGCCCGGACCCACCCAAAGAACACGATCTAGACACCCGGTCGGGCCTAACTAGAAAATATCCGAACCGGGCTCGTCGTACGCAATCTCTAACCGTGAATCCGTGGCGCGGCTTGTTCTTTGTCGGTCGCCACGTATAATTACGAGGCACATTTGACCAGAACTGAGACACCATGCCTGCCTACAAACGATATCAGAGGGAAGCCGCGAAGGTCCTCGCCGATATAAGGGCCAGCGGTCTATACAAAAACGAGAAGCAGATCAGGTCACCGCAAGGTACTACGATCGAGACCGATGCCGGTGACAACCTTAACTTCTGTGCCAACAACTACCTTGGACTCGCGAATCACCCTGAGATCCTAGCCGCAGCACACGAGGGGCTCGATCGGCACGGGTATGGGTTGGCATCTGTGCGTTTCATCTGTGGCACACAGGCCCTGCACAAACAGCTGGAGATTCGAATCTCGAGCTTTCTGGGTACGGATGACACCATTCTCTACACTTCCTGTTTCGATGCGAATGGAGGACTGTTCGAGACATTGCTCGGACCCCAGGACGCGATCCTGAGCGATGGCCTCAACCACGCCAGCATCATCGATGGTGTCCGTCTCTGTAAGGCGCAGAGACAGGTGTATACGAGCGGTGACACGGACGACTTGGAAGCAAAGCTGCAAGCCACACAAAATGCACGATTTCGCGTGATTGCTACAGACGGTGTCTTCAGCATGAACGGAGATCTCGCGCCGCTCGACCGAATCTGTGATCTCGCAGACCGATACGATGCGTTGGTAATGGTCGATGACTCGCACGCGACTGGATTCATCGGGGAGACGGGGCGCGGAACGCCCCAGCACTTCGGCGTCCAAGACCGGATCGACATCATCACGAGCACGCTCGGGAAGGCGCTCGGAGGTGCATCAGGCGGGTTCACTACAGGTAGGAAGGAGATCATTGAACTTCTCCGACAACGTTCCCGTCCGTATCTGTTCTCGAATACGATCCCGCCACCTGTTGCAGCCGGAGCGATCAAGGCGATCGATCTCGTCGAGTCGACGCCACAGCTTGTCGCCACTCTGCAGGAGAACACGTGCTACTTCCGGTCCGAGATGACCTCGCGAGGTTTCGGGATCAAAGAGGGCATCCATCCCATCGTTGCGATCATGACCGGTGCCGAGGAGCGAACTGCAGAGATGGCCAAGCTGGTCAACGATCAGGGCATTTTCGTTGTCGGGTTCAGCTTCCCTGTCGTCCCCAAGGGACAGGCACGGATCCGCGTACAGATCTCCGCGGCTCACACCCGTGAACAGCTCGATCGGGCAATCGGGACGTTCGAGGAAACGGCACGGCAGGTCGGCGTCCTTTAAGGAGGAACCATGTCTCAGGATCTCACAGACAGGACAGCGCTGATCACGGGAGGTGGTCAGGGGATGGGTCTGGCTGTCGCAAGAATGTTCGCTAAACTAGGTGCCAACATTGTAATCAACGATGTTCATGGTGATCGCGCCAAAATGGCAGCAGAATCATTATCTGACCTCACGGATGATAGCGTAGGTCTTCCGGGAGACATCACATCCAAGTCTGATGTCGATGCCCTAGTCGCTGCGGCCGTTCAGAGGTTCGGGGGGCTTCACATCCTGATCAATAACGCGGGCATCTTATACCCCACTCCGGTCGAAGATATTCTCGAGGAAGAATGGGACCGCGTCATCAAGGTCAACCTGAAGGGCACCTTTCTCTGCGCACAAGCCTGTCTCAGACCAATGAAGAAAGCCGGATGGGGACGGATCGTGAACTTCTCTTCAACAGCGGGCAAGAACGTTAGCACGGTTGGCGGCGCTCATTACACAGCCTCGAAGGCAGGCGTGCTCGGGTTCACGCGGCATCTTGCGAAGGAGGTAGCATCTTATGGCATCACAGTCAACGCAGTCTGCCCGGGCTTGATTGACACCGAAATGGTCCGAGCGACCATCGACGATGACCGTGCAAAAGCCTATGCAGACAGTTTTCCGGTCCAGCGTCTCGGCCAACCGAGTGAAGTCGCCGATCTCGTGTCCTTTCTCGTGTCGAACGCTGCCGCGTATATTACGGGCGCAGCAATCGACATCAACGGTGGAGACCTGATGGTGTAATGCGCAAGGTAATTGTCGATGACCCGAAGTGATACCCAACTGTTCGCCGAAGGACTGAGCACAGCGTTCGTGTCTGAACTGAAGACACGGATAGAGTCTCATGTCCTGCCGGGCGCAGAGGAATACTTCGCCCCTGGAGGGACGGCCTACTCGCAGAACTCACCCGACCTCAAGCGCGCTGAAATGGCTGTCAACTATTTCGACTACCAGCCTTGCTCTGTTTCCGTGCTCGCCATCCTCGCATCTCGCGGTGATCGCCGGGCAGAGATGCTCGTACGCCGGATCTTCGACAACGCCAACTATTACCTTGACGAGTGGCGATCGCGTGAAGGTATCGCTACTTCGCTCCGTCGATCCCAACTCCACCTCGTCCTCGCATACGAAACTCTCCACGAACCTGTGGGTCGGGAGACGGCTCAAAGGTGGCGTGCTCTGATCCTGCGGTCTGCCCAGGACATGCTCGATCACTTCAACCATTTCCAGGAGCTCTGTCCCTCCCTGGACAACAGAGCCTTCAACACGGGGATCAACCACGTCGCGATCGCTGCCGAAGGGATATGGCGAACCGGGCACGTCTTTGGAGAATCTGAGCTCTGCGACAAGGCCGGCGGCTTCATCGACCGGCTCGTCGACTACGGTCACGAAGACGGCTACTTTGAGGAACACACGAACGACGAGCGTGAAGGTGGTCCTAGCCTGGTCTATACCCCTTTGACTGCCGGCTGCGCCTACATCGTCCAGAAATGGCGCGCCAAGGCTAATCCTGATCGCTTTGCCGCCTGCGGCGCCCTCTTCAGAAACTTCTGTGACGGCCGCTTCCTTGCAATGCCCTTTGCCGATGAAAGAGCAAACCCACAAGGCCTAGGACCCTATGGCATAGCGCTCCACGCCCTTTCGGCCAAGGGACGGGGCTTCCTTAGAAAGGCACTTGACCCGGAGACGAGCCCGGAAACCACGTCTGGCGGAAGGCTCGAGTATCTGTCGAGACTCTACTTCGAGATCGAACAGTCCGAAACCGGACCTGGAGAAACACCAGAACCATGTGAGACCGGCAACTTCAGGATCGGATTGCCCATTGGCGTGAGGCGATCAGGGCGTTGGCATGCCGGAGTTTCAGGCCTGCGTGCTCTAAATAGGGTCATCTCTCCAGACGGCGACTACGCGCTCGACAGACAGACCCTCGTTTTTCTCTCGCACAACGAAGCGGGTACGGTGATCTCAGGTATCAAGTCGAAGCGAAACCCGGACTGGTCGACGCTGCGTATCGGCGACG
>DPVD01000016.1:0-5309 GCA_003526745.1 Candidatus Latescibacterota bacterium
TGAACAGGCTAGAAGAGAAGATGGCTCAATCGCGAGAAACGATCGGACCCGATGCAGAGCTGATGCTGAACGCTGTGATGTCTTATAGCGTCGAGTATGCCGTTCAGGTTTCAGAGCGGCTGCGACCGTTTAGTATGCGGTGGCTCGAAGAGCCGTTGATACCTGGTGATCTCGAAGGGCATATCGAATTGAAGAAGGCGTGTCCCTGGATGCCGATCGCAACGGGAGAAGATCATCACGGTCGGATCGCTTTTCGCCAACTTGTTGAGAACCGGTGTGTCGATGTGCTTCAGCCTGATCTGAACTGGTGCGGTGGATTGACAGAAGCGGTCAAAATATACACGATCGGGGAAGCTGCAGGGCTGCAGACGATCCCACATGGCGGTGCAAATACGCCGTTCGGTCAGCATTTCGCAATGGCCATGCCGGAGTCTTTGATCGCCGAGTTTTGGCTAGGGACGGACCCCGGTGTGCCGCTCGAAGAGGTGAAACGATTGCCCGGCTCAGCCGTGCCCGTAGAGGGGAAGCTCGTGCCGTCGGATGCTCCGGGGTTCGGGCTGGAGATCAAAGAGGAGTGGATTAAGCCATACTCAGGCGGTAGTGGCGAGTACTACTCAAGCTGAAAGACGAATCACTCCGCAACTTCGCTCGTAGCAGGTTTAGACACCAAGATACGAAGATAGGAGAACTGCAGTGACCTACTCACTGCACGGAAGTCAGTGACCGACAAGGGCATAGCCAAGAGATCAATGAATAAAACGACCGAAGCCAGTTACGTTGGCGAGGTTATCGAGAGCAGCACTTCGACTTTTACGGCTCAGGCTCGAGAGCTGAACGGGGCGCCGGGGTTTGGGAATTTCGTGAAGACGGAGACGATGCCGACCTCGTTTGGTCTTGTTTATGACATCCGGACGCAGTCGGCAGATGCGAACCGGAAACCGACCGCCTACGGGATGACCGAAGGGGAGCTCCGAAGAGAGCAACCTCAGATTTTTGAGCTCTTGAGAACTGAATTTGACGTGGTGATCGTCGGGCACGGGGGGGATCGCGGCCCCCTCCAGATCCTGCCCTCGCAGCCACCGGGTATTCACTCGTTCTGTCACGCCTGCTCTCAACGCGAAGTCAAGGCTCTGAGCGAGAACGGTGACTTCGTTAGGATGATTATCGGTGCAACGCAGGTGCCGACGGACGACCTGATTATTGCCTCGGTCCGGAATGCCTGGGCTGTGCGCGCGTTCGACACAGCCTACCTCGTGACACTCGGGAAAGAGTTGTCTAGGCTGATACGGGATGATTATGAGAGGTTGAGTTCGCTGATTCGGCGCATCTCTCAATGAGAGTCAGGGCTGTAACCAGGGGGAACACCCCCTCGACGCTGCTCGGGGCAGTCTAAGGACGCGGAGGGTCTTAGCAGCTCCTGGTAATACGAAACGGGAGAACCAGCCTTGCGGAATGATAGCTTGGACCGAAAGTGATCAGTCTCGATGCGTAGAACTAAGATGCGATGGTAACAACTAGGTGTGGAGTCACAGTTGAGTAAGCGAAACGGCAAACAGCTCGAACTCGCGTCGACACGGGATACGCTGGGGGTGATCACGCAGGGGTCGCTCGTGGAGGGTCTCGACATGAAGCTCGATCCGGAGCGGAGTGTCGAGGATATCAAGGCTGGGAAGTTCGTGGTGGTCGAGGGGTTCAAGAATGAGTTCTTTTCGATGATCACGGATCTGAAACTCGACGCGACGAATCCAGATATCCTTCTGTATCCGCCGCACGATGGTGATCAACTGCTGCACAGCGTCCTCAATGGAGCGAGTACTTACGTGACCGTTGCGCTGCGTCCAATGCTGATGCTGGAAAAGGAAGAGATTGTCGAGGATGAGGCACGCCCGGTGAAGACGATACCTAGCCACTTCTCCAAGGTGGTGGATGCGGAAGAAGAAGATGTGTCCAGGGTCTTCGGGAGCGAAGAATGGGATGATCGGTATTTCCACATGGGTACGCCGCTCGACATGGAGACACCAGTTTGTCTGAACATGAATCGATTTGTCGAACGGAGTAACGGGATCTTCGGGAAGACTGGTACGGGTAAGTCATTTCTAACGCGTCTCGTGCTGTGCGGGCTGATCAAGCAGAAGAAGGCCGTGAACTTGATCTTCGATATGCACAACGAATATGGTTTTCAGGCCATGAAAGAGTCTGGGAACGGGAAAGGCGGATTCGTCAAAGGTTTGAAGCAGCTGTTCGGGAGCGATGTGGCGTTGTTCTCTCTCGATCCGGAGTCGACACGGAAGCGAGGGCAGGCGCCCGACCACGAAGTGTATATCACCTACGATCAGGTAGCGGTCGAAGACGTTATCGCGCTGCAGGACGAGCTTCAGCTGAACCCGACTGCTTCTGAGTCGGCGTATCTCGTCTACGCACTTTACAAGAACAAGTGGCTGCGGACGCTGTTGAGTCTGGATGGTCCGGATGTGGAGTCGTTTGCGGAAGAGATCGGGGCGAATAAAAGCTCCCTCGGAGCGGTCCATCGGAAGCTGAAGCGTCTGGAGAATTTTCCGTTTATGGTCGACCGGATAAACGGTCCCGACGCGGTAGACTTAATGATGGACTACATTGATCGCGGAATCCACATCGTGCTGGAGTTCGGCCGCCAGACGAGCATGCTCGCATACCTGCTTGTGGCGAATATTATCTCCCGGCGAATCCACGAAAAGTATGTAGCGAAAAGCGAGAACTTCTATGCGACTCAACATCCCGCCGATCAGCCGCATCATCTTGTGATTACCATTGAGGAGGCGCACAAGTTCCTGAATCCGTCAACGGCGAAGCAGACGATTTTCGGCATCATTGCGCGGGAGATGCGAAAGTACTACGTTTCTCTGCTCGTGGTCGATCAGCGTCCTTCCGGGATCGACGAGGAGGTGCTCTCACAGCTCGGGACAAAGATCACGGCTCTGTTGAACGACGAGAAAGATATCGGTGCAGTCCTGACAGGCGTATCGAACGGGCCCGGGCTCAGAAGCGTTTTGGCCAGCCTGGATTCGAAGCAGCAGGCGCTGGTGTTCGGGCACGCTGTCCCAATGCCCGTTGTGATCAAGACGCGAAACTACGATGAGGCTTTCTACGAGGCGATGGGCGCCGTGAGCGAGGAGCAGACGGTTGCCCGCGCAAAGGAAGCTTCGGCAACCGTGTTTGGAGAATGAATTGAAGCTGATTGTCCAGATCCCGTGTTTGAACGAAGAAGGCACACTTCCTGATACGATAGCGGATATTCCTCGCGAATTTGAGGGGATCGACGAGGTGGAGATCCTCGTGATCAACGATGGGTCGACGGACCGAACTGTCGAGGTCGCACGGGAGGCGGGAGCCGATCACGTTGTCGAGTTTCCTCGGAACAGGGGGCTTGGGTATGCCTTCCGGGCAGGGTTCGATGCCTGTCTGAAGGCTGGTGCTGATATTATTGTGAACACGGATGGGGACAACCAGTATGCGGGGTGGGATATTGCGAAACTGGTGAAGCCGATCGTGGAGCGCAAAGCCGAGATCGTGATCGGCGATCGGCGGACCGATACGATCGAGCATTTCTCGTGGACGAAGCAGGCGCTCCAGAAGATGGGCAGCCGGATGATCAGCCGGCTAGGCCATTTGAATGTGCCCGATGTGGCGAGTGGCTTCCGCGCGTATTCGCGTGAGGCTGCGATTCAGCTTTCCACGTTCACGGACTTCGACCATACGGCGGAACACGTGGTTGAAGCCGGGCAGAAACGATTTGCAGTGCTAAGCGTACCGATCGATACGAATCCGAAACTGCGAGAGTCGAGGTTGTTCAACAAGGTCTCGACCTTCGTGGTCCGATCAGGACTTATCAGCCTGCGAACCTATACGCAGTACAAGGCGCTCAAGATCTTTACGATATTCGGGATGGTCAGCTTCTTGGCGGGCGTCGCTCTAGGACTTCGGTTTGTCTACTACTTCCTCTTCACCACGCAAGGAACCCTTCACGTCCAGTCTGTCGTCCTGGCTGCAATCCTCCTGCTGGCTGGATTTCAGATGTTCCTGACGGGTATTGTCGCTGATCTTATCGCGACTAATCGCTCCCTCCTCGACGACGCGCTCAAGCGGATCAAGTCGATCGAATTGGATCGCATTGAAGAAAAAGAGACGCACTGAACGTTGATGGCGCTGGTTGTAAAGGCCTACACGAGCAAAACACTCAAGATGCGGATTTCGCTGGTGATCCTACTGGTCTGCGGCATTGCCGCGTTCCTGATATGATCAGGAACGGTTACAGAGTGTCCCGACTGTTCGGTTCTCCCGGACCTGCGACATAGAGCCCTGCGCCCTGTCTTCGGCCCCATCCGAAGACACTCTGATGGTCGCTGACAGTGTGCGCGTCGAGTTTCTCCTGATCGTAGGTGAACCCCAGACCGGGCTGGTCGTTCAGGACAATCCAGCCGTCTTCGATGTCGTGCGTGTGGGTGAAGACGGCATCGCGACCGTTATCCAGAACTTCCATCATGATGTGGTTTGGCAGAACAGCGGCCATGTGGGCCATGTAGTTCGCCGCACAATTCATGACTGTTACGGGTGTTTCGTACGCGTAGGCGAGGTCGGCGACCTTCATCGCTCCCGTGATCCCAGTCGCTCGCACGCCGACGTTGAGGATATCGATTGCTCTGGCTTGGAGAAGCGGTACGTAGTCTTCGATCGCATCCAGATTCTCTCCCGAGGCGACGGCTGCTTTTACTCGGTCAGAGACCTTACGAAGTCCCTCGACATCCCATCTTCTGGCTGGTTCCTCGATCCACGTGATGTCGTACTCCTGCTCTATCTCTTGCATGTATCGGATCGTCTGCTTCGGGGACCAATACTCGTTCACGTCGATCATGAGGTCGGGAATCTTGCCTGACGTGGCGAGGGCCTTCTTCATGATCCCGATTCTGTGCATGTCACTCTCGAGGTCGAGGCCGATCTTGAGTTTACCCGAATGAATGCCCCTTGCGGCCATACCCTCGTAGAATGAACGGATTTCTTGATCGCTGAGCGGGTAGTCGATGCCACTGGCATAGGCGCGCACACGATTTGTGGAGGCGCCAAGTGTTCGCCAGAGGGGCTCGTCGTTTATCCTCGCTTTAAGATCCCAGAGAGCGACGTCGAGAGAGGCAATCGCGGCTGTCGCCTGCCCACGGTTACCCCCCTTGAATACGTGATCGACCATCGTGTTCCAGTGGCCTAGGACGCCTCTCGGATCCTTGCCGACCAGAAGATTGTCCACTATGGAGTGGAGAAGTCCGCCACCTCCAGCTGTG
>DPVD01000016.1:5604-31632 GCA_003526745.1 Candidatus Latescibacterota bacterium
ACTATGGAGTGGAGAAGTCCACCACCGCCAGCTGTGGAGATCCCGGACAGACCTTCATCCGTATCCAGCCACAGGGCAGTTGCCGTCATAGAGTCGCTACCGGTGGGATTGTTAGCATCCCCGATCGAACGTGGCATCTTAATGTGATAGGGCTGTGTACGAATACCCGTGATCTTCATCGGAACTCCTGATGAGAGGCGATGCCAAGGTTTAAGCGAATCATGGTTACGAGAGAGCGGTGCGCCATTCGTCCTCTCTGAATCCGACCAGGCCCGTATCCTTCAAGAGCAGGAAGGGTCGCTTGACGAGCATTCCGTTGCCTGCCAAAAGATCCGTTGCCTCAGATGTCGATAGGCTCGGAAGCTTGTTCTTGATCTTCAGCTCACGGTAGAGCTGACCCGAGGTGTTGAAAAGTCTGCGCAACTCGCCATCGCAATACGCGAGCATCTTCTTCAGCTCCTGTCTGGTCGGTGGTTTTTCAGAGATGTCAATCTTTGTGTAGTGGATGCTCTGAGAATCGAGCCATTTCAGGGCTTTGCGACAGCTGTCACATTTCGGGTAGTAGTAGATCTTCAGCAAGATGTTGTCCCTTTCTCTAAACTTCTAGATCCAGACCCCAGATACTGTTTGGGCCCTTCTGTTGGCCGTGGTAGAAGGCCATCAGCCAGGTGCCATCCTCACGCTTGACCATCCAGGGATAGCCAAAGTCGGTTTTAGGGTCGCCATCCTCGTGAGGGAACTCGACGACCGTACCCCTGTCAGTCCAATTCGCTCCCGTTTCCGTAGACGTCCAAAGAGAGATGCGGCCTGGTGTATTGCCTTGCAGGGATCGCTCGGTCATCAGCGCGATAAGTCGTGAATCATCTTCGGGATCGACCGTGATGAATGGGCTCGGCAATCTATGACCGGGGGAGCTTCGAATCGGAGAAGCCGAGAGAGCCCAGTCCATTCGACGCCGATTGGCCGTTAAGCTCGCATAGCCGTTCAGAAGCGAGCTGTCCGTGTTCCGAACGAGCCCTACGATCGCGTCCCCCGTGCAAACGACCGCAGGTTCGACGAGAGGTTCATCCGTGATATGCTCGGGTGGCCCCCAGTGGAGCCCGTCCTGACTGAAGCTTATCCAGAGACCAGTATCGTGCGGGAAGGCTCCGGGACGATGGTGACCACAGACCGCGTATCCTCTGCCTGCTACCTGGAACACGTGACCATAGATCGATCCGGTCCGGCCAGCTGCCAACGCAGCGACGTTGACGTCCTGCCAGTTGTCCCCACCGTCGATCGATACCCACCCGAAGATGCTGTTCGCCTCGTCGCCTTGGTAGGCCATCGCGATCAGGATGATTGCGTCGTCCGTCGTGACACCGATCGCCATGTTCCCGCAATGTGTATATGTGTTCCCTTGGCCGAACTCGGCAAGGATCTGGGGCTTGCTGAAGGACTCGCCGCCATCCTTGGAAACAGAGACGGCGGGGCAACCTCCTCCGTCGGATCCGTGATACTCTGCCGCACTGTAGGCGAGGATAAAGTTGCCCTTCGAGGTGATTGCGAGTTTTGGCCAGCCAAGGTGTGCGTGTCGCACGTCCGCGGGCGGGGGAACTAAAACTCGTGGGTCACCGATTGGGCTTTTTGGATCGGGCATATAACTAGTGCGAGCTGCTGAGTTGAAGCCCAATGACTCCAACGATGATCAAGGTGATGAACCCGAGCTTGGCGTAGGAAAAGGACTCACCGAAGTAGGCGATCCCAATAGCAGTGATGATTGCGGTTCCAAGGCCGGACCAGATCGCATAGACCATCCCGATCTCGAGACTCTTTACGGCGAGGATCATCATGCTCGTCGAGGTGAGATAGAAGACGCCGACACCGATCGATGGAAGGATCCGAGCAAAGCCTTCGGAGAGTTTCATGCAGGTTGTGCCGGCAACTTCGAAGACGATAGCGATGAGGAGGTAGATCCAAGGCATAGAGATTGAAGGTGGTAGATAGAGAATTGAAGGTCCGAAGTCCCTCGATGCGGCCGCGCTTTGCGAGCCAACTCGGGATGAGCACTCCTAAGCCATCAGAATGAACTTGAGGCGTGAGATTACAGTGTCGATCTCGTCCTCGACGAGATGGGCGACGGCGATACGGAATCGGTTGTTGAAGCCGCGTACCCAGATGGAGGGATCGCCTTGCTTGAGCTCCTTGATCACGTTCGGGGTCGACTTGCCGAGAGCCGACTCATCGACGGTGACCAAGACACCGTTGCTCAGGCTGTTGTCTTCAACGTGTCGCTCGGTCGCGATGTGTGGTGTGTCAGCCAGTTGCTCCTGAATGTAGTCGGCGCGTCGCCAGTGTTCGGCCAGACGCAAGTCGTGATCCATGGTTAGCCACTCTTCGAGAGCAACGACGACAGCGACGATCTCCTGTCTGTCGAGCTTGAGCGGACGACCCAGCGTTTCGAAGTCGCTGGTTTCAAAACCGATGAAACTGTGCGCGTAGGCCGCCTCGACAAGATCCTTTCGGCCGGCAAGGATTCCGGTGGAGTTGCAGGCACCGATATACTTAGCGCCAAAGCCGATCATGCAATCGGTCGCCTGCGCGTAGTTCTTCATTGTTTGCAACGGATAGACCTGATAGGCTGCGTCCACCGTGATCGGAAGGCCGTGGCGTGAAGCGATACGTTGAATGTCGGAGAGGTGCTGAATCGTGTCGTCAGGGTCACCCGAAGCGTAGTAATGGATTGCGGCTGTCTGCTCGGTGACCGCGTCTTCCAGTTCCCCTTCAGAGGTGCCCTGTTCGGACCCAACCATCAATATTTGACCACCGAAGATCGTGAGGCATCGCTCGTAGTGGTAGTGCTGTCGGCGCTGGAAAAGGAATCGGTTCGGGATGCCGTCGACATTCGGCAGCTGCTCCATTCTCTCAGGGTTTCCGACGGACATGCAGGCTGCAGAGGACAGTGCAAGCGCGGCGCCACATCCGGGGGTGACCATAGCGGCTTCTGCGTCGAGGAGCTCCGCGATCCGTTCACCAGTCGTGCGGAGCAGGTCATCCATCGAAACGAAATGGCGGTTTGCCGCGACCATGGCTTCTTGGACCTTTGGAGAAACTCGAGATCCGCCAAGGACAGTCATATTGCCGCTGGCGTTGATGACCGGTGTGGTGCCCAGGTCACGATACAGCTGTGCGGGGTCGATTGTCATTTAATCTCCAGAGATGCCTACAAAACAAGATACGCCGCGCCTATGGAGCCCGCGTCGTTGCCGAGCTGCGCGAGCTCGATCCTGGTGTGTTCGAACATGCCCTCAAGCGTGTTGATCGCGGCTGAATCGATGATGGGGTTGAGTAGAAGCCTGCCTGCTGCCGAGATACCCCCACCGATCGCGATGACATCGGGACTGATGATGTTGATCAAATTTGCCACGGCGATCCCGATGTGTCGGGCTACGTGGGCGACTGTTTCTAATCCGACTGCGTCGCCTTCCGCGGCCGCGTCACAGATAGCTTTCGGTGTGAGCGGATCGATTCCGGACAAGGTGGACGATCGGCTGTCGTCTAAGAGCTTCTGTGCGTGTCCGATCATGCCCTTTGTAGCGCTGATCGCTTCCAAGCATCCGTGCTTGCCGCAGCCGCACAAGGGACCATCGGGAACAACGACCATGTGACCGATCTCCCCGGCAGAGTAAGACGATCCATGATGCACGCGCCCGTCGATGATGATGCCACCGCCAATTCCCGTTCCGAGCGTCAGAAGAGCGAGCGATTCACAGCCGGCACCGGCACCTGCTTTCGCTTCAGCGAGCGCGGCAACGTTAGCATCGTTGTCGAGTTCGACTTTCACGCCAGGCAGACGCTCCGCCAATATCGATCTGAAGGGTACGTGATACCAGTTCAGGTTCGGAGCGATGACAACGGTGCCGTCTTTTCTCGTTACGCCCGGAACTCCGACACCCACGCCGGCCGTTTTCGAGAGCTCAGTAATGTGATCCTGACAAAGCGTGTGGATGAGATCGACGATTCGGTCTGCGACGCCTTCGGCACCCTCTTCTGGATGGGTGGACACCTTGTTCTGGGTGAGAATCCGACCATCGGACGAGATAACCGCGCCCTTGATGTCCGTGCCACCTAGATCGATGCCGAGAGCTACCATTGTGTGCCTCCACGGACCAAGGTGTCGACCGCAGGATGTGCAAGGTGCACGCATATGTGGTGGGCTGTATGGAAGATCATCGGGAAAAGGTTACTGGTGTGTCGGTCACGTAGGCTTGGGTGATGTTGATGATAAGTGAGATGTCATCGAGAGCGTCCACTACCGGCGTGCGACAGGTTGTTCCGTTGACAATGCAGTCGTGCCAGTGACGCAGTTCGGCGACGAAAGGGTTCTCCCACTCGACGGCCGGATGGCGGGCATTCGTGCGGCCGTTTGCGTCGATTTCGTAAATGGTGACTTCGGAGAGTTGCCCGCGCGAAAAACCGGTCGGGTAACTAAGGATAGCGCGCTTGCTGTCGTCGTAGATCTCCAGAGTTTCGTCGAAATCCCACAGGTGCGGTAGATCGATCCAAGTTGCGATGGCGCGAGCCCCGGATGCATACTCGAGTAAGGTGGAGACCGCACGACCCTCTTTCCAGACTTCCGTACTGACAACACGAGTCGGATTTCCCATTACCGTGCGAAGCCCATAGAGATCGTGGATCATGCTGCCGGAAAGTGTGTAGAAAGCTCTCGATACTTCGAAAGGAATTTCGTCCCCAAGAGCTTGTTCGATCGCAGCTGTGCGTGCAGCAGACGAATGTTCGCCAGCACTCGCCGGAATGTCATCGAAGCGCTCGACGTGAAACTGTGTCAGGTGTAGGTCGTTGTTGGGATGCAAGTGGTTGATCTGCACGAAAGAAGGGTCCATGTCCCGGCTCTCTTCGTAGACGAGCTCAAACGCTGGGTCGTAGACCTTCATGTATCCGACCTGTGAAACCGTACCGGCTTTCTTTCCCGCCTCGTGAATGGCTAGGGCTTCCTCGTTCGAAAAGCACATCGGCTTCTCGATGAACATGTGCTTGCCTGCGTTCAGGGAGGCGACGGCGATCTCGGTCTTTGGGTCCCGGTGGCAGAGGAGCACCGCATCAACGTCCGAAGCGCCGATTACTTCACGATAGTCTGCGGTGTGATTGGGCACGGCAAAGCGGTCTGCGAGATACTTAGCAAGCCCCGCGGAGACATCGCACGTCCACGTGACCTCGTAGAGATGCTGCAGCTCATGGAAGTTCGGCATGTGCTGCACCTGCGCGATTGCGCCGCAGCCTATGATGCCCACTTTGATTTTATCCATAAACCAAACCCTGGAGCGAAAACCGCCGGAGTTATAGGGCGAGAACCATGATGTGAGAAGATAAACCACAGAAAACACGAAGGGGGACGTTTCCGCGCGGTCGGAATTGTGAAAAACCGACGGCTTTGGCTACGAGATCAGCCATTTTCCGTTATGTCGTAGGCGAGGTCGTTCCAAGAGTCGCCGAGTTTAGAGATGGTTTTGAAGATCTCGTAGACGGCGGGCCACATGGATTCTCGGAGATCGGCAGGGGAGTCGGCGTTTGGGAGTTGATCCAGAGCGCCGGTATGGCTATCTGATAGCGACTGAGCAGCAGCAGCGACGGCTTCGATGGCGGTGCGGTGACAGGTTATACGGTCGGCGCGGCTGACAGACGGATCGAGTTGTGTGTCGTAGCTCGTCGCAGACGAGAAGTTGATGGGTTTTGCGTCACCCTCTGGCGTACGGCCCGTATGGGTTGGCAGGATGTGCGGGGTGACAGAGAGATACATGATTACTGGCTCTTCGCTGACGACACGAACCGAATGCGCTTCGTCGGTCAAGGCGAAGCACAGCTGGCCTGCTTTGACCGTCTGTCTGTTACCCTCTATCTCGAATTCCGCAGCGCCCTGCAGGATCAGAAAGACCTCGTGACCCAAGTCGTGGCTGTGTCGTGCGTTGAATCCCTGACCCGGTTCCATCTTAAGGATGCGGGATCGCATCTCGGACGTGACGAGGAGGTTCTTAATGTGTTCGGGATTCCTGTAGTCGTAGACAGTGAATGGCACGGTGTCTCCTCAAGGTGATCCGGTATTATCGATAACCCAATCCAAATATGGCTGATAACCACGTTCTAGCGGAAGCGCAATGATGTCTGGGAGCTCGTAGGTGTGGAGAGTCTGAATGCGTGAGATGAGTGCTGGTACACAGTCGGACTGCGTCTTCAGAAACAGCAGGGCTTCATGATCATCTTCTACCTTGTTCTGCCAGCGGTAGATCGACCGAATCGTAGGTATGATGTTGGCGCAGGCTGCGAGGCGCTCTTCTACGACAACACGTGCAATACCTGCTGCTTCCTCCTCGGAAGCGGTTGTGGAGTAGACAAGATGAACACCTGTCTCAGACATCGGTTGTTGCCGTCGATCGTGCAGCGACTGCTCGCCGGATCGAATCGAGTCGGCCTTCCATCCGGTTCGTGTGTGAACCCGACCAGTAGGCTCGTCGGCAGGACGGGCATTGGAAGAAAGCCGTCCTCGTTTTCAGAACGTATGGGGGCACGAGGGATCTTACATTGTCGAGTGATGCCGGCTGTATTTCGACGTTACACTTCAGGCAGCGCGTAAAGGTTGGTCGATCGAGGTCAAAGTTTGTCTCGACCACAAGCTGTTCGAGCTGGTCGTTGAGCACGTTGTCGTCGATGTGAATGCAGATCACGCGTCTCTGCTGCGCAGCCCGATCGGCAAGGCCCCGGTCACGCGTCAGCAGTATCCGTTGCTGAGCATCCGCGTCTGCCAGAAGGTCATCATCGGTCGCGAAATTGTCGTACACTGTGTCATACCCGAGTATCCTCAGCCATTTAGCGAGCTTCCCGAGCATACAATCCGCAAGGAATTTCATCCTACAAATCCTCAATTCGATCGGTGTCGCGGTGCGGATTCTTTGAGGGATGTCGCGCTTCCATAGGGAGCATGGGGCCCACCACAGATACGTGCTCCAAACGCTCATGGCAAGCCTGTATTTGGTTCCAGACTCAAGCGCGTGAACACTTCAGTTACAATAGAAGGTCCGGACAAAGACCTGCTCGTGGCTGCCAGTCAGACGCTAAGCCAGCACGTTCACAGGGGTACGATGCCTGCGGCGTGTGCTGCGGTTGTCGGCCCTGATTGCGTCAGAGCCTTGCTCTCGGCAGGACGACATACCTACGGTTCATTCGCGCCAGAGGTCTTACCAACGCATCTGTTTGATCTCGCGTCCGTGACCAAAGTGATGGCCACGACGACGCTTTGCGCGATCCTGTATGAGAAGGGCCGACTCGATCTGGATCAGCCGGCTCAAGAGATCCTTCCAGATTGTGATGCAGACAAACGTGTTACGGCACGATCTATCCTGATGCACGCCAGCGGATACCCTGCACACGTCCATCTCTACAAACGGCCGATCGATCGAGAGGAAGTGATCCGAGCTGTCTGCAAGATGAATCTGGAGTACGAGCCGCTGTCGCAGTCAGTCTACAGTGACATGGGGTTCATACTGCTCGGAGCGATCCTGGAGCGCTTGGAGGACCGACCGCTCAACGAGTTGTTCCGCCACCATCTGCGAGATCCGTTGGGGTTGCACGAGACGATGTTCTGTCCCGGACCGTCAGCGCGGGATCGAATAGTGCCTACGGAATCGGATGAGGTCTGGCGAGGTAGACTCGTTCACGGAGAGGTCCACGATGAGAATGCGTCTGTAATGGGGGGAGTCGCTCCTCACGCCGGTCTGTTTGGGACGGTGCTCGACTGTAGCCGGTTTGCGCAGATGTGGCTATCAGAGGGAGACTTAGATGGTAGACGCATCCTGAACCCGGAGATGATCAGGTTGTTTCGGTCACGGGCGAACGTCGTAGCAGATAGCTCGTGGGCATTGGGATGGGACACCGTATCTCAAGGCGTGAGCACGGCGGGACAGTACTTCTCAGGAACGTCTTACGGTTCGCTCGGATTCACGGGCACCTCGATCTGGATCGATCCCGAGAAGGAAATCGCTGTGGTCCTGCTGACAAACCGGGTACACCCTACACGGGAGAACTGGCAGATCAAGTCGCTTCGGCCAGCATTCCACGATGCCGTGATGGCAGGGCTCGGGTTCGCGTCCTGATCTGATCAGTCTATCTCCTGATTTCGAAGGTCACCGTATCAGAAGTCGCATTTGTGCGGTGCGTGAAAAGCACACGATAGAGAACGTCACCCCACGTGCGTTTGAGGTTTCTGTCTTCGATCGCGATCGTTTCCACCGTGGGGACGACTTGCGATGGGTTATAGTGGATCGAGAAGCCGACCAGCTTTTCTTCCCTGTGCGGGATCCCGCCGATGTCCAGATGGTCGTCCATAATGGTGACTGCATAGGGCGTCATGAATGTGAAAGTTAAACTGTCCGGTTTTGTGTCGAGTGCATACTGATCCGAGACTGTAACACCCGTTGTCCGGTCGAGCCTGACCGTGCGATTCCATCGTTCGATGCCGGTTTCTTTCGGGTATGCGCCTGTGATGGTTGTCTGCAAACGGGCATAGCCGGCCGTCGATTCGTACTGCACATCGGTGGCTCTATGCTCTCTCCCTTCCATCTGCATCATGCCGTTAATGGTCGGCAGGTTGTGGTAAGCGGATTGCATCGTCCAGATGTCATACCTGTCGCGACTGAATGTCTTCCTTCGATAACTCTCGACGCCGATGTCGATCACTGCCGGATACCCGTCGATGTAGACGATGTAGCTTCCCACATCATTGTGGTTGTGGCTCTCGGCGTTGTGTCCCCCTTTAGCGGCGACAAACCATCCGTCCGATGCGCCAGCCGTTGACCGAGCATACATAACCTGGATGTCGGGTAGCCAGGCGTCCTTTGTGTAGGGCTGGGCAGCTGGCGCCGACATCATCTCTTCAAGGTCGAAGATGGAGAAGAGCTGACGGGAGATGTTACCACTCACGCCACGGCGAAACGAGTTGCGGCCTTGCACTGCCCAGGCACCGAAAGCCATCATTGTGGGGTCTTGGATTTTTTTGCCGTAGCGGTAGACCATCTCGCCAGCGATCCCAGACCGTGCACCGGCATCGGCAAAGTTGACCACGTACCCCTCGTGGATGTGAGCCTTTGTCACGAACCGCCCGATCTCACGGATCAGTTGGTTGTCGTAGTGCTGGATCGCATCGCCAGACGCCACACGCAAGAATTCGAGGTAGTCGAAGAGTCTGCCGCCAGCGACGTTCCAGTATCCGGGACCCTCGTCACATCCACCGTCGGCAGGGTAATGGTTGAGGAAATTCTCTATGCTACGCATCGTTTTGTGGATTCCGGCGATTCTACGCTCGTCGTTGCGTTCGCTCAGGAGCACGCACGTCAGCCAGTTGGTGTTGATCCAGGGGTTCCAGTTGTTGACGCGGCTGTCTGGAAATCCCATCCACCAGAAGTCATCACGCTCTAGGTTTGGCGAGAGAATCCTCCGGTCGATTTCGGTCAAGATTCTCTCAGGTAGCAGGGGGGATACAATCGCCAACTGGTCCCTCAGGAGGTAATGTGTCCAGGCCAGACTTGCGCCGGTCTCGGCAGCAAAAAGGTCGACCGTTGGTTCGTTCACGTCGGGAAGGCCGCGCCCTGCTTTCTGAAGGCTCAAATGGGCGGGTATGACCCAGGAGGTCTCCTCGCAGGTCGCCCAGACTCCATTCGCGATTTGTTCAAGGAATCGACCCTTGCCCTCCATTGTCTCAGCGAGGACGAGGTCCACGAGTGCACGTCTGCGTCTGTTGACGATGCCCTGGTAGTTGCTGCGGTTTCCGATGCGATCGAATTCCAGGTAGACTGTCGCAGGGAGATTGGGCCATTCGAACTCGAGGCTCCGCTCCCCACGTTTGATGTAGTGATCCTTCAGAGTGGCGGGTAGCGCCTCCCAGGCTTCTCTGTCAGAGGCGGTCGGGAACGGTTTGAACTCCGTCAAGGGCGAGATTACTTTTCTCAGCGATTCCACAGATGTTTCGCCTGTAAGGATGTTTCGTCTCTCTTCGGCAATCGATGGCACTGCCAAGAGGGTCAGACAGATTAGGCTTGTGAACGGTCTCTTCATCGGAGCGTGCTTTCTTGGTTTCTATCAGACAAAAGATCGCCCTTGTTGTTGGGGCGTTGGTTGTTTCAGTCGTGTTACTAGAGCTTCTTGTGCCGTTTATAGTACATCTCGAGAAGGTGACCGTGACATATGACCCGGTCTTGGGGTTCAAGGGGCGGGGAGGTGTCGAGACAATCTGGACCCGCGAGGTCGATACGCCCCATATCGTGCGGTTGAATATGCACGGGTTTCACGATCGTCCCCGAACGAAGGCTCGCGTAGATGACAGAATCCGGATCGGGTTCGTCGGCGATTCGTTCGTGGAAGCGTATCAAGTGCCGGTCGACAGTAGCTTCTGTAGCCTTGCGGGCAGCCAGCTTGGGGATCAGTTCGAGACGATCAACCTGGGACTCCACGGCTACGGACTTGGGAGCCACTACCTGTTCACGCGAGACCGGTTGTCCGAGTGGGACCTCGAGGTGGTCGTGCTGACCCTGTTTCTCGGAAACGATCTCCACGACAATCACGCGAGGTTCGCATCGGCTGGTGTACCGCGGTTCTCGTGTGACGCTCTCGGTGTCCTGCACCACGAGCCTCCTCCACCTCGGAACTGGTTGATCCTGTTTCGAGATGAGGTCCTTGCACGTTCGACTGTCGCTCGGCTCGTGTGGCGTCGTGTACTACCCAGCTTACCAGCTTTTATGCAGATGGCTCGATCGGTTGGTTTCGTCAGCACCCCTAGTGTCCACGTTGCCTCACGGAAGGTGCGCGAGGACCTGTTGTGCGTGGCAGGCCATCACCTCACAGAGATTCGAGCGTTGCTTAGCAAAGCTGGTCTACCGATCGTCGTTCTCGTCTTGCCGGATCCCTACCTGCTGAATCACGAACTGCGTCTGCACGAGGGGCGACCGGATCTGCTGGAGGACCGTCGTGAGATTCGGCTGGGTCTGGATCGACTACTCGATGCGTTTCCGACAGTGGTGAGAGCAGAGAAGGTCTACAAGCAGGCCGTGAGAAACGGCCAAGATGTGTACATCAACAAGAGCGGACACCTGACCTTGTCCGGGCACAGGACGACTGCAGACCTGATTGTTCCGGCTCTGATTGCCGCTGTGTCGAAATCAACGGGTGATGTGCCAAGTGAGGGTCCCTGATAATGGCGGATTAGTGGCCAGCACGCGAAGCCGATAGAGGTTCTCGCCCCACGGGTTGCCACGTTTGAACTTCACATTTGCCAATGGGTAGGTGTCTACTTTAATCTCCATCTTCGCTGTGTCGAAGTCGATGCGTCCAGATGCGCTCTTCCTCCCGTTGCCCATTTCCACCTCCCGCAAAACAACACCTCTGTCGTCTTGCTCTATTTCGCAGGGTGTCATGAACGTCATCTGTAGGTGCTCTACACGTTCCATCTCGTAGTTATCTTCGATCGTGACCCCGGCGCCTGTGTCGAGTGTAGCTGATCGTATCCAGCGATCGATTCCGGCATCATTCGGGTAAGCCTCTTTGAGGCTGCAGGTGAATGTGAATCCAGCATCGTCCTCCGCGTAAATCAAATCCGTCGCTTGGAAGTCGGCGCCAGTTGCCTGCTCGATACCGTTAATAGTGGGCACCGTGTGATGGTCGGATCGCATAGTCCAGATGTCATAGCGGTCGGGGCCGAAGGTCTTCGCTGTGTATTCCTCGACGCCAATATCGATAATCAGCGGCTTTGCATCGATGAAGACGACTAGGTTGCCGATGTCGTTGTGATTGTGGCTCTCGCCGTTATTTCCGCCCTTCACTGCAAGGAAGTAGCCGCTAGATGATCCTACCTCCGATCGGCCGACCGCAACTTGGGTGTCTGGCAACCACACGCGGGCGGGTAGCGGCTGTTTGGCCTCCGTTTGCAGTAGCTCATCCAGGTGGCTCAGTGCCGCGAGCCGTCTGCCTAGGTTTGCACGACTTGTGAACCCGTCCCTCGCGAGCTTCTGCTGCTCTGCATACCAAGCGCCAAGATGGCACATATCAGGATCGCCGACACGTTTGCCATAGCTGAAAATGTTGGTTGCTACGGGATCTATTTGAGGCTGTGCATCCGCGAAGTTTACGACGTAACCGTCACCGATCTGGGTTCGATACAGGAAGGCGGCCATGTTGCCGATCAACGGATCGTCGTAGATGTCGATCCGTCCATTTGTGGCGCTGTAGAGGATCTCGAGCACGTCGTGGATGCTTCCAGCCGCGTGGTTCCAGTAATTTGGGCCCTCGTCGCATCCTCCATCGGCTGGGTGTGGATCCAGGAAACAATCGACAGTCTTCAGAATCTTACTAACACTAGCAATCTGTCTATCCGGATCAGTGTCCAGAACAAGTGAGCAGGCGAGCCAGTTCGAACAGATCCAGGGGTTCCAGTTGTTCGGTCGACGACCGTGCTCATTTGGTCCCATCCAGTTGAAATGGCGTTCCAGGGCAGGTATCAGGATCCGGCGCTCAGTTTCAAGCCGAATGCGGTCGCGGATGAGTGTCGAGACTGTATCAAGCTGTTGTTCGAGCAGGTAGTCGGTCCAAGCCAGGAGGGCTCCCGCCTCCGCAGCAAATAGGTCGACGACTGGGTCTGTTACGTCGGGTAATCCACCACCATCCCTGTTTTGCCGTCCCTTGAGGTGTGCAGGGACTCCCCAGAACGATTCTTCACAGGTCGCCCAGATTCCATCGATGATTCGATCGAGAAACCGGCCTTCACCTTCAAGACACTCGGCGAATACGAGGTCTGACAGCGTCTCTCGTCGGGCGTCTCGGACCTGTGTCTGGTAGCGAGATCGGTTTCCGGTGCGTGTGTAATCGAGGAACAGCGTAGCAGGTGCGACTGGCCAATCGAACTTGAGAGCGGAGATACCGCGTTCGATGTGTGCGCTTCTCAGTCCATCCGAGACTGACGTCCACGGAGCCCGTTCATGTGCTTTGGGGAAGGGATGCCAGGTGCCCGTTGAGACTAGTCGCGACGACAGGTCGTCAAGATACCGTTCCGTGAGCATGGTCAGGACTTTCGGAGCTGGAATTTGTAAAGGTTTCTAGGCGCTATCCGGAACGATACCTGTGTACGAGGTCCCGTTACCACAACCTTTCGCCGTACCGTCTGTCCGGACACGGTATTGGTTAGGATCATCTCGTATGTCCCTTTGTCGAGGAGATAAAGCTCCGCACCCAAATTCCGTTCGGACTTGCCGAAGTGGTAGAGTTCAGCGCCGAAGGTCTGGCTTCCAGATGCGGTCACAAGCGCTGCGATGTCACGCGGGCCCGTCTTCCAACGGACTGCATTCATCGGGAAGTAGAGCGCGCCACCGAAGTCGCCGGTCACCGAGCTGTAGAGGGCACCCAATGAGGGTATGGGTAGCTTCGGATCCGCGTGGTAGTTCGCGTAGTTCCTGTTGAATGATAGCTGTCGGTCCGTCCAACGGACCTCTTCCATATAAGATGCACGATTGATCCGGAACGGTCGTGCAGCTTGCTTCAGACCTTGTAGCAAATGGCTTCGGTTTCCAGTGAGTCGATATCGTACATACCCGTTGGCGTCTTTGAGTAACAAGTTGTCGAATGCATCGTCACCTGTCAGCAGACGATACTTGGCCAACGTACTGGCAACGCTCATCCGTGAAGCACACCATGCCTCAGTTCCTGGTTCAGGGTCTTCGACCGGGTTGGCCAGGAATCGCTCTCTCGCCGCAGCCATGGTTCGGACAGGTTCGAGATAGCTGAGGTCTCCGGTCATGTGGCTAGTCAGCAGAAGCGTGTTAGTCATTAGCGACATCGCGCTCGGCCAACGATAAAGCTGTGGTTCTCTGTGGTTCTGTGGATCCCACCAATGTTCGCCTTCGCCACCGACAGTACCTGATGGCCAGTGGATGGCCGATGGTATGATTCCGGCAGGCTTGCCCCTCTCGGCTCGCGCCGTCGATTGGACCCAGGTCCTCATCCAGTCCGCGAAGAGAGTTGTCATCTCTGGATTGGCTGTGCGCTGCCAGTATAGAAGCGCGGGCTGAACGGCGCGCGGATGGTAGACGGTATCACAGGCCAGCTTTGACGACGGGTGAACCTTCTCAGATGTGAAATAAGTGCTCTTGAACTGGAGCGCGTCCCGCTCGTTTCTGCCGGACCATAGGTCACGGAATAACTCGAAGATGCGGATCGCACGGTTCTGCCAGAGTGGGTCATCCGGTCTGAGGTGCATCATTGAGGTACAAGTATCGCCCGAATCCTCGCCCGTGTGTTCCACGTCGGTCATGTAGGTTGTGTAGCCACCCTTCATCCGCTCGATTGCGAAGAGGCCGTTGGCGATGTTGGTCTGGCCTTGGATGATGAGCGAGTCCTCGAACCCTATTAGGACCGGTGTCCAGGCACGCCAGATCTCGACATCGTCACCCCATCCTCCACCGAGCTGACCGTCGGGGGCCTGTCGCGTTTGTATCCACCACGTGATGATGTGCGTGAGTTTCTCGAGCGTCTCTCGCTGCAGGTTCGCCCACTCGGGCGCTAAAGTGTCAGGTGGGTTGAGTGACGGCCAGGGGAAGAGTTCGTCCAGATACAAACGAACGAGCCTGTTGTCAGGGAAGGCATCTTTTGCGATCGCAAGGAGTCTGCGGCCTTCACCGTAGTGCTGTTCTCTCTTCTCTGTGTTCCAGAGCAGGTTGCTAATCTGAATCGGACGTTGAATCAACGCCCGCCCGCGGTACATCGACCAGATCGGATAGAGCGGAGAATCTTCGCTGCTTACCTCCGGTGGCCAGTTTGGACGGAGATACTGGCATAGGAAGCTGTTGCCGGCCGCGCCGGGTACTACCTCGTCACTCCAGTGTTTACGTTCGTTGGCCCAGCGATCGACCTCGGGTAAGAGAAGGTCCAGGTCTTTCCGCAGCTGAGGATCGAGGTCGGTCTGGTTCGAGAGTTCGACAAGGAGCTCATATCGCTCAATCTCGTTGGAGCTGTTGCCCGCTCGCCCGATGAGTGAGGATTGGGTCGAGGTCAAGGCGTGTAATGTGCTGAACAGCGAGAGCAATACGAGAAGGGTTTTCAAATGGCTAGCCTCGTCGGCAGGATGCTTTTGTAACAGGGATGGCGGTTACCCGGCTGGAGCCCCGCGACCAGATGATTTCTGCTGGGTCCTAGGTCTACGCAGAGCCCAGATGTCAACTGCCTTTTGCTTCACGGCGACGACGGTGCAGGACAGGCTCCGTGTAACCGTTGCTTATGGAGCGTCCATCGAAGACGAGATCGAGTGCGGCTTGGAAGGCGATGCTGTTGTCGAAATCCGGGGCCATTTCCCGGTAATCCGGATCGCCGGCATTCTGCTGGTCGACGACTGCTGCCATCCTCTCAAAGGTTTCGACAATCTGCTCGCGCGTCAGCAGGCCGTGATACAGCCAGTTGGCCACATGTTGGCTCGAAATGCGCAAGGTCGCACGATCTTCCATCAGGCCGACGTTGTTGATGTCCGGGACCTTGGAGCATCCGACACCCGAATCGATCCAGCGAACAACATATCCCAGGATGCCCTGCGCGTTGTTGTCGAGTTCCTTCTGGATATCGTCGTCGGTGAGGTTCCGATCGAGTAGCGGCGGTGTCAGGATATCGCCAAGACTTGCACGTCCACGGGTCGTTAGTTCAGACTGACGGTCCGATACGCTGACACGATGGTAATGGATCGCGTGGAGTGTCGCGGCGGTCGGTGACGGGACCCAGGCGCAGGTCGCTCCTGCCTGAGGATGACCATCCTTGCTGGCGACCATTTCCTTCATCAGATCGGGCATTGCCCACATGCCCTTGCCGATCTGTCCGTGCCCGGGCAACGCGACCTCCAGACCGATGTCCACATTCCAGTCCTCGTAAGCAGACATGAACTTGTGGCTCTTGATCTCTGGCTTCGGGAGGAAAGGGCCTGCTTCGACGCTCGTGTGGATCTCGTCACCGGTTCGGTCGAGGAACCCGGTGTTGATGAAGATGATCCGCTCCCTTGCCTCATTGATCGCGGCCTTGAGGTTGATCGTGGTCCGTCGCTCCTCATCCATGATGCCGATTTTGATCGTGTTTCTGTCGAGCCCGAGTGCATCTTCGACCCGGCCGAACAATGCGACGGTCGATGCTACTTCAGCAGGTCCGTGCATTTTGGGCTTTACGATGTAGACGCTCCCTGAACGACTGTTCAAAGTGGTTCCGGTGCCCTTCAGGTCGTGGATGGCTGCGAGTACGGTGATCATCGCGTCGAGGAACCCCTCGGGGATGTCCTGATCGTCAGCTGTAACGACGGCGTCAGTATACATATGGATGCCCACGTTGCGGACTAGAAGCGTGCTGCGACCAGGTAGAGTGAGCTCTGAGCCATCGGGCGCAGTGTAGGCGCGATCCGGGTTGAGCTTTCGGGTCAGTGATTGTCCGGCTTTCTCGAAGGTGGTCTCGAGCGTGCCTTTCATGATCCCGGCCCAGTTTCGGTAGACACGGACCTTGTCTTCCGCGTCGACGGCAGCGACGGAGTCCTCGCAGTCCTGAATCGTGGTCACGGCCGACTCAAGGACGACGTCCTTGACACCGGCGGTATGGGTCTTGCCGACCGGATGGTTGGCATCGATGTGGATCTCAATATGGAGGCCATTGTTCCGAAGGAGAACGATGGATGGAGAGTCGGCATCGCCGGTATAGCCCGCAAAGGCGGATGGTTCCGCGAGGCACGTGTCGGAACCCGAGATGGTTACCAGCAGAGCACCATCGCTTATGCGATAGGCTGTCGCATCGCTGTATGAACCACCGGCCAGCGGGACGGAGTTGTCTAGGAATGCCTCAGCCATCTCGACTACCTTCTGGCCCCTGATTGGGTTGTAGTCACCTGTCTTCTCAGCTCCGCCATCCTCGGGTATGACGTCAGTCCCGTAAAGCGCATCGTAGAGACTGCCCCACCTCGCGTTTGCGGCGTTGAGTGCGTATCGGGCGTTGTCGACGGGCACCACCAGCTGTGGCCCAGCGAGTTGACCGATCTCAGGGTCCACGTTCGTCGTGGTGACTTCGAAGTGGTCTCCCTCATTTTCGAGGTATCCGATTTCAGTCAGAAAGCTTCGATAGGAAGCAGGATCGATCCCGCCATCCTTGTTCTCGAGATGCCACGCATCGATCTGTGACTGAAGATTATCGCGCTCCTGCAGGAGCTCTTGGTTATGCGGAGCTAGGTCCGATACGATCGTGCCCAGGCTTTCCCAGAACGCGTCTGGGTCCACTCCGGTTCCTGGTACGATCTCGTCACGTACGAGGTTGTAGAGTTCCTCGTCGATCTTTAGGCTGCCGACTTCGATGCGATTTGACATGTCCTGCTCCTTATTCAGATTCCGTCACGGTCAAAGAGAACGACCCACTGGCCTCTGGTGACCGCGCTGTCAGCGTCATGTGGTTCAGGTGATCCCCCCAGAACAGCGACATCCGCTGATCGTTGACCGGGATTTTTTCTTCGGACACGTCCATCAGGTCAGGATCGAACTGTAGCCAGCCCTCACCCGAGACGAGGCCGTCCACGATCGCAACGGGGATCAGGCGGATACGACCATCCTCTAGAATCTCGATGTCCGAGCGGGTCATCAGATGCCAGGACAGCTCAGTCGGCACCGAAGCGAAACAATATACATCATCGATGACGACTTTGGCGTGGCGTGTGTGTGTAATCGTCCGTCGCCAAGACTCGAGACCGCAGTCATCGGGGTATGCGCCGTGTATGTCGAGTGACATCGAGGTCTGGCTGTTGTCGGATGCGTAGGTGACATTTGCTGCCTCGAAGATGCGTCCTGCCTCCTGCTGCGCACCGTTGAAGGTGGGAAGGTTGTGGTGGGCGGTCTGCATCGTCCAGATGTCGTATCGATCGGGACTGAACGTTTTTGCCGTGTAGGTTTCTACGCCTGCGTCGACGAGCAGTGGTTTGCCGTCCGTGTAAACAGTGAACGTTCCGATGTCGTTGTGATTGTGGCTCTCGTCGTTGTGTCCGCCCTTTGCCGCGACGAACAGGCCATCGGACACGCCCTCCGAGTCGCGCGAAATCATGACCTCGATATCGGGAAGCCAGACGTCTCTCGGCAGCGGCTGTTTGGGTTCGCGATCTAGGATCTCCGGTGCGGCAAAGATTGCGGGCAATCCCCGACTCAGGTTCTGGACAGACCAACCCTCCGTTCGCTTGTGTGCGGACCATGCCCCGATATCCATCAAGTGCTCGTCTGCGATTCGCTTCCCGTAGAGGTAGCAGATCGTCGAGGAGGGAAGGACTAAGGCCGATGCGTCTGCAAAGTTTGTGAACCAGCGATCTGATATCTGTGCGCGGTAGATGAATCGACCGATCTCCTGAATAACGGATTCCCCATAATGGTCGATGGCTCCGTCAGTTGCGCTGTGCAGAAGCTCCAGACAATCGAAGAGCGAGGCACCCGCGTGGCCCCAGTAACTCGGTCCTTCGTCACAGCCTCCGTCTCTCGGGTAGGGATCGACGAACTCATCGATACAGCGCATGGCTTTGTAGATGTGTTGGGTCCGCGTGTCCGGGTTGTCTTCCAGGATCAGGGCTGCCGTCATCCAGTTGGAGCAGATCCAAGGGTTCCAGTTGTTGACGCGTCTTTTCTCCCCGGTTATCGGGTGGATGCTGCCCTGCAGGCCCATCCACCAAAAGTCATCCCGATCAAGGAGTGGCTTCAGCACACGTCTCTGTGACTCGCTCTTGATGCGGGGAATAACGAGCGGTGAGACCTGATCGAGTCGAGGCCCAATCAAGTAGACCGTCCAGGCGAGCAATGAAACTGTTTCCGCCACAAACAGAGGAACGACGGGTTCCTCGACGTCGGGCAGACCTGGGCCCTGCTCCTGCATATGCATACAGGCCGGGATGCCCCAGAAGGATTCCTCGCAGATTGCCCAGATCCCGTTGACGATGTCGTCGAGGAAGCGTCCCCGCGCATCGACACATTCAGCGAGAACCAGATCACGCAGGGCGTAGCGACGTCCGAAGCTGACATCCTCGTAGTTCCTTCGGTTCCCGGTGCGTGCGAATTCGAGGAAGAGGGATGCTGGAAGGGCAGGCCAGTCGTGTCCGAGGTATTCCTTGCCCCCCTTGAGCGTCGCCTCCCTGATCTGAGGCAGAGCAGTGTCCCAGGCTGTACGATCGTCAGCGGTCGGGAATGGATTCCAACTCTCACGTGGGATGAGGGAGCGGGTCAGGTCTTCGAGGGTATGTGATTGTGTAAGCATGGCGATTGAGGATCCAGAATAGAGTGTCGAGGATTTAGAAGGGCTACTTGGTGATTCGAAGGCGCCAGGAGTCCTTGGGTTTGGGGTCGGTGGCTCGGAGGTTGATACGGTATAGGACAGGCCCCCAAATCTGGGCCAGCCGAGGGTCCTCGAGTTCAACTTCGTCGACTTGTGGCTGGAACCGGTCGGCTTCGTAGAGGACCTTCGAGAAGCCTGAGGTCTTGTTACCAGGCAGCTCACGGGGCGAAAGGGTGATCCTGCCCACTCCGTCGTCATCGACGATCGACGGTGTCATTAGGTGCAGGTAGAAGCAATCTTGTATCTGATCTACCTCGTACACGTCATTGACGAAAATGACCTCGGGGCGCTCGAGACAAACCGTACGGTTCCAGGAGACGATGCCGGCTTCCTCCGGGTAGGCGCCAGCAATGTCGAGCGTCAGAGAGCTGATTTTTGATGAATGGATACAGTTGGCGTGCAAGGCGGCATACTTCCGACCTTCACGCTGCTCGAGACCATTGATGGTCGGAACGTTGTGATACGATGACCTCATGGTGAAAAGCTCGTATCGTGTGTCGCTGAACGTCTGCATCGTATAGGTCCCGACACCGGCGTCGACGATGACGGGTTTGCCGTCGTTGTACACGATGAACGTGCCAATGTCATTGTGGTTGTGGCTCTCATCGTTATGCCCCCCCTTCGCCGCAAGGAAGAAACCTTCCGCCGTCGCTGAGGACTCTCTAGCACACATGACCTCGATCTGATCAAGCCATACATCGGCCTCGTAAGGCGCCGCCCGGGTGGTTTGTTCACCCTCGTCGTCGCTGAAGAGCATTGGCAGGTATCGCTGGAGACCTTCGTCGTGAGTGCGATCGCTTTTACTGAGCAGCTCGGCGCCGAAGGAGATCATTTTTTCGTCGAGAATCCGTTGCCCGAAACGGTAGACGAGAAACGGCGACGGTGTCACTCGAGCCCCCGCGTCAGCGAAATTCACATACCACTCGTCGTCGATGTGCGTGAGGTAGATGAAGCTCGCCATCTTCTGGATAAGTGGTTCCTCGTAGACATTGATCGCACCGTTGGTTCCAAGGGCTAAGAGTTCAAGGCAATCGAACAGGGAGGCAGCAGCACGGCCCCAATAGGTGGGACCTTCGTCGCAACCACCATCGGAAGGGTAGGTTTCGATGAAAACATCCAAGCTGCGCAGGATTTTCTGGAGAGCTTGGACACGAGGTTCCCCATTCTCCTGAAGCAGCGCACACGCGATCCAGTTCGAATTGATCCAAGGGTTCCAGTTGTTAACTGAGCGATTACCGAATCCCATCCACCAGAAGTCGTCCCGCTCTCGGGTAGGAACAAAGATGCGCGTCTCAATCTCATATCGGATTCGATCGGGAATCATGCTGGAGATCGAAGCGAGTTGGGGCTCGAGCAGATAGTTTATCCAAGCCAAGAACGCGCCTGTTTCAGCAGTGAAGAGGTCGACGACACGTTCGTTCGGGTCCGGAAAATCGTGTCCGGCCTTTTGAAGGCGGAGCGCTCCGAGGTTGCCCCAGTAGGATTCCTCGCAGGTGCACCAGATCCCGTTGACGATATCGTCGAGAAACCTTCCCTTGTTCTCGGAGCACTCCGCTAGCACGAGATCGGCCAAAGCTGATCTGCGCAGTCCTCGTGTGTTCTCCGGTGTCTTGCGATCGCCGTGGCGCAGGAATCCGAGAATCATGTTCGCGGGAATGGCTGGCCACTCGAAGCCGAGGTGCGTTTCACCCTTCGAGATGTGATTCTCCCGAGTGTCCGAAGACAATCCATCCCACCCATCTCGCTCGGAGGCTGTTGGGTATGGGTGGAAGCTGTCTTTGGAAACCAAGATGTCTGCTAGGGTGTGGCTATAGCGTTCAGTGAGCATTAGTAGATCGTATCTCCGACAGTGATATGGGTGCCTTCGCCCCGGACGTGGGTGCCGTTGGCCAGGTGTAAGGCTTGGATGCGGCCAAATTGATCCACGACCATTGCGCCCGCTTCTGCGTCCGTTTCTAAATCTCCCACGTAAACGCGATGAGCGCCGGGCACTCTCTGGAGGAAGTAGACCTCCTGGCCATCAGTTCGTTTGAGCACACCTGCGTTCCCTGTGACGCTGTGAGGGTTGACTCGGATCTGCGATATCGACGCGATGGGACTGACTCCGGCGGCGGGGACGGGGCACACAATATAGGTGCAGCAGATCGGTCCTGATCCTGAGTAGCTGTAGATCGCGGTCGGTGTTGGGTGACAACACGAGACGTCACCATTCTTCGGCATCCATCCGCGCAGATGCGGGTCGCGCTCGCCTTCGGCGATCCGGAGTGATGTCTGCTTCGGTCCAAACGCGTGGATGACGCAGCCCGGTACGTTATTCGATATCGTCGAACAGGCAAGATTCTCGGCTGAGGCGGACTTGGCGGTCAGGTGAAAGGCTGCCTCGTAGCTGTGTTCCTCTTCGTCAGAGGGGGACAGAAAGTCGGTGATAATCCACAGATCGGGCTTGATGTAGAGGATCGATCTTCTGTGCGTGACTGTTCGGTCTTCACCGGGACCGTATCCCTCCCCATATGTCGCTGACGCGTAGTTGAATCCGTCCTGACTGATCCAAGTGTGCGGAAGGGGTTCGTCGACGATATATGCCTCACGGGGTTTGCCATACTGGTGCTGACCTTCCCCATCGACGACGACGGTGTTGTGAGACCAAGAGGACAGCATGTATCGTCGCCACTCGGAAGTGTCATATTGATAGTTGCCCGGATCGGCGATCAGGATTTCGCCATAGGCGTAAAGGATGACGTTGAGCTTATCTTCGTGCTGATGGCCGTATCCGTAAGGTCCGCCATCGAAGAAAAGACAGGCGTCATCTCTGTCCCAACCGGAACGCATCACAAAATGGCCGGCGTATGGGAAAGCTGACGAAGCTTTATCCAGTGGCGCACCGGACTTCCCATCTGAAGCTATCCACTCGAAGTCTTTTCGCTCCGGGAAAAAGGCGCTCGCTTCGCGCATCGCATCGCGAATGTTCAGTGGCCCGCTGTCGTTCACGGCCGGCATGAGCAGGTCCGGGAAGGACACATACAGACTGTAGTGGTAGGCCCGTTCGAGAGACTCGAGGTAGTCCACCGGGACCCGCCGGTTGTTTCGGCGAGCGGCTTCGTAGGCCATGACGAAGTTTTTGAGACTGACGTGGTGATACCCGCTCGCGAGCTCGATTTGGGCACCATCGGGATACATCTGGAGATCGATCTCCTTCCGGAGCCGAGTCATCGCCGTGTCCCGCCACTCTGTCGAGGCCTTGAACTCTGGGAAATAGACGCCGATGTGATAGAGGCCGTTGCTTTCCATGGCCCCCCAGTTGGAGAGTGAGCGGAAATGCACGGGGTCCATCAAATAATCGGCGTGGTTTCTGAAGGCTTTGACCATGGCTAGGCAATCGTGGTCCGTGAAGCACCGTGCGTCGCGGAAAGCGTAGAAAGCCGAAACCCAGGTTTGACCCATCCGGATGCCAGCATCGAGAGACAGCGACATTTTGCCCTCGGGTGCCCATCCACCCTGGATCCATCGCGTGCCAATCTCGACAGGCATGGCCTCGATCCAGCTGCGCAACTGTAACACGAACTCTTGGGCGTACTTTTCATCTCCCGTGGACTTATAAGCTTTCGCTAGCGTGATCCAGTGAAAATGGCGGTTGAAGCTGATCGGCCACTGCTCGTAGTCGACCGGATCTTCGTTCCAGGCGATCTGCTCGCCCAGCTGCTGTGGTGGGTGGCCAACGAACTCGAAGATGTGCTTGCAGATACGGTCCGCCTCGGCGGCCAAGTCATCCGCCGAGAATCCGTGCCCTCTCTGATCCTGTTGACTGCCCAGATCCGGTGATACTGGTACCGTCCGAGTCCGCAGATGCGACACAAATGCGGAGATAGCACCTGGTATGTCACCAGCCTTGCAGGCCTTGGCTGTGTCGGCGAGGCTTGCTGTACTCAGGTCTAATTCGTCGAGAAGCTGTTGGTCCGAGATCAGTTCCATGGAATCAGCCGGTGATGCGGTAGCTCCAAGTGTCTTCGATTGAGGGCTGCTCGGCCTTGAGAACTACGCGTGTGAGTTCCGGACCCCATACAGCCGAGAGGTTTGTATCAGAAATCTGAACTTTTTCGCAGGCGATGTTGCGGCCGGAGGGATACTTCACCGAGCCCTTACCAGACTGACGGCCATCGCCAAAGTCCTTTCTCGACAGTCGGATCGTTCCCGATTCGGAGATGTCGACGTTGCAGGGTGTGAGGAAGCTTACAGCGATCTCCGATGCTGCCTTCGACAATCGGTATGAGTCGGTGACGTCGATGTGGCTGCCGCGGTTGAGTGCGACCTCCCGTGACCAACTTTCTACGCCTGCGTCCGAACCGTAGGCAGAAGCGATGTCGAGTTTCACGGTAGCGTTGTCATCGTTGCAGGAGTATGAAGCGTCGGTTGCCATATATTCAGGACCGGGCAGTTGCTCAGCTCCGTCGATTGTGGGAAGCAGTGAATGGTAGGACGAGACCATGGTCCAGATCGTGTATCGATCGGGGCCAAAGGTCTTTGCGGTGTAAGTCTCCACGCCGGCATCGATAATGACCGGGTCCCCATTGATATAGACGACAAAGTTGCCGATGTCATTGTGGTTGTGGCTCTCCTCGTTATGACCACCCTTAACGGCGACGAAGAGCCCGTCTGAGGACCCCGCCTTGTCGCGAGCAGTCATCACCTCGATCTCGTCCATCCAGACATCGCGAGGTAGGGGTTCCCTCGCTTCGGTCTTGTTCAGGTCTTCGAGGCTGAATAGAGTAGGGAGGAGACGACCGATCGTATCTCGAAGGTGATTTGTCGGCTCTGAAATGCGACTTGCGAACCAGGCTCCCAAGGCCATCATCTCCGGATCCTCGATACGCTGGCCATACTGGTGGATCAGCGAAGGAGAATGCGAGACGATCGCACTTGCATCAGCGAAGTTGAGGAAATAGTCTTTCGAGATCTGGGCGCGATACACGTACTGACCTATGTTGCGGATCTTTGGGTCGTCGTAGACGTTGACTTTGCCGTCCGTGGCAGAGAGGATGAGTTCTAGGCAGTCGAAGAGTGAGGCACCTGCTCGTCCCCAGTATCCAGGGCCTTCATCGCACCCACCGTCTGCAGGATAGGGATCGATGAAGTTGTCGACCGTTCGGAGTGCTTTGTAGAAGCACCGTGCACGCCGATCCTCGTCCAATTCTGTTAGCAGAAGCGCGGAAAGCCAGTTCGATACGATCCATGGGTTCCAGTTGTTGACCCGTCGCTTCGAGGTCTTGCCGTCCGACCTTTTTTGTTCGAAAGAGAATCCCATCCATCCGAAATCATCGCGATGCTCGAGCGGCGTCAATCCCCGGTCGTCGATCTCGCGAATGATGCGCGGACGGATCAGGGGCGAGACCTCGTTGAAAGCTTCGCCTATCAGGTAGTCTGTCCAAGCCAAAAGGTTGAATGTCTCGGCCACGAAGAGATCGACTGTTCGTTCTCCTATGTCTGGGAGCCCGGGTCCCGCCTCTTGGAGAAACAGATGAGCAGGTAAACCCCAGAATGACTCTTCACAGATCGCCCACACCCCATTGACGATATCATCAAGAAAACGGCCATCCCCCTCGACACATTCGGCGATCACGAGAGGAAGAAGCTTCCGGCGACGCTCAAAGCTAACGCTCTCGAAGTTCGATCGATTGCCGTTTCTTGCGAACTCTAGAAACGTGGATGCAGGTAGAGGCGGCCACTCGAAACCAAGAACTTTCTCCCCTCTGGCGATTAGTCCAGAGCGGATCTTGGCAGGAAGGTTCTCCCAGGCATCGCGATCCTGAAGTGTGGGATAGGGGTGCCAGGCGTCTCTGTCGAGAAGGAATGACTTGTATTCGGATTCGGTGTGAAGCTGTGAAAGCATAGGTGGTCCTTGTGGAACGGTGTTAGATTGAATACGTGGTAACTAGTAAGGGGGGAAGTTGGGTTGGAGGCAAGACCCGCCTGCGGGGCGTGGGGAGAAATTAGGCTGGATCGGGATTCGTCAATGGTGAGATGGAAGGATAGAAGGGATATGGGGCATGGAGTTGAGTGAAGGGCAGAAGCGGGAGATTCTTGAGCGAGGGTTTGTGAAGGTTCCGGGGGTGGTGTCAGAGGAGAAGGTTAATGCGGCTGTTCGAGCGATCAATGCATCGTTCGGGGAGGGGATCGATCCCGAGCAGATTGTGACGTATCGTGCACAGTCGTTCTGTCCTGAACTACAAGGCGATCCGGTTATTAGCGGGTTGTTGAACGATACGCCTGCGTGGTCGCTGGCTGAATCAGCGATCGGCAAGGGGCGGATACAGCCTGTGAATAGGGGGCAAATCGCGATCCGGTTCCCCGTGGCAGGAGATCCTGAACTGACGTTGGGGGGGCACTTGGACGGGAGGCACTCACCAACCAATGGCGTGCCAAAAGATACGATTCGGAACTTTACGATGCTTCTGGGTGTGTCGCTCAGTGAGGTGCGTACAGAGTGGTCGGGAAACTTGGCGTTGTGGCCCGGGACACACGTGTTGTATGAAGCGTATTTCCGGGAGCACGGATACGATATCCTGAGGCTTGGCGGGGCGGAAGGGATGCCCCCGATCGAAGAGCCGGAGGCGGAACAGCAGATGGCGGAGCCGG
>DPVD01000350.1:0-5096 GCA_003526745.1 Candidatus Latescibacterota bacterium
ATACTGGATTGCCTGGATCACGCCGCCCGGCGTTCTGGCCGCTGTGTTCTACCTGTCGCTGTGGCGAGGGCTGACCATATGGGCGATCTCTGTGATCACCCGCCGCTCCGGGTCATTCGGTCTTTTGGCGTCGCCGTTCATTTGGGTCGGGCTGGAATACGTGTCTTCACTCGGTGACCTTGGTTTCCCGTGGGTTCTACTCGGCGCGTCACAGGTCGACTACTTGCCTCTTGTCCAGCACGCGGACCTGTTCGGTGTCTTTGGTGTCTCATTTTGGCTTGTTCTGGTCAACCTGGCACTCCTCCAGATCTGGCGCAAACGATCTGCTGCAGGAATCGCCACGCTCGTGGTCCTATTCGTTGCACCGATGAGCTACGGCCTCTTCCGCATGGACCAGACCCACGGAGATCGAACGCTTAACGTGGGGGTTACACAGCCGAACTTGGAGCCGCTCGCGAAGGAGTTTAGGCCATTCGATACACACTTTGCTGTCTTGAAAGGCCAGACGATTGAGGCTCATCGCCGCGGTGCTCGCCTTGTGGTCTGGCCGGAAACGGCGGTGCCGGCGTATTTCCATCTACGAGTGAACCAGCACTACCGCGATCTCGTTCAGTCGCTCGTAGACTCTCTAGGCGTCCATTTATATACGGGTGGGAATCATCTCGAGATCGGTCCCCCTCGAAAAACCTACAACGCCTCCTTCCTTTTCTCGCCAGGCACGGTCAAGCTTGAACGATACGACAAGATGCGTCTGGTCCCGTTTGGAGAACGCACGCCTTTCCCCGATCTGCTGCCCGGCCTAAGGACGATCCGGTTCACGGGTAGCGGGTTTGTGTCGGGGAACTGGGACTCCGGCGAGCAGTATACCGTATTCAAGCTGGACGGCACGACCTTCTCAGGGATGATCTGTTTCGATTCTGCCTTCCCTCAGCAGGCGAGAAGGTTCGTTCGGGATGGAGCGGAATTTCTCGCTGTGATCACGAATGATGGTTGGTTCGGCAGAACATCGGGTCCTTACCAGCACGCGAAGCTGGCCGTGTTCAGGGCGATCGAAAACCGCCGGTCGGTTGTGCGGTGTGCGAATACGGGGGTTTCGGCTCTGATCGATCCGGCCGGCCGGATGACGGAGACGTCAGGGATCTTTGTTGAGGCACTTGCAACGGGTTCGATCCAGCTGAATTCTGGAATGACTTTCTACGCTCAGAACGGAGACCTGTTCAGCCAGGTCGTTGGGATCATCGGACTCCTGATAATACTCGTCGCGAGGTTCTGGCCGAGGAACGGAGATGGCAGTGTAGTGGCTGAAGATCAGACGGCCTATCGGGAAGTGGAGGATGAATCTGCCGGCGACCAGACAGCAGCGATGATTGAAGTCGAGGAATCAGAAGATAAAGAAGGCGGGCTGATCAACCCGAAAGTGCCCGACAACGATCAGCCGATGCCGTTTCTGGATCATCTTGAGGAACTGCGCTGGAACATCCTTCGGGGGCTAGCTGGCGTTGTGATCGGAGCTGTCATCTGCGGTATCTGCGCGGATACGATCCTCGCGGCGTTGACGATTCCCTATCGGGAAATGAATCCGAACAACATTCTAGTTACCCTCAAACCGATGGGAATGTTCATGGTCAAGCTGAACATTGCTCTCGTCGGTGGTGCGATCCTTGCCCTGCCCTGGGTGCTCTACCAGCTCTGGGAGTTTGTGGCTCCCGGACTCTTCCCAACCGAGCGCCGGTATGTTTCGTTTATTGTGGTGTCCTTCACGATCTGCTTTGTGATCGGCGGAAGCGTAGCCTATTTCGGGGTGGTTCCGCTTTCGCTAAGGTTCTTGGTCGGCCTGACTACAGATACGGACGTGGTCGCGCAATTTGACGTCGGGATGTATATCGGGTTCGTGCTTCGGCTTCTCGTCGCTTTCGGGGCCGTGTTCGAGTTGCCTGTAGCAACGTTCTTCCTAGTCAAGGTCGGTGTGTTGACTGCGGAGCGAATGCGTGTCGGTCGTCGCTATGCGATCTTGGTCGGGTTTGTCTTGGCCGCATTCCTTACGCCACCCGATCCAATCTCCCAGATGATGATGGCGCTGCCCCTGATCTTGCTCTACGAGATCAGTATCTGGGTCGCGCGTGTCGCTCAACCAAAGGGCTAGATCGCCGTTTGCCCTTGACGCTTAGGGCTGATGATCTATTTTCAGTTTCGACACTTCCCCTTCGTATTTCGGTCCGTCCTGCCGCCACGATTCCACTAGTTCGTCTCCGGTGCTGCAATTGAGAGCAATTCCACGTCTCCGATACGTCGATGCGTTGCCCGTCGATGTCGATGGTCAACGCCTGATCTGGCTCCGCGACCCTGAGGGTCTTGCCAGTGAGGGGCTGGCAGTGCCGCCTCACGTTTTCCACATCATGACCCTGCTGGATGGTGTTCGGACTGCTGATGATCTGAAGTTACTTTTCTCGCACATCAACAATGGTCAGACCCTGGAGGACGAGCAGCTCAAGGAGCTGGTCCAATCGCTCGATGAAGCTTTCCTGCTTGATTCTGACCGATTCAGGCAGCACAAGGCAGAGGTCGAAACGTCCTATCGCGCCGAGACGAGGCGTCACTCAGCTCTAGCCGGAATCTCTTACCCTGAATCGGGGTGCGCGCTTCGTCTTCTTATCGACAGCTTCTTCCACGATCCAACAGGCCCGAACGGGACGGCGCCGTCGAGGAAAGATGTCAGCGCGTTGATAGCCCCACACATCGACTTCGGCAGGGGCGGGCCCTGCTTTGCCTGGGCGTACCACGAACTCAGTGGAAGCGAACCTGCGGACGTATACGTGGTCCTCGGAACTGGGCACTCCGCTCGGCGACCCTTTACGTTGACACGGAAGACCTTCGAGACGCCTCTTGGCGACCTGCCGGCGGACGAGGTCCTCATCGATCGCCTCGTCGACCTTGTCGATCAGGATCTTTTCGAAGACGAACTTGCCCATCGAAACGAGCATTCCGTTGAATTCCAGGCGGTCTTCTTGAAGTATCTGTTCCCCGACAAAGACATCACGTTCGTCCCGATCCTCTGCGGGTCCTTCTTCGAGGCCGTCAATGAGAAGCGATCGCCCGAAAAGAATCCCGAAGTGGCCGAGTTCGTGAATGCGCTCCGTTGCGCAATTGCCGAGGACGATCGACGCGTATGCCTGATCGCGGGTGTTGATTTTAGCCACGTGGGGGATCGATTTGGTGACGAACGCTCACTCGATGATTCGTTTATATCTGAGGTGGAGCAGTCGGATCAAGATTTGATTGGTGCGGCGAGAGAGGGTGATGCTGAGGCCTTCTTCGACGTGATCGTGCGTGACAGCGACAAGCACCGTGTCTGCGGGACCTCCTCCATCTATACGATGCTGAAAGCGATCGATACCGATAACGGTCAGCTGCTGAAGTATGACCAAGCAGTAGATCACGAGAGCCAGTCGCTCGTGTCGTTTGCGAGCATTGTTTACTACAGATGAGAAGACAGTAAAGGTGAGGCGGCAGGTGAAAAGCGGAAACGGTCGGACGGTAGCACGCGGACAGTCAACTCGGGTAGACAGGACTAGGCCGAGTAAGTCTGCCCTTGACCGGATGCCCTCTGCCTGACATGCAAGTCTGTATTCTTGCCAGTGGATCTGCTGGTAACGCTATCTACATACAAAAAGGCGCAACACGTATACTCGTGGACGCGGGGTTGCCCGGACGCGAGATCGACAAGAGGCTTCAGTCGATTGGAGTGGATGTGGGGAAGCTGATGGGGATTGTTGTTTCCCACGAACATGGCGACCACAGCGCGGGCGTCGGCGTTCTTGCACGGAAGGTTAGGTGTCCCGTCTGGCTGACCCGTGGCACCTTCGAGGCGAGCAGGCGAAAGTTCAAGGGGCGTGAACGGGTTATGTTCTTCGACAACGATGAGGATTTCTCGATTGGAGACTTGTCTTTCCAGCCGTTCGCGATCTCACACGATGCGCAGGACCCCGTCAATTTTATCGTCGACGATGGCACTTCCAAGCTTGGTGTCGCGACAGATATGGGTGTCGTCAGCCAGCTCGCATACGAGCGATTATCGAAATCCGATATGGTGATTCTGGAGTCGAACTACGATCGTGAAATGTTGATGACGGGATCCTATCCCTGGTCCGTGAAGCAGCGAATCATGGGAACACGGGGTCATCTCGACAATTCAGATGCGTCGGAAACTCTTGGACGGTTGATCGACGCGGGGTTGGAGCAGGTTGTGCTCGCTCATCTGAGTGAGGAGAACAATAGTCCTGAGCTTGCGGTGGCCGCGTCCGAAGCCGTGATCGAGTCCAGAGGACTTCGCAGGTATCAGCTTTCCGTGGCGGAGCAAAACCGGCCCACTCCTACATATGTAATATGAGGTGGCGGGTGGATAGTTGGGAGGAGTATACCGAGTGAGCATTACCGTTGCATTCTTGATACTTGTTGTGTGCTTCGCCATTCTGGCGAAGTGTGCAGACTGGTTCGTTGACGGCGCTGTAGGGATCGCCGAGCACTTCAACGTCCCAAAGATGCTGATTGGGATCGTTCTTGTAAGCATGGCTACGACGGCACCCGAACTCGCCGTGTCCGTGATGTCGGCGTTGAGCGGGGCGGCGGAGATCGCTTTGGGTAACGCGATCGGATCTGTTATTGTCGACGACACGGTTGCGATAGGGCTTGCTGCAGTCGTTACGGCGGCCCCCATAGCCGTCGATCCCAAATTGTTAAAGACGACCGGCAGTTTTTTGATATGCGTCGATCTTATTGCCTACTACTTGGTTTGGGATGGCGGCCTAAGTCGGGGCGAGGGTGCCGTTTTGCTGGGTTTGTTTTCTGTTTACCTAGTCTTTACCTACGTTACCCAGCGGAAATCGACGGAGATGGACGACGATCTCGCCGAGATCGATGAAGCACTCGCGGGCAAATCGCTTAGGTCTTTAGCGTTCTGGTTTATGCTGGGTCTGGGGGGCGTGCTGGTGTCGAGCCATTTCATCGTCGAAGCCGCCAAAACGCTGGCAGTCGCCTTCGGGATCAGTAGCGGGATGATCGGGTTGACGGTGTGCGCGATAGGTACTAGTGTGCTGGTG
>DPVD01000355.1:0-10905 GCA_003526745.1 Candidatus Latescibacterota bacterium
GAAAGCGTTCGGTCATTTCGAGCTCGAGCCTGTGGCTCACGAAACGCTTCGAGGGTGGGATGGTACGCCGATGTCCGTTGCTGATCGTTGTCGTTCCGAGACTGATCGCGTCGACCGGGGTCCGGATCGCACCGAACAGATGCTGGAACGTCAGTGCTTTGTAGGACAGGATGCCGCGAGCGTAGACGAAGGACGGTCCTGCGTTGTGGAGGAAAAGGTTCGCTTCCCTCGATGGGCCCCAGTCGAAGCCCTCCTTCCCTACATCGAGCGAGAACCAGGGCAGGCGAGCCGATAATTGGAAACGCGTTTCTCTGAAGTCGACCATCTGGCCTTTTACTTGGACCGTTTCGATCGGGGACGCCCAGACTTCAGAGCGATCCGTCCGCGATATGTTGCTCCACTCTCTCGCCTCGAAGTGCTGAACCCTGAATGCGAAAATGTCGTGGAGCGAGCCGTGCACACCCAAGCCGATGTAGGTCTGAGAAACAGTGTCTTCGTCGCCGTTGTCCCGGATCATATGAAGCCTCTGGCGCAGGATCGGGTTGACACGGACTTCGAGGACGGAGTCAGAGTATTCGTAGAATCGAGCGTCCAGCAGACCGTCGAGCCGAGTCTTGACGGATGCGTCTCCGAATTCGGTTGCAACACGAGTGATTCTTCCAGCCTCGGACTTGGTTAGGATACCGGAGTCCATGGAAGACTCGAGCAAGACGGATATGTAGGATCTGGAGTAGGGACGGATGCCGCAGAGCGTGTGCCCGAAAATGCCCCGAGACTCGAGCCGGTCGAGCAGATCATACACAGTGTGAGACAGGGGAACATCGGAAGATGTCTGGCCGGCGGCTGGCGTCGGCAGCAGCAGATAGATGCAGAGCAGGATCGGGATACGCGATGCGAGGGCGCGTCCGATCGGTGGGGAGTGTATATAAAGCACGCTGCAATATCGGTTTACGCCTCCGGGGTGTCAAGTCCGGAAGGTGCGCAACTAGCTGTAAAAACAAGAAATAGAGACGGTTTCTGGGCGTATAAACTACTTGACACTTTTACTAATGGCCCATTTCTTAGATCAGATCCGCTTCGTCTATCCCCAGACGGACCTCACCATCTCCTTTAGAATTGCGGAGTTTTCGGAACATGCTGAAAAAGATCGGGACCGGCTTCCTGTGGCTCATCGCCATTTTCATGCTGTCCTCCGTAACAATCTTCAACCCGGGGCAGGTGACGGATTTCTTTGTCAAACTGTTCAACATTCAGCCATCCATCCCGGAATTGAAGCCGATTGTGATCACAGAGCGCGATCGTGAGATCAAACGGCAAGCCGACGGAGTCTCTAAAGAGGACCTACGACGCACACTGGAAGCACTGACCACGAACGGTTCCCGCGTGCCGGGATACCCCGGTCATAAGAAGGCTTTCCAGTTCCTGAAGTTGGAGTTCGAGAAGCTGGGCTTCGACCGTCTTGAGGTCGAAGAGTACGAGGTGACGGTGCCGGTGGATCAGGGTGCCCAGATCCGTGTGGACGAGACTGGTGAGACATTCGCGATGTATGGTCTCTGGCCGAACCACGTACAGACTCCGACGTTGCCACAGGGCGGCCTGTCCGGTCCGGTCGTCTACGGCGGAAAGGGCTCGTTCAAGGAGCTAAGTGGTAAGCCAATCGAAGGCAGCATCGTTCTCCTCGATTTCAACTGTGGGCAGAACTACTTCAACCCACGGATGCTCGGTGCAACCGCGATTATATTTTTCGATAATGGCCGAGTTACACAAGGTGAAGCACAGGACAAGTTCCTCCTTGTTCCCGCGGATCTTCCGAGATTCTGGGTCGAAAGGGATTCTGCGGAGGAAATATTAGCACTTGCAGAACAACAGTCCCAGGTAACATTAACCGCCAAGATGACCTGGGAAGAGGTTCCCGCCTGGAATTTGATCGCGACACTCGAAGGTGTCGATGGCTATATAACCGAGCGGGAGGAGCGGAAGTGGAAAGACCAGATTGTTGTTCTGAGTTCGTTCTACGATGCGATCTCTGTTGTCCCCGCTCTTGCGCCCGGAGCGGAGAACGCTACAGGCGTGACGGCTCTCCTCGAATCCGCAAAAGCTCTGAAGGCGAACCCGCCTAACTACACGGTCAAGTTCCTCGCGACTGGCGCCCACTTCCAAGGCCTTCGCGGCGTGATCGACTTCCTTTACAATCACTCTCGCGAGAGCGACTTCTGGCGAGAGCGACTCGAGGAAGAAGGCAAAGAGTTGATCGACTTCAGGCTTTTTATCGGTCTCGACATGAGCAGCGAATCCGATCAGATCGCGAGTTTCTCGCACGGCACGTTCAATAACAACTTCTGGAGGACGGATAATTACCTGAACAACCTCCTCGCTCCGTATGCCCAAAAGTTCGATGATTACCTCGCCCGCGTTTACCCCGAAGAAAGCCGACACGTCGATGCCATAGCGCCTCCGAAGCGGACCTGGAAGAACTTCATGCCTGTCCGGCTCGGTTTTGACAGCGAGATGGTGACGCTCGTTGGCAAGGAAGGCATCACGATCGCGGCGCCTTCGACGAGCCGCCGATTTGTTGACACCCCTAATGACATCCTCGACAACCTGAACCTCGACAACTTTACCCGTCAGACACGGACGCTGGTCGCTGCTCTGCTAAAGGCGAGCGAAGATCCTGACTTCTTTCGTGTCTCGAAGCTGAAGCTGCAAGACCGTGGCCATCGCCTGCACGGGAAGATTAGGAAGTACGATCGCGACATCGATTTCGCACTTCCTCGTGTTCCTATGTCTGGTGCGCTCGTGACCTACCAGCAGTGGGGGCCGATCAACAGCACCGCCGGTGTCCGTACTCTGATCGTCGACAAGGCGACGGAGGGTCCGATTTACGAGAACCGTTACGGGACGGGGTCGGAATATGGGACGAAAGCGGAGGTCGAGCAGACGGGCAACTTCGAGTTTGACATCATGGTAAATCGTTGGGGCAACTGGATCCTGGCATACGATTTTGACGAAGACGGACGGATCACATACGCGCCCGATTTTGGTACCGAGGGCGACCTCGAGGGAAACTCGAACTCGAAGTCGAAATTCCCGACCTTCCAGCGTTATGGATGGTGGGAGAACGAGATGATGGAGGTGCTATTTGAGTGTCGTTCCCTGAGTATCTTCGAGATTATCGATTCCAGCTACCTGACCGCCCTTGACAAGATGACAGTACTCAACCAGGACGATGTTCGGCCGATTGAGTACAGCTTCTCCTACGTTGTTGGCCAGAGTACGCTTGAAGGGGATGTGACACGAGCAGGTGTTGCTTTTGCGAAACATAACCCAGAAACCGGAGAGACCGACCCCCTAAAGATTTTAATGAGCACCGGTGTGTTTGGTGTGAAATACCTACTGTTGAATTCCCCGGAAAGCTTGCTGGCTAGCCCGGTGGACAAGTGGGATGTGGACGAAGCTCTCAAGAAAAGATCACGCGGGGTTGGACATCAGGCAGGTATCATTCCTCGACCCTCATACGAAGCGGCGAAAGACATGTGGGTCGTCGATGACGTGCGTATGAAGCAGCTAGCTCAGTATGGCATTGAGAACCAGCGGCTCGAAATGTTCCACAGTCGCGCACGTGAGGCGTTGGTCGAGGCGAAGGAGAAGCTTGCAGACTACGACTACGAAGGGTTTATGGAAGCCGCTCGTCGCGCTTGGGGCTTGGAAGCACGCGGTTACCCGGAGGTGATGTCGACGGCTAACGATACTGTTCGCGGTATCATCTTCTACTTCATTCTGCTCCTGCCATTCTCGTTCTTCTGTGAACGGCTGCTGTTCGGTTTTCCGGATATCACGAAGCGACTTGGCGGGTTCGCAGGCTTCTTTATTCTGTTCTTTCTCATCCTGCGGTTTGTGCATCCCGCATTCAAGCTGAGCAATTCACCCTACATCATCTTTCTTGCCTTCGTGATCCTCGCGCTTGGCGCTGTTGCCATGGTGATTGTGATTTCGAAGTTCGGTCAAGAGGTCCGGAAGATGAAGGCGGCCGCTGCGGGAATGTATGAAGCCGATGTCGGGCGGTTAAGTGCGACTACGGCCGCCATTACGCTTGGGATCTCAAACTTGAGGAAGCGTCCACTTCGTACGGGGCTGACCGCCGTTACGCTGACGCTGCTAACGTTTACGACCCTTTCGTTTACATCTGTGCAGACATCCTTGCAGTTCTATAAGCTTCCACGCGACAATAACCCCTCATATCAGGGCGTTCTGGTTCGCGACCGAGCTTGGAGGGGTTTGCAGGAATCCGTTTTGGAGTACCTGAAGAGCGAGTTTGAGGATCGGGCAGCGGTAGTACCGCGAGCTTGGATGCTATCGCAAGTTAGGGGTGAGCGTGCCTACATCAATTTCGAGCGCGTGACCGAAGCATCAACTCCGCCGAGAAGTCGAGCTATCTATGTCGATTTCGATCGGGGTGTGACAACGGGTAAGGACAGCTTTGTTAACGGAATCTTGGGGCTTACTCACGAAGAGCCGTTAATAACGAATGTGGACGATTATCTGATAGCGGGGCGATGGATTGAGCCTGGTGAGGAATTCGTCTGTATCCTCCCGCATGATCTCGCAGAGCTTGTTAGCATCTACCCTGAGGATGTCGGGACCGCCCAGATCCAGATAATGGGTCAGACGTTGACCGTGATCGGTATTCTCGATTCCGACACGTTCAACAAGTTCAAGGATCTGGATGACGAGAAACTTACGCCGGTCGACACGGTCAAAGAGAAGGACGACCTTGCTGATGCACAGGATCAGGATCCCCGTGTTGTTGCAGCGGCTCCTATCGAGACGTTCACGCACCTCGAATCGACGAACACGCTGATCGTGCCGTATCAGTTTGTTCGCGATGTGGGTGGAACTCTCAACTCGGTTGCGATCTCCGACTTTGTCGGCGAGAATGGGGACGTCAAAGAAGACTTCATCCCAGATATCGAAGAGTTCATGGCTCGTGTGTCGCTGACGATGTTTGTCGGTTACCAGGATGAGGTCACGGTCTACAGTTCAATCGGTTCGACGAGCCTTTCGGGGTTGGGCAACCTGTTCATACCGATCCTGATCGCGGCTTTGATTGTCCTGAACACGATGATGGGTGCGGTCTACGAACGGTTTCGGGAGATCGGGATCTACTCCGCTGTCGGTTTGGCACCAAATCATATCGCCGCGCTTTTCATGGCTGAGGCAGGGGTTTTCGCCACGCTGGGGGCCGTGTTTGGATATCTGATTGGACAGGTGCTCGTGCTGACACTGTTCGAGCGCGGGCTGCTCGGTGGCCTGGAGCTTAATTACTCATCTTTGTCCGCGATCTCGGCAACTCTGATCGTAATGGCGACCGTATTCCTGTCGACGCTGTATCCTGCGAAGAAGGCGGCCGATATGGCCGTCCCGGATGTGACACGGAAGTGGGAGTTCCCGGATCCGGAAGGGGATCGATGGGTGTTCGATTTTCCGTTCACCGTCGGTGGTGCCGAAGTGCTTGGGATGTATACGTATCTGACTCGGGTTTTCGAATCTTACGGGGAAGGTTCGGTCGGCGACTTTGTAGCGGATCACATCAACTTCACATCATCCGAACACCAGGGCGAGCCGCAATACGATATTAACCTGACCGCCTGGCTCGCCCCGTATGACCTCGGGATCAGCCAAGAGGTGGAACTGAAAGCGATACCTACTGGCGAGTACAATATTTATAGGATTGAGGTGATTATCAACCGCCTGAGCGGTGACGTCGCCTCGTGGAAACGGATCAACAGAGGCTTCTTGAACGCGCTGAGAAAGCGGTTCCTCGTTTGGAGGACAATCCCTGCCGATCTGAAGCACTCATATGCTGAAGAAGGCCGGCAGATCCTTGATGGTGAGACCGAGGAAGTGGCCGTTTAGTACGGCCTGATCGAAAGTTTCGGAGGAGAATTTGGCTACCGAACCAAGAGACAACGAACAGGAAGAACAGGCGCAATACGAACATATCATGCCGCCTGACGCGCCGTACGAAGATGGCTTTAATATGAAGACCATCTGGGCGGTGTTCTTCGTAGGTCTGGTCATGCTACCAGGTGCGATCTACCTGGGACTAGTGACGGGCGGAAACATGGCTGGTGCGTCAGAGTGGGTGACGATCATCCTGTTCCTGGAGATCGCAAAGCGCTCGTTCATCAGGCTTAAGACTCAGGAGTTGATCGTCATCTACTGGGTCGCCGGCGCTCTGCTGGGTGTCGGGGTGAAGCTCGGAGGCGGCGCGCATACGTATGGCGGCCCCTTTGGCGGGCTGATGTGGGATCAGTATCTGATACAATCTCCGGCCGCCGAAGGGCTCGATACATACATGCCGGATTGGTTTGTGCCGCCGCTGAGTTCCGTCGTTTATGCTGAGCGGACCTTCATGCATATCGATTGGGTGAAGCCTGTCCTGATCCTGTTCCTGGTGACTGTGGTCTCTCAGGTTGCCCGTCTCGCCCTGGGCTACATCACGTTCCGAGTTACAAGTGATGTGGAGAAGCTGCCGTTCCCGATGGCTCCTGTTCAGGCACGAGGTGCGACGGCGCTAGCCGAGACATCGGCTAAACAGGAAGGCTGGCGCTGGAGGGTGTTCAGCACTGGAACGTGTATCGGGATGGTGTGGGGGCTCCTGTATGTTGTTGTACCGACCTTGTCCGGTGTGTTCCTGACCGAAAAGATCGAGATCCTACCAATTCCGTTCATTGATTTCACTGGCGAGATCAAGAGTATTCTGCCTGCGGCGTCCTTTGGCATAGGAACAGACTTGATACACGTCTTCTTCGGGTTCGTGCTGCCATACTACGTTGTCGTAGGATCGTTCGTTGGTTCGGTTCTGGGCAATCTGGTTTTGAACCCTATCCTCTACACGGTGGGTGTGCTTGAGCGCTGGTCTCCGGGCATGACGGCGGTTCCGACGAAGGTTTCGAACGAGTTCGACTTCTGGCTGAGTTTCGGGATCGGGTCTTCGATGATCATCGCCTTCACCGGTTTCATCACTGCCGGCCGGTCGATGTATGCGCAGTGGAAGAAGAACAAGGAGGAGGGGACCGAGGGAGGGAGCCTGAGTGAGGCGCCGCCTGAGGGGCGGGGCGATATGGATATCGTCTGGCCTCTGATGTTCTGGATTGCAGCCACGATCGGATTTATTGTGATGTGTCAGATCCTCGTCCCAGAGTTCCATTGGGGCTGGCTGGTCTTTTTTGGGTTCATCTATACGCCGATCTCGTCCTACATCGGGGCCCGCATGATTGGGCTGACCGGATCGCCTTATGGTGCCGACATACCGTATCTGAGGCAGGCCGCCATCTTGCTGTCTGGATACAAGGGCGTCGCTGCGTGGTTTGCGCCGCTCCCGATTCACGACCACGGAACGGCCGTCCGCACCTACAAGCAACTTGAACTTACAAAAACGAAGTTCGTGAGCTATGTGAAGCTGACGGTGGTTACGACGGTCGTCGTGTTCTTCTGCAGTTTCCTGTTCTGGGAGTTCATCTGGAGGTTGGAGCCGGTTCCGTCAGGAACGTATCCATATGTCCAGTTGCTGTGGCCGTTCGATGCGACCATGCAGACGCTCTGGCTGAAGTCCACGGTGCCGGAGGGGCAAAGCTTCGGGCAAGGTGGTCTGAACCTGCTGATCGATATCGTGAAGCCCGAGATCGTGTTTGCCGGGTTCGCCGCAGGTGGTGCGATCTACGCGATCCTGGCAGCGCTCAAAGCACCGACCCTCATCTTCTTCGGGTTTGTTGGATCGCTAGCACAGTGGCCGCACATGATCCTGCTTCAGTTCGCGGGCGCACTCCTCGGCCGGCACTATTTCGCGAAACGATTCGGTGAGTCGAAGTGGAAAGCCTACGCGCCTATCCTGCTCGCGGGATACTCTTGTGGTATGGGGCTGATCGGTATGACATCCGTCGCGATCGCTCTGATCTCGAAGGCCGTGTCGACGATTGCCTTCTAAAGCAGGAAACAGGGATTACATCACAGAGGCCCGGGCAACGCGATCCGATGTTGTCCGGGCCTCTGTCTGTTGTATGCTTGTCAGAACGATTAGCTGACCGGTTGCTTGTGCTGCCAGGCTTTCTCGTAGACGGTCCACGCGAGGTCCTCGATGCGGTTCGCGATTTCCGCGTCAGTGAGAGTATCCCCGTCAAAGGCTGTCTTTGTCGCGTAGACGAACCTAGGGACGACCCAGGAACGGAAGTCCAGCGACAGACTGTTAGCGACGACGAGACCGCTCATGTAGCTGGCCTGCCCACCGGCCGACATCATCAGACCGATCACTTTGTCAGTCATGGTTCTGCCGAAATGCTCAATCGCGGCCTTGAGGCTGGCGTTCATGTTATAATTGTATACGGGGAAGCCGAAGATGATGCCTTCTGCCGCTTCGAAGGATGCACGGAGCGTGTCCAGCCCTTCGCTTCCATCCATCCCGTAGGGAAGGACTCTGTGGTCCTGGAGGTTCTCGTGCGTAACCTGGACACCCTTTCCCTTCAGGAACTCCGTCGCGTGAACGCAGAGCTGCTTGCTCCGGCTTTCCTCTGATAGCGAGGCACTGACGATCAACACTTGGATCTCGTTTCTCAAGCGTTACTCCATTCCAGTATGGTGACAGATCTGATCCGTAAGGCGCGTCAAGGAACCGACTGGCCGCGGTCGATGTCAAGACGATTCTCGTGAACGAACCTACATCGTACATCCCCAGCACGACACGCCCATTCACCTTTGCCGTGATCGGGGACCTACACTTCGGGCTGGCTTCCTCCGGGACCGACCTGGCTCTCGACGCCGTTTTGCAAGATCCATCCATTGCCGAACGGTTCGTGGACAATGTCGAGTATGCTCTCGAGCCGATGGCAGAGGCTTTGAGGCAGGAGGACCTGTCCTTTGTTGTACAGACGGGTGACCTGACTGCACGCGAGCGGAATCCCCTCGAGCTCCGCGCCGCAACACGATTTCTTCGGGGACTCGATTGTCCCGTCCTGGTCGCTCGAGGCGATAAAGACGAGGGTGAGCTCTTCGACGAGATCGTCCTGCCACTCCTGGCACGAAACTTGGGGCGAGAGAGCGTCCCAAGGTTCTATACCGCTGAGATCGGTGGCTGTCACTTCGTCTTTCTGGACACATCAACCTGGGATCCAGATGGGGACCAGGCGGAGTGGCTGGAAATCGCGTTGGATAGAGCAGACAGGCAGGGCGGTCACGTGTTTGTGTTCGGTCACCACCCGGTGTGGACACTGAACAAGGCTTTCTATTCGAACCGTGCGTTCTCGCAGAGCGTTCTTAGCATATTGCACCGACACCGTGTGGACGCCTACTTCTGTGGGCACACGCACAACCAGAGCATCCTTCACCATCGATCTGGACAGCGTCCCTGCCTTCAGTTCATGGGGGCGCCGATCGGGCATCCCGACGAGCTACCGACCCCTCTGGATCGTGTTCAGTCCCTACTCGTTAACCCGAATGACGTTATCGACTGCTGGCCTGGCTACCTTGAGAACACGGCCCCCGGCTGGTATCTCGTGAACGTGGGAGTGGGAAGTGTCGAGGTTTCGTGGCATCACCTGAACCGCGGTTCCGAGGCTGAGGTCATCTGGGACGACACAGGCCACATCGAACGCTTCTGGTTTGTGCGACACCCTGAGGACGCGGTAATGATCAATCGTGATTTGAAAGCACTGCGTCGGTTGACCCTGAGATACTGCGCGTGGGACGGGATTCGTCCGGGCAAGCGTGTCCGGTTGAACGGCACCGATGTGGGCGAACTCCCGCCCTCTGCTCAGTTCGCCCCCAAGCAGGTGGACCTCCCAATGGCCGCCATCTCGGCCCTCGACATGATCAACCGAATCGAGATTGAGGCCCCCGGAGTCGAAGCTGCCACGATCGGCAACCTTCAGCTCGAAGGCGTGTTGCCAGGGGGACGTATCGTGCGAACGAGGCCGACGGGAGAGGTCTTCACGTGGTCGGATCGCTGGGACCCGTGGAAGCTGCCGAGACTTGAGAAAGTCATGCCTGGCAGACCCCTCCGGACGATGCTGAGCTTCCAATGAGCGAAGGAACGACAGCCCAGAACAGGCTTTATAAAGAGACCAGCCCATACCTGCTGCAGCACGCGTCGAACCCTGTCGACTGGTATCCGTGGAGCGAGGAAGCCTTCGATCGGGCCCGAAACGAGGACAAGCCGATCTTTCTGAGTGTTGGCTACTCGGCCTGCCATTGGTGTCACGTTATGGAGCACGAGTCCTTTGAGGACGAAGAAATTGCCGAACTAATGAACACGCACTACATCAACATCAAGGTGGATCGAGAAGAACGAGCCGATGTGGATGAGATTTATATGAATGCCGTTCAGATTATGACGCAGCAGGGCGGCTGGCCGATGAGCGTGTTCCTGACGCCCGAGGGGAAACCGTTCTACGGTGGGACCTACTTTCCGCCAGGCAACGGGTATGGCCGTCCCGGTTTCCGGCAGGTGCTCCTGAGCATCGCTGACTTCTACAAGACACGCCGTGATGAAGTCGACCGTGCTATTGACGGGCTTATGGAGGGGCTGAACCGGATCGCGACGCTCCCGGGCGACGGGTCGGAGTTGGATCTTGACCTGATCTCTCAGACGGCTTCCGTTTTGGCGCAGAGCTTCGATGATCGCGATGGGGGATTCGGTTCACAGCCCAAGTTTCCAAACTCGATGAGCCTCGAGGTGTTCTTACGGAACTATGCCCGCACGGGACAGCCAGAGGATCTTGCACGTGTGACGATGACACTAGACAGGATGGCTCGGGGCGGCATCTACGATCAGCTGGGTGGCGGATTCCATCGCTACAGCGTGGATCATAAGTGGCTCGTGCCGCACTTTGAGAAGATGCTCTACGACAACGC
>DPVD01000059.1:0-5182 GCA_003526745.1 Candidatus Latescibacterota bacterium
CAGGTTCTTCGTTTACAGACCCTACACCTGTCTCATCTGCGTGTGGATGCTAGGCTGTCAGAGCCCGGTTGGGAGACGGCATTTCAGGGCGCGGCCCGTGAGGCATCGGCGATCGGTGTGGCGCTCGAAGTCGCGGCGTACGTGAGTGACGCGGCCTCAGCTGAGCTGGATGCTCTGGCTGCCTGCCTAGCGGGATGTGATACGCCCGTCGTCCGTGTGCTGGTCTTCCACATTGCCGAGATTGCTGCCAACCGAAGGTGGATCGATCTGGCAAGAGGGAAGCTCTCGAAGACAGGGGCGTCGATCGTTTCAGGCGCGAACGCGTACTTTACAGAACTAAATCGGAACAGACCTGATTTCAATGCACTCGATGGTGTGTGCTACTCGCTCAATCCGCAGGTCCACGCCTTTGACGATGCATCTCTTATGGAGACGCTGGTTGCACAGGGCTGGACTGTCGAGAGCACGCGTGCCTTCGCAGGTCCGCTTCCGATACACGTCAGCCCTGTGACGCTATTGCCTCGCTTCAACCCGAATGCAACAGGTCCTGAATCCGACTTGCCCGAAGGCGAGCTCCCGTCCTCGGTCGATGCGCGACAGATGTCACTTCTCGGGGCGGCGTGGACCGTCGGTAGCCTGAAGTATTTGACGCGGTCCGGTGCGTCTACTGTGACATACTTCGAGACGACCGGATGGAAGGGTGTGATGGACAGCGAGCGAGGCTCACCTTCTCCGTTTCCTTCGGTCACAGATGGCACTTTCCCGATGGCTCACGTGTTTGCCTGGTTCGGCGGGATGAAGGATGGACACGCCTGCCTGACAGAGTCGACTGTTCCTTTGAAGTTGGATGCTCTTGCGCTGATGAAGGGAGAGTGGATCCGTATCCTGGTTGCGAACCTGACGGCAGAGAAGCAGTCCGCGCGCATCAACTGCCCAGGACTGTCCGGTGCAGTAAGAATCGAGCCACTGGATGAACATGTTGTCGAACGTGCGACTGCGGAGCCTTGGTCCTTCAGGAGCCGGAAGGATATCACGAATATGGAGACCAGCGGCGGGTCTTTCGTTGTGGACCTGAATCCCTACGCTGTGCTGTGTGTGAAAGGACAAATAGCCGACTGAGATGTCGGATGTCGGTACCATAAACCGGGTCAGAAAGCAGGTTGGCGTTGCGGTAGTCGCCATCATATCAGCCTGTGCGTTCTAAATCAGCTACCTCAGATTCTCGTAATGTATATCTGATCCCTGTCCTAGACCGAACCCTTCCGGATCGGCTATCTGCTTCCGGGATCCCTATACTACCTGGTCGGCGGGTTCTACGTGACTATGGTCATCAATGTTCGGTTGAACAACATATTGGGCGTCTCGGACCCTTATACAGAATCCGGTTGTGCCGAGTGGTCCGCCTATCTAGTGCAGTGGACACGCTGGAATCATCTTCGCACGATCTCCTAAACGGTCAGGAACGCACTCTTGACGCTCGGTTTCAGATCTCTCTCATGCCCTGTCGTCTTAGTGCGTAGTCGGCAAGTTGCTCCTGTACTTCGTCTGGCGGACAGTTCTTCTCAAGCGCACGCATCGCCATCTCCTGACATGTCTCTGGCGCATTCCCGTTGACCGGCGGATCAAGATCCATGTTTGTGGGAAACGCGTATCCATCCGCAGACGCGGCGATACAAAAACGCGCCTGATCTATGGTCAGGTCACCCGTATTGATCTGACGCAACAGGTGTGGATAGATGTGTAGGAGCATGGCATCTGTGTCGAGCGTCTCCATGGTTCGCCCGAAGGCGGAAGAGATCTGCAGCAGGTTTGCGATTCTATCTGAATCTGTCCGGTTGGCGCCGGCGGCGTGGTATACAGCAGGACTAAAAAAAATCATGTCGCCCTTCTGCATTTCGACCTGTGACCGGTGTTCTGCGAAGAAGGCTTGGAAGTCCGGGTGTCGGTAGGCCTGGTAGCCTGGAGCGAAGTGGTGGGAGTAGGGGAGCAGGCAGGTCGGTCCAGATTCGACTGGCATGTCGGAATGTGCGACAGCTCCCTGCAGCGTCAGGTATTGTGACATCACCTGGGCGTGCGCCGGGTAGCGCTCGATGGTCTCCGGAGACTGGAAGCCGAGATGATAGTCGCGGTGGACCGATTGCTCTGCGCTGCCCGGTCTGACGTTGTTCATCTGGGCCGTGACACGGTAGGCCGGTCCAAGCCAGGATTCGCAGGCAAGCGCGAGTATCGGGTTGCCGTAGTATTCTATAAAAAGCTCAGGATCTCGCTCGCACACCTTCTGGATCGCGTTCCATATGCGTTCGTTGTCCCCGAAGTGATCGCCCTGTCCGCGGTCGGCCCGTCTCTCTTTTTGCACGATTTCTCTGAACAAGAATGTGCTCCGATCGATCGTGGTAATACTCTCGAAGGCATTCCGAATCATGAGAATGCCGGGGCCATCACGTAGCACGTGGCACCATTCGGATGCGATCCTCTTACGTGTGCTAGGATGCGACAGCTTACTGCGAATCCCATCTCCGTCATAAACAATGATTCGTTGCTCGTTGTTTGAGGAGTTGGCGTATACTCCGCTGTCCGGTTGCCGTGAGCATGTTTCGATGAATAGTCGCAGGTCGAGGTCCTCGCCCTGGAAGAAGGCAGGTGTCTGTGGGCTGATCATGTGCAGTCGACTTGTGGATAGTTTGCGATTGTCTATGGATGGTGTTAACTCGGGCGGATCAAGATACGAAAAGTACTTGATAGCGACACGGAAAGGCACTAGGCGGTCCGAAGAGGTCGGACGTAAGGTGATGAAAGAGGATCCTGACCGGTCAAGCAGGTGGCTTCCCTTATCGGCAGGTGCTGGTATGGGGTATGTACCGCTGCTATGATGAAGCAGAGCCACTGGCACGGGCCAGGTGGAAGGGAGTTAGAAGCGAGATGGGGAACCGGATTGTGGCGACATACTGGATGGAGACGCCCTTCGACGTGGAGAGGGCTGCTGATGTTGTGAGTGGTGAGCAGTCCTCTGGCACCTTTGTCCAGGTGCCAGGCGAGACGGCCGATCTGAAGAAACGCTCAAGGGCACGAATCGAATCGATCGAGCGTCTCGAGGATGGGGATGCACCCAGCTTGCCGGGTGCTTTGCCTTCAAAAGACGGTGTGTATCGTCGAGCAGAGGTGAAGATATCGTTTCCGATCGAAAACATGGGGCCTAGTCTCCCGAATCTGATAGCCACCGTAGCCGGGAATCTTTTCGAGCTTCGGGATGTGTCCGGCCTCAAGCTGATCGACCTCGAGCTTCCCGATGACTTAAAGGCCATCTATCCAGGACCGCAGTTCGGGATACAGGGCACACGCGACCTGGCAAGTGTTCACGATCGGCCGATCATCGGCACTATCGTAAAGCCTAGTGTGGGGCTGACCCCAGAAGCAACGGCTGATCTCGTCGGCGACTTAGCTGGTGCGAATATCGACTTTGTGAAGGACGACGAATTGATGGCGAACGGACCGAATTCACCGATAGAGAAGCGTGTCGAGAAGGTGATGGCCGTGATCAACGCAGCAGCTGATGCTTCGGGCAAGCAGGTGATGTTCGCGTTCAACATCACCGATGAACTTGATGCAATGCTGATGCATCACGATCTGGTTCGTGACGCAGGCGGTACGTGCGTCATGGTGAGTCTGAACAGTATTGGTCCCGTCGCGCTTGCCCATCTGCGAAGACACTGTGAGCTTCCAATTCACGGTCATAGGAATGGGTGGGGGATGTATACACGGTCGCCACATCTGGGGATCGGATTCAGAGCGTATCAAAAGATTTGGCGTGTTGCGGGTGTGGATCACATACACGTCAATGGACTGCAGAACAAGTTCTGGGAACCGGACGATTCGGTGGTGGCGTCGATCCAGGCGTGTTTCGAGCCGATACTAGGCGGATACCCCGTGATGCCCGTGATCTCATCAGGACAATGGGGCGGTCAGGCTCCGGAAACCTATACTCGTATTCAAAGCGTCGATGTGATGTATCTCGCGGGCGGCGGGATCATGGCACACCCGGGCGGTCCACCAGCGGGGAACATCGCGTTGAGGCAATGCTGGGAGGCTGCAGTGAAGGGCATCCCGCTCCAAGATTACGCGAAGGACCATACGGAACTTGCACAATCGATCGAGAAGTTCGGCGGCCACGGATAGGTGCGGGGCCACGGAAAACACTCTTACAGCGATCTGGGCGAGGGCCCATAAAGCGAAGAGATAACGAGAACAGACAAGAGGCTATATGGTTTTTCCGAGCATTGCGGAGGAGTGGCGCAGGTCGCGTTTGACACCTCCGGAGGGTCGGCTGAGAGTGATCCTCGATACAGACACATATAACGAAGTCGATGATCAGTTCGCTGTCGTTCACGCACTGCTCTCACCGGACCGGATCTCCCTCGAAGCGATCACGGCGGCACCCTTCCACAACAACCGATCGGATGGACCCGCTGACGGGATGGAAAAGAGCTACGAAGAAATCATCCGGTTGTTGGAACGGCTCGGGGTTTCCGAACGGGATCGTGTCTTCCGAGGATCGACCGCGTATCTGCTTTCTCGAGAAAAGCCTATCGAAAGTGATGCGGCTGAAGCAATCGTCGAGATGTCGAAGTCTGGTGAAGGGCCCGTGTATGTCGTGGCGATTGGTGCGATCACAAATGTCGCGTCGGCCATTTTGATGGATCCGGGAGTGATCAAGCGGATTGTGGTGGTTTGGCTGGGTGGACAGCCCCGACACTGGCCGAGTGCACTGGAGTTCAACCTCAAGCAGGACGTCCGTGCTGCTCAGCTCGTGCTGGATTCGGGCGTCCCGTTTGTACAGATCCCTTGTGCTACAGTCGCTTCACACCTGTTGACGACGATTCCCGAGATGGAAGCATACGTGAAGTCCCAGGGAGAGGTCGGGCAGTTTTTGTATGAGACATTTGCGGCGTATCGAAAGAACCAGTACGCGAGATCGAAAGAGATCTGGGACATCTCGGCAACCGGCTATGTCATCGATCCAACCTGGGTGCCCGTGACGATTGTTTCGAGTCCGATCCTGACAGATCAGGTTACGTGGTCTGTGGACGAGGGTCGTCACTCTGTGGCCATCGCGCATTCTTTGAGACGCGATGCGATCTTCGGTGATCTCTTCCGGAAGATAAAGCGGTTCGCGGCGGGAGACCTC
>DPVD01000038.1:0-4928 GCA_003526745.1 Candidatus Latescibacterota bacterium
CAACGCGGCCAGTGAACGACGCAAGCGGCTATGTCCATGTTCGCACGGACATCTACACTGTACACGACTACGAACAGCAGATCGATGTGTTCGAAAAGAAATACGAGACGGTTTCCCCAGACAACGCAGACTCGCACCGCCAGCACGAGGACCTCTCCGTACCGTATGCAGGACAGCCCTATGTCGTTGACGAGTATGGTGGCACGTGGTGGAATGAAGACGAGGCTAAAAAAGCGAAGGCACAGGATGCGGACAGGGAGGGAAGCTGGGGCTACGGAAAGAGACCGACAGATATCGAAGAGGTCTACGACCGAATCGGAAAGCTGACGAGGGTCCTGACCGACAACCCGAATATCGCTGGCTACACATACACACAATTGACCGACGTCGAGCAAGAGCAGAACGGGATTTACCACTATGACCGTTCACCCAAATTCGACGCAGACCGACTGAAGAAAGCCTTCGAGGCGAGTGCCGCTATCGAAGAATGATCTGGATACTCCTTCTCTTCGCACTTGGGCTAGTTACTGGCAGACTCTCCAGACTCCCAAGCAACGTGTGGCCGGTGCTCGACAAGATCACGCTAACAACGGTCTTCCTACTCCTCTTCATTTCCGGAACCACCGTAGGTAAGAACGATCAGGTATTCGAGCGTCTGTTGGACCTTGGCCTCACTGCGCTCGCTGTATCCTGGGCTTGCGTCGCAGGCAGTATCCTTGTCGCGGCCGGGATGTATCGGTGGGTTCTGAACCGTGAAGTCTAGCCTCGCTATCACAGCTTGCTTCGTGGTTGGAGTTGTAGTCGGCAGACTGGATTGGCTTTCAGATACTTACGACGCAGAGACATTGAGTATTTATACGCTGTACGCTCTGCTCCTCCTTGTCGGATTGTCGATGGGATCCGACCGTCGATCTTGGCTCGCTTTGCAATCGGCTGGGCCGCGCGTTCTGCTAGTCCCTGCGTGTGCACTCATAGGGTCGTTCGCCGGCGCGATGCTGATCGGGATGTTGAGTCCCTGGTCGGTGCGTGAGATAATGGCCGTCGGGGCTGGTCTCGGTTATTATAGTCTTTCGAGCCTCCTGATAGGTCAACTGCACGGGAGCGAACTCGCGACGATCGCACTCTTGGCAAACATCCTGCGTGAGATTACAACGCTTCTCGCGGCCTTCCCGATCCGAAAATTCTTCGGACCTCTCGCACCTATTGCATCCGGCGGCGCAACATCGATGGACACCACATTGCCCGTGATCGTCGCAACCTCAGGGAGAACCTATGCGATCGTGGCAGTCTTCAATGGAATGGTTCTGACCTTGATCGTGCCGGTGCTTGTTGCTCTGGCTTTGACTCCTTGAGAGGGACAGATGGATAACAGAGAACTGGAAGGACAAATCGCCCTAGTCACGGGTGGAGGTCGCGGAATAGGCCGATCGATCGCAATGGCCTTCGCGAACGCCGGGGCCGAAGTCATCCTCGTCGCTAGAACAAAGACACAACTCGAACATACGCGCAAGGAGATCAACAAGACAGAAGGGAAAGCAACTGCTTTATCTGCAGATCTGACTGACCGAGCTCAGGTTGCCGCCACCGCCGAAAAGATACGCGACCAGACTGATCGAATTGACATCCTGGTCAACAATGCTGGCGGTGGCATGGAGCCTAAAGCGGTCGCTGATTCAGATCCTGACCTCTGGATCAAAGACATTGAGGCGAACCTGTTCAGTGCATACCTCGTGACACACGCGATCCTGCCCCTAATGAAAGCTACAGGTGGAAAGATCATCAATATCGGCTCTGGTATGGGCCACAGCTCTGGCGCCGGATCATCTGCATATCACGTCGGAAAGGCGGGTATGTGGATGCTAACACGATGCTTGGCAGATGAAGTCTGGGAAGACGGAATCACGGTGAACGAGCTGATCCCAGGACCGGTGGCAACCGACCTGACCACCGGTCGTATGGAAGTCGGCGGTCCTCCCCCGTTCGCTCCGAGTGAGTACGTGAAGGGCCCGGACGATGTCACTCCCTTGGCTATGTGGCTTGCGGCCCAGCCCGATCACGGCCCGACGGCCCAAACCTTCAGCCTCACCCGTCGGGCGATATAGCACTCCTACGATCAATTGTGTCAGCCCTGACCGACAGCACACGGATCGTCCCGACATCAAGGCAGACATCAGTTTTCGGTCCACTTCCCGTTTCACCCATAGTCCAGAGCAAAGAAGCCCGGACACTCATCCGAGCTCCGGGCTTCTTCCTCCAATTCTCAATCCTCACCTTCCCATCTACTAGTGTCCCTCTAGCGTCTTCCTCATCTCGTCACCCATTTGCGCCAACCACTGCATCCACACCACCACATCCGTTCCCATACAGAAGTCCTTCACGCCCATATCGAGATACTTACGTGCACCATCGGGTGAATTGATTTCTACTCGTGGATGGATCCCCATCTTCAGTGCCGTCTCGATGATTCGCTTCTCGGCTTCCATCACATCCGGATCTGTGTAAGCGCGCGGCTTCCCTATACTCATCGAATAATCCGCAGGTCCGAACTGCACCATATCAACGCCCTTCACTGATAGGAGCGCTTCAAGGTCATCTACTGCTTCTTTCTTCTCGATCATGATTGCAATCACGGCGTCATCGAGCGCCTGCAGGAACTCGGGTGATCCCGCATCTCCGCCGAACCTTACATACCGGCGCATGTTCACACCATGCTGACCTCTCTGATCCGGGGTCTCTGCACGGACAGCCCTGATACACGCCTCCACATCCTCGACTGTCCGAACGTCCGCAAACAACAGGTTCTGTATTCCCCCACCCATCGCCCGCCCCGCGATATGGCCACGCGGCTCCTGCTCCACCTTGATCATCGCTGACAGATCATCGAACAAATCGATCGCCCTGCCGAGATTATCAAAGGTGTGCAGGTCAAACGGCGCGTATTCGGAGACATACTCCACATAGTCGAACATCCCGCTCTGTCCGACCATCTCGATCATCGAAGGCCAAGGGCTGTGGACATGCGTGCCCAACGTCGGCTTACCCTCGTTCATAAGTTCTCTAAGTCGATTCGGTCTCAAGACTCCTCCCTGGTTTTCACGTTCTTCGGTCGCCCCAATGTAGATGCTCAACTGTCAAAAAGAAAGGCGTGAGCCTAATAGCCCACGCCTCTGCTTCTCAACGATCTCTCTTCTATACTTCCAAGAACCTGCTCATCGCCGTCTCGATCCACCCTCGACTGACGTAGTCACTCAACGTCAACGCGAACAGGATCAGCAGCCACAGAACTCCAGATCCCGCGAACACCCAGGTCAGCTTGCTGCTGTACTTTACGTGCATGAAGTAAAGCACCACGAGCAGTCCCTTCGAACATGCAATCGACATCGCAATCAGGTCGTTGTACGCCCCGTAATCCTGGAACGCGACCCATACGGTCAGCACCGTCAGGACCATCAGCGCCGCGAAGATTGCGAGGTATTCGCCGATCGAGCTGATATGTTGGTTGTGTTCGTTCATTCGGCTGTACTTGGGTTTGTCTTCCTGGGCGCCGAAGTCTTGTTGCGTTGCTCAGTGCCTTACGACGCCTCTCTTACTATCTCTACAGGGGGCTTATGCACCCGACTATTGACTATCCGACCTTTCCCGGCTACCGCGTCCTCTGCATTTCCAGCCTGTTTGTGTTCTCCGTGTCTCCCGTGACTCAGCTTCTACCCAGCAGATACAGAAGCGGAAACAGGAATATCCAGACGATGTCCACGAAGTGCCAGTAAAGCCCGATCATCTCGACAGGCGCGTTGTACTCGGTAGTATATCTACCCTTTGCCGCCCTCACGATCAGCCATATCATCAGGCCTGCGCCGATAACCATGTGGAACGCGTGCATACCGGTCATCGCGAAGTAGAGACCAAAGAAAAGTTCCATCTGTTCAGGATATGTACCTTCCGGCCCGAAGTAGGCACCCGGAACGAGATGCTCCTGCCATTTGTGCGTATACTCTAACGCCTTGATACCCAAGAAGACGGCGCCAAACACCATTGTCAGCGCGACAAACAGAATGATCCCGCCATTCTTTCCGAGATGACCCGCTCGGACCGCAAAGGCCATCGTAAGGCTGCTGAAAATCAGAACGGTCGTGTTGATGGCGCCTAGCTCGACATCGAGATGATGCGATCCGGCTGCCCAGGCCTCGGGGAATCGGGTCCGGTATACGAGGTAGATGCAGAACAACCCGCCGAAGAACAGGATCTCCGTGACCAGGAAGGCCCACATCCCGAGCGTGGCGCTCTCCTTCTGCTGTTCCATGTCTTCGAAATGGTGAGCCAGTTCGTGAGGATGTGCATGATCAGCCATGCCCACGGTTCTCCTCGGGTCCGTCCGCGTAACCATATGCGTAGGCTTCCTCGACCACAGCGGGTGTCTCGTCGAAATTGAACGTCGGAGGCGGTGAAGTCGTTTGCCACTCCAACCCCTTTGCACCCCAAGGGTTTGAGCCCGCTATTTTCCCGTAGCGCAGCGACCAGAGCAGGTAGACAAGCGGAATCGCGTAGCCGACGGCCAGAGCCGATGCGCCTGCCGTAGACAGGACGTTCAGAACCTGAAACTCGTCCGGATACGAGTGATACCGTCTTGGCATCCCGAGATACCCGAGCAGAAACTGAGGGAAGAACGTCAGGTTGAACCCGACGAACACCATCAACGCCGCGAACCTCGCCCATCCTTCCGGATACAGCCTTCCCGTGATTTTCGGCCACCAGTAATGAATCGCACCGAGATACGCCATTACGGCGCCACCGACCATTATGTAGTGGAAGTGTGCCACGATGAAGTATGTGTCATGAATGAAAATATCGACCGGAGTGGCCGCCATAAAGATCCCTGACTGGCCGCCGATAACAAACATCAACACAAAGGATAATGCAAACAACATCGC
>DPVD01000040.1:0-5807 GCA_003526745.1 Candidatus Latescibacterota bacterium
ACGATCGAGCAGAATCCCGACGCCCACCGGGCCAGCAGCGCCTTGGCCCAGAAACTCACACTCCAAGTTATCATTTCCAGTCTTATCGATCAGTAGCCCGAGACCGTAGAGACCGAACCCCTGACTCGCGACTCCGGCCGAGTATCTATCATCGCCCGAGATATCCAGTAACACCCCAAAGCCTGCGATCCCTGCCCCCTGCGTTTCGTCCAGACCGACGTAAGTATCGTCACCGCCTCTATCGACCAAGAGACCGATCCCTCCTAAACCCGATGCAACACGACCCTCATAGCGATCGTCTCCGGACCAGTCCACACAAATGGAGACTGCAGCAGATTCAGACGACACCCCCGCCACGCCCACATAGATATCGTCGCCACCCGGGTCCAGTATCAGTGCGTGATGGTCCGTGTAAACGTCAGGCCCTGTGCTGCCTATGGTGGCTGTTCCGAAAGGCGTCGGCACTTCGAAGGGCAGACCGAGCACAGCATCAAAATACTTGACGGTCTGGGAAATCAGACTGTCCAGTCTGACCCTGCGCCCCTCCGCAATCAGATTATCCCGACGGCGTGCACTCAGGGCAGAGTCCGGGTGAACAAGCCCAACCAGGCTTGTAGCCCCCGCCATTCTCTTGCGCTGAGTAACAGAAGCTATCGATACGTTCCCTGTCTCTCGATTAAGTAGCCGTTTCCCCAGCAGTCCTGAAGCTCGTGCGATCATACCGGCAGGGCCTGCTGCGGCCAGAGAGTCCGAGAAAGTCCGAAGCCAGTCAGGCCCTGCGTAGGGATCTCTGAGCAAATTGCGATTCAAGGGGAGTCGATCCGGATCGGGCAGGTAATCTTTGTAGATACCGAGATCCGATCGAGTCAGGTTCAGAATCGCGAGCAGGTCCTTAAGGTGTTGATCCAGCTGGGCGTTGGCACTGGACGCCAAAAGCAACACGACGACGCCAGCCATCCTAAGCCTCGCCACGACGGTCCTCCGGAGTCAGGAGCACCACAAGACACATACCTAGAACGCTCGACCCTACGTTCAACCAAATGTCTTTCCATTCGAACACACGGTTTGGCAACGCCCACTGGATCGTCTCGTCACCTGCACCCAGGAGAGAAGCCACAAGCAATCCAATCGCGATGCTCTTCCCGTAGTCGAAGTCGATCCGACACGCTCGGAATATCAGATAGCTCAATAGGCCGTATTCCGCCAGGTGGAATCGTTCAGCAGGCGATTGACTCAACCACATCAACAGCCAGACGTAGACGGTTCCAAGACCGAGCACACCAAGGAATGGGATCCATCCGATTCGTCGTCTCATCAGGCTGATAAGAATCCACACAACGACGGCGACCCCGACGATGGCCGCAGCGTAGTCGATACGGCCATGTGTCAGCCTGAAGGCTTCTCCCCACAGAACGGGAGCGACGGACAAGGTTGCATAGATGAGGCCTGTGTAGACGACTACGAGACCCCACGCACGGACCCTGGCCCGTCCGAGCCGACCGACGATGACCGGAGCAACCAGAGCGCCAGAGAGCAGGAAGAGGAGAGCCCATCCGAGGATATCAGACGCCGCCGTCGACGCAACGTGCGAGACGATGATTCCCAGACCCGCGAGGAGCCCGCTCAACAATAGAGCTGCCTCACCTCGCACGAAGACCGATCCCGCGAGAACCCGAGCCGACACCCCCGGACCCGATCCTCCCGTTGTTGGAGCAATCTCAAAGGAAACCCACGCGGTTGCATACGTGCTGCCTTTCCCAACGACTCGGAACCTGAACGGGTTGTAGAGCGTCAGCATGTTCCACATCTCTTCGGTAAACGGTCCGTGAGTTGACACCAAGCCCACGACAGGAATCTGTCCTTCCAAGTAGTAGTTCCCCTGACCGACCCTATACTCGATCGCGTAGCTTGCATCCACCGTTCCTGTCCAGCGCACGTCGACGGTCTTCTCCGCGTCCACATAGCGCAGCGTGTCCCCGTTCGCAGGATATAGGACGTCTATGGATCCCGAGTGGATGATTCCTTTCTCTTTGACCGTCTTTTCAGGCTTCCTGCTTGCGGACAAAAGCCACACGTGCAGCTCCCGCCGCATCCTGTTTACAATATCAGGGTAATCATGTGAGAGGTCTCGCATCTCCCCCGGGTCGTCAGTGAGGTTGTAGAGCTCATATCGCTCATTCCCGGGAGACTGCGTTTCGATCAACTTCCAAGGCGGATCCCTGTGGGCCCGCGCGCGTACGTACATCATCTGCGGCGTCGACTGATACCCGCCCTGCGTCGTCTCGGTAAACGCAGGAACCTGTTCGAGCGATCCCCCTTCGAGGATGGTCTTGAGCGAACGTCCCTGTATGGTCTCCGGAATCGGCAAGCCCAACAGGTCCAATGCCGTCGGCAGAATGTCCACGTTCTGCACCTGCAGCTGGACCCGCGTGTTCCCGAGAATCAGTTTCGGGCACGTCATGACTAGGGGAATCAGAAGCTGTTCATCGTATGCCGAAGCGATGAACGATGTTGATGGATGCCCGACGAAGCCATGTTCTAGCAGCTCTTCGCCATGGTCGGCCGTCACGATTACGAGCGTGCGCTCGTAGAGTTCCAGAGCTTTCAGCTTCTTCACAAGGGGTCGAAAGAAATTCTCATCCATCTCTCGAATCTGGCCATCATACAAACCGCGCATCCAAGCGGTGTCGGCTGCAGTGAACGAAACACTGGCCAAAGGGATCGTGACGTTTCCACGGATCACCTCCACTCGATCTCTCACGAACCCGTCGCGATCGAAATCCTTGGGTGTGTAGAGCCGGTCGTAGGGCTCTGAAGGGTTATAGGGCAGATGGAGGTTCCGGTAGTGATAGTAGAGAAAGAACGCGCTGTCCTGGTAAGCTTCCAGCGCCTGGAACAGAACCTGATCCCCTTCAGGCAGGTATTTGTCCCGATCCACGTAGGTATTGGTCAGACCGATATTCTGCAGATTCGGAATCGACGACAGGTAGAGGATGTCGGGTGTCACATACCCGGCCCTAGAAAGCTCAGTAGCGAAGGTGGGAGTCCTTGGCTCGAGGCTCTTCCCGCGCACATCGACCCCGTGCGTCGGTGCGTATTGGCCCGACAGTACAGACAGCAGCCCGGGTGTCGTCCAAGAGGATGAAGAGAGCGCCTGCTCGAACAGCGCACCATCTGCAGCGAGCGAGTCGAGGTAAGGACTCGTCTGCCGATCGTGTCCGTAACCACTGAGCCGATCCGGACGGAAGGTATCTACGGTGATCAGGAGGACGTTCACCCGATCCTCGCAGACAACCACTCCGGCCCAAACGAAACAGGCCAACGCGTGCAGCCACAGCGTTGGCCCGATCAGTCCAGTCGCTCGTCTCACCTATGCTTCATCCAGCTGACCGAGAGGAAGGCCGAGGGGCAAGGACGCCGGTCGATCGCACGTGGTCCTCAACGAAACGTGTGCGCCCGACGTGGATGACTCGTCGAACGACGCCATCACATCAAGCACGTGACACGCCAAGTCCCCGTTTACGCGATGGGGTCGTCCGTGAACAAGGCCATACGCCAAGTCGGCTGCCCCGATACCACGCGACACATTCGAACTGTGCGTCAAAGGCACCTCGGACCATGCATCTGCTCCTGCACGACGCACAAGAACGGGTCCGTCGAATCGGTTCGGATCCGGAACGCTCATCGACCCCTCGGTCCCGTAGATCTCGATCCGCGGCAGATTGTGTGACCAGACATCAAAGCTCATGATCATCGTTCCAATCGCGCCTGAAGCGAAGTCAAGCGTCCCTGCAAGATGGGTCGTCGTCTCGACCGGAATACGCTCGCCGTATCGATCACCGTCACGGGTAATTATCCGCTCCTTGAACGTCGCCTTTGTGGATCCGGAGACGCGTTCAACCGGCCCCAACAGGCTCACAAGGGCGGTTATATAGTAGGGTCCCATGTCGAACATCGGGCCACCCCCAACCTCGTAGTAGAAGTCGGGCGCGGGATGCCAACTCTCATGCCCGTGACCGACCATGAATGCCGTCGCTGCCACAGGCTCGCCGATCCATCCATCATCGATCAGTTTTCGGCAGGTCTGGATCCCTCCGCCGAGAAACGTATCCGGAGCACACCCGACCAGCACACCGTAATCCTTCGCAAGGGTTAGCGTCCTGACCCCATCCTCCCGAGTCACAGCAAGCGGCTTCTCGCAGTGCGTGCTCTTGCCTGCTCTAATAGCGGCGGCATTTATCTCGAAGTGTGCCTTGGGGATCGTCAGGTTCACGACTAGATCGATCTCGACATCCGCCAGCAGCTCATCGAAGCTGCAGGCCTTCGGAATCCCGAACTCGGCCGCTTTCTCCTTGGCACGATCAACCACGAGATCTGCACACGCGGCGACCTCGACGATGCTGTATGGTTTCAAACCTTTGAAGTATGCGGCGCTGATCGTGCCACATCCCACAACCCCAACCCTTATAGGTGCATCCACGACGGCTCTCTCCTTTTCCTCACCTCCGGATCGCGTCGACCGGCCGGAGTCGGGCAGCGGCTCGTGCAGGAATCAAAGCAAACAAGTAACACAGCAGGATGGAGACCCCCGTGATCACAAGCAGATCCCAAACCCTAGGCTCCACGGGTAATGCATTCACTATAAACACGTTTCCGGGCAGCTTCAGCGGCTCGAATACCATCTGGACTCCGCATACGAGCATACCGAGGCAGCTGCCGATCACTATCCCCGAAAAGCCGATCCTCAGCCCTGTGATCGAAAACGTCCAAGCGATCCTGCTTTGGGTCAGCCCCATTGCCCTCAGGATCCCGATATCCCGCTGACGTTCGGCCACTGTCATCGAAAGAATGCTCACGATATTGAACCCGCCAATCACGACGATCAGCAACAGGCCAAGGTAGAATGACCACTTCTCAAGCTGGATGGATGCATACAGGTTTGCGTGCTGCTGCATCCACGGCACGATCCTCAGATTGCCGGTCACGCTCGCGATGGCTTGACCAAGCTCGGCCGCTCGCAGTGGTTCTTCGATACTTACCCGATAGCCATGAACACGGCTGTTCAAGTCCAGGTCTCGTTGTGCCGCAGCCAAAGGGATGATCGCGATACCAGTGTCGAACTCGGCATAGCCCGTGTTAAATATGCCGGTCACCACATACCTTCGCATCGGCGGTGCCCTACCCGTTCCCAGCTCGGATGGCGGGAACCCAATCCGTATCGTCGTTCCCTGAACGGCCCCCAGCTTGTCGGCCAGGTAGCTCCCGATAACGACGCCATACTGAGCAAACCTGCTCGTTGAATCCTGCACGGACAGGTCCACATCTCCGGGTGTCCACATGAAGTCGTTTATCCGACTCGTCGACAGCAGCCCCTCAGCCGGTATTCCCAGAACGGTCACACCGGTCTGGTTCGATCCGCCTCCGGGAATCCTCCTGAGCATGTAGCCCTGGGTCTCAACATAAGCGGACACACCTGCAACGCCATCAACCGCCCTGATCGCCTCTTCTATGCTCTGCTTGTGGGGCAAATCGGGAGCGCTTCCTCCATCGACGGTGACGTGTGGATTCAACGCAAGGAGGCGTTCCCACAGCAATCCGGAAAACCCGTTCATCACAGACAGGACTACGATCAATGAAGCCACGCCCAGGCCGATCCCAACGCTCGCGATCTTAGACGTGAGAGCGCCGCGACGTCGCTTTCGGATCGCCTGGACATGCCTTTTGGCGATGAAGGTCTCCACACTCATGCCGCTCGAATCGCCTCCGCAGGATCCTGGGCTCCCGCATCCATAGCGGGCAACCGAGTA
>DPVD01000477.1:0-4699 GCA_003526745.1 Candidatus Latescibacterota bacterium
CTCCGAAGAGATCGAAGTCGGCCAGCAGGTCGAGGTGTTTCTGGAGACGGTCGAGGATCAGGAAGGCCAGATTGTCCTGTCCAAAACTAAGGCCGACTTCATGCGTGTGTGGGACCGCATCAAGGAAGCCCACGACAGCGACCAGATCGTTGAAGGTCGCCTCGTTCGCCGGATCAAGGGCGGGATCGTGGTCGATCTCTTCGGTGTCGACGCGTTCCTGCCGGGTTCTCAGATCGACATCAAGCAGGTCAAGAACTTCGACCAGTTTATTGGTTAGGTGTTCCCATTCCGGATCATCAAGCTCAACAAGAATCGTCGGAACATTGTCGTTTCGCGTCGGGTCGTCCTCGAAGAGGAGCGGGAGAAGCTTAGAAAGCAGATCCTGCAGACCCTTGAAGTCGGACAGGTGCGGTCGGGTTCGGTCAAGAACATTACGGATTTCGGTGGCTTCATTGATCTCGGTGGTTTGGACGGTCTGCTCCATATCACGGATATTTCTTGGGGGCGCATCGGCCATCCGTCCGAGGTTCTTACCATCGGTGACGAGGTCGAGGTCAAGGTTTTGAATTACGACCAGGAACGCGAACGTATCTCGCTAGGTATGAAGCAACTCCTGCCGCACCCGTGGGAAAACGTCGAAGAACGGTATCCGCACGATGAGCGCGTCCAGGGCAAGGTCGTGAGCATCACGGACTACGGCGCCTTTGTCGAACTGGAAGAGGGTGTCGAAGGTCTTGTCCACATATCGGAGATGTCTTGGACGCAGCACATCCGGCATCCGTCGAAGGTTCTGTCTATCGGTGAAGAGGTCACTGTCGTGATCCTCAATGTTGACAGAGAAGAGCAGAAGATTTCTCTGGGTCTGAAGCAGGTTCAGCCGGATCCATGGTTGTCGCTGGATGACAAGTATCCTTCGGGGACGAGTATGACTGGCACGGTGCGTAACCTCACGAACTTCGGTGCCTTCGTCGAGATCGAAGAGGGGATCGACGGCTTGGTTCATATCTCGGACATGTCGTGGACAAAGCGGATCCGCCATCCGAACGAGATCGTTAAAAAGGCGCAGGAGATCGAGGTCGTGGTCTTGGGTATCGACAAAGATCGTCGTCGGATCTCTCTCGGACACAAGCAGACGATGGACAATCCGTGGCCCGAGCTCGCGGTCAAGTTTTCCGTCGGCACCCAGACAGAGGGCAAGGTATCTAGAGTACTAGAGCGTGGTGTCGTTATCGATCTTGAAGGAGATGTCGAAGGCTTCATCCCGGCGTCGCAGCTCGGTGTGCCGAACATGAAGCGTCCAGAGGAACACTTCGGTGACGGCGAAGAGATCCCTGCCAAGGTAGTTGAGTTCGACGAGGATCAGAAGAAGATCGTCCTGAGCGTCCAGGAGTATCTGCGCGACGCCGAAGAGAAGGAGATCGACGCGTATCTAGAAGCTCACAAGCAAAGAGAAGTTGTAATCGTCGAGCCGCCGGAAGAGGAAGAGGGCAAGGATCCGTATGACGACTTGGCGGACGCGGTAGGGGAGCCGCCAGCAGCGGTAGCCGAGGAGGATGAGCCAGAGGCCGTTGCCGTCGATACAGGCGGGGATGAAGAGGCTGAGGCCTGATCCTACGCAATCACTATGCAGAACAGAAGAGCTGGGCGTCTATCTATGGACCCCAGCTTTTCTGTTTCTAAATGAGTAGATATGTCATCATTGACTGAAAAGAAGACCGTCGCCTTTCACACGCTGGGTTGCAAGCTCAACACCTACGACACCGAGTGGCATCGTGAGCAGTTCGAGCGTGAAGGTTATGACGTTGTTCCGTTCGGTGATCCGGCTGATGTGACCGTCGTGAACACCTGCACGGTGACAGGTCAGGGGGATGCACAGTCCCGACAGATGCTGAGACGAGCTCACCGCGCCTCACCGGAGGGGCTGGTTGTGGCGACGGGATGCTACGCGCAGATGGATCCGGACACGATTGCCGAGATGCCGGAAGTGGACCTGGTGGTCGGGACAGCAGAGAAGACACAGCTGCTGGATCTGATCAACGACACCTGCTCGCTCGGCAGAACGTTCGTTACACGCAGCCGTTCGACCGAATTCCAGGATATGGATATCATGAATTTCGGCGGTCGGTCGCGTGCGTTCGTGAAGGTCCAGGAAGGATGCAATGAGTTCTGCTCGTTCTGCGTCATCCCGTTCGCGCGTGGGCGGAGCCGATCCCGGACGGTTGAGAGTACGGTTTCGCAGGTCGAGCGGCTGGTACAGAGCGGATACCAGGAGGTCGTTCTGACTGGTGTCCACATCGGCGACTATGGAATGGATCTTGACGTGCGGTTCGTCGACCTGCTGGAAGCGGTCGAACGGGTCCAGGGGCTCAAGCGGTTTCGGGTTAGCTCGATCGAGGCGACTTTCCTGACTCCGGAGGTCATCGACTTCCTAGCCTCGACACCGAAGTTCTGCCGCCATCTTCACGTGCCGCTCCAGAGCGGTGACGATAGCATTCTGAGTGCGATGCGCCGTCCTTATCGTTCCGCCTTCTATGCGGATCTTCTCGACCGGCTGGCCGACCGAATCCCGGGGATCGGGATTGGGGCGGACGTGATGGTCGGTTTCCCCGGCGAATCCGAAGCCGCCTTCAGGAATACGGTGGGCCTCGTCGAATCGAGCCCGCTTGTGTTTCTTCACGTTTTTCCATACTCTCCCAGAGGCAATACGCCAGCTGCCAAGCTCTCGGATAACGTCGGCCCGGCGGTTAGGAAGCAGCGTGGGGCCGAGCTTCGGGAGCTGGCAAAGAGCAAGACCGAAGTGTTTCAGCGGCAGTTCCTCGGTCAACCCCTCGACGTTCTGTTCGAGGGGCGGCGGGAAGCGCAGACCGGGTTGCTTCAGGGAGTGACCGATAATTACATTCGAGTCTTCTCTCCCGGCCCGGATGCGGCCAAGGACACGGTGCTGCCCGTGACCCTGTCGCACATCGAAGCCGAGCGCGTGATCGGCGAGATCAGCCAAGGCTGAGCCCAGAACATTTAGTCACCCGGACGGGTGGTCAACAATCTCCCCAACAGTCCAACTCAATTCGATCAGAAGAGCACAACCGAGCGACTTTCTCGCGATCGCTGCGCTTGATCGCGAGGCATGGTCCGAGAGTCGTGAAGCGACGTTCATTCCGGATGGCGAGCACGCTTGGCGTCTGTGGACCGAGCACGGCATTGTGTTCGTGTATCAGCGCGAACACAATGCCGTGCTCGGTGCGTCGTTGGCGTTTCCGGCCCTCTCAGGTGTTTTTTGCCTCCACAAGATTTTTGTCGATATCACGTGCCGGGGGGAGGGCGTCGGTACCCAGTTGATGAACGCGACGTTAGAAGAGATCGATCGGCTTGACGTCTCCTGCTTTTTGACGGTCGATCCGGTGAACGAAGCTGCTATTCGTCTGTATGAGTCCTTCGGGTTCAGGGAGCGGTTATTCGTGAAGGGATACTACCGCGAGTCAGAGGATCGGTTCGTTCTCACCAGACCGAAACGCTAACTACTCAGATTAGATCACCAAATACACTAAGGAGTAACCATGGGGTTCGAAGCAAATGCATATGGAGGTGCCTTCTCGATGCTTCTCGGGGAACGGCGTCTGAACGCGCTGGACGGCGACACCGAAAACGGTGATGTCAGATCAGCGCTGGATGCGCTGTCTGTTTCGGCCGCCTTCGAAGGACAGAATGTCGTCGATCCGGAAATGGCTAAGTCCTGTGTGTCCGCCGCGTGGTTGTATCACAATTTTCTCGAAGATTCGCACCTGATCAGTCAAGGGATCCACACGAACACTGGCAGCTACTGGCACGGGATCATGCATCGACGCGAGCCCGACTTCTCGAACTCCAAGTACTGGTTCCGTAAGGTCGGAGATCACGAGGTCTTCCCGGCGCTCTGCGCGTCGGCGAAGGATATGGCTGCCGACTCGGGACTTGATGCCGCATTTCTACGCGATCAGTCCGCGTGGGATCCGTACGCATTTATCGATCTCGTGGAAGCGTGTCTGTCGGGGAAGGCGGGTGAAGAGACCCTTTGTCGCGAGGTGCAGCAGAGCGAATTCGAGCTTCTGTTTGACTTCTCATACCAGCAAGCTGTTGGTACGTAACGTGCTTTTCGTGGGCGCTTTGCTTCTGTCGCTGGTCCATGCTGAGACGCTCGAGCGCGTCGAAGATTTGCTAAAGGCCGGAGAAACAGCTGCGGCGAGGCGAGCCCTCGCCGCCACCGACTACGCATCGTCGGACAGCCGGGCGAGGTATCTAGCGGGCCTGCTGTCACGAGACAGCGGAGAGGCTCGGCAGCACTTTCAGGTCGCCTCCCGGGATGTGGGATCGAAATACGCAGATGATGCATTATTGGAACTGGCGGAGTCTGCATATGGGAATCCGATGGGCCTGTATCTGACCGCCCGGAAGGTTTATCTCGCCTTGATCGAGTCGTTCCCGAACAGCCCACACATTCCGCTAGCGCTCTATCGAATCGGTCGCACATACCAGATCACGGCAGGTGCTGCGGGTACTCAGACGGCGCAGATGGATTCGGCACGTGCGCGCTATCGCGAGGTGATTGAACGGTTCCCGTCGACACCACCAGCCAACGTCGCGAGTGTGGCCCTTGTCCAGATCCACGAGCAGGTCAGTGATCGTAGCGCGCTCGGACGGGATAAGAAGCTGCTGCCTCGCGAGG
>DPVD01000477.1:5027-6477 GCA_003526745.1 Candidatus Latescibacterota bacterium
CGCGAGGTCGTCGGCCGTCACGCAGAAAGCCCTCGGGTGAGCACTTCGACGGATGTGCAGTTCTGGGTGCAGGTCGGCGCCTTTGCGAAACAGTCTTCCGTAGACGCGCTGTTGAACAGGCTCAAAGCGCACCGGCATCCGGTCAGCCTGAGAGGGAACGGTCAGCTGTCGGTTGTTCGCGTCGGGCCGTTCGAGACACGCGAGCAAGCGGAGCGGACAAGCCGCTTCCTAACTCAGGTCGAGTCGTTGAAGTGCAGCATCTTAGAAGAGTAAGGGTATGAGCGCAGAACCGACACCGATGATGAAGCAGTATCAGCAGTTCAAGCAGGATCATCCCGACTCGATTCTGCTGTTCCGCATGGGAGACTTCTATGAGACGTTCTACGACGATGCGCGTGAAGCTTCACGGATCCTAGGACTGACGCTGACGAAGCGCAACAACGGGAAGGCGGATTCTATCCCTCTGGCAGGGCTGCCGTATCACGCGCTCGACACGTATCTGGCTCGGTTGATCAGGGCCGGCCGTAAGGTCGCGATCTGCGAGCAGATGGAACCGCCGCAGAAGGGCAAAAAGGTCGTTCGCAGAGAAGTTGTGCAGGTGGTGTCACCCGGGACGATTCTGGCCGAGGGTCTGCTCGATCACAAGCGGAATAACTATCTGGCTGGGGTCTACGAGGAGGATGGACAAGCGGGCGTCGCCGTGGCCGATGTCTCGACGGGGGAGTTTCGCGTTCTGCAGTGCCCGGTTATAGAGCTCTGGGACACTCTGGGTCGGGTGGATCCGTCGGAAGTGGTTGCGACGACCACGTGGTGCGACGCGAATGAGACCCTGTTCGCGGAGCGACTGGAAGGGGTCCTGCTGACGCGGTGCGACGACTGGTCGTTCAGCCCGTCGTATGCGCGCGATACGCTGATCCAGCATTTCAAGACGAAGTCGCTCAGGGGTTTCGGGATCGAGGAGATGAGCGTTGCTACGGCTGCGGCTGGTGGCGTATTGAACTACTTGAAGACCAACCAGCGCGGAGCTATTCCGCAGATCACGACGATTCGTCTGGAGTCGCGGGATGTGCACATGACACTCGATCTCGTGACCCAGAGGAATTTGGGACTAGTCAGCTCGATTCAGGAGGGGAGGCGGGAAGGGACCCTTCTGTCGGTTGTGGACAAGACGCGCACGGGTCCAGGTGCACGGATGCTGAGAGAGTGGTTGTTCCATCCGCTGACACAGGTCGAGAAGATCGAAGAGCGGCTCGACAGTGTAGAAGAGCTGTCGGCCCAGGCGCGTTTTCGTGAGGATCTTCGTCAGGCACTCCGGAACGTCGGCGATGTGGAACGCATCATATCGAAGGTCTGTTGTGGACGCGCGACACCAAGGGATCTGGGCGTGCTACGAGATTCGCTGGTTCAGATTCCGGCGGTTCTGGCCTGCCTGTCCGACACGAATAGCAAG
>DPVD01000232.1:0-3326 GCA_003526745.1 Candidatus Latescibacterota bacterium
TACTCGGGATGATCTTCGACAACAACATCGAAGTCCGCGCCGCCGCCGCCGCACACCGATCAATGCCGTCTCCGGGCCTGCTCAAGCTCGCTCAAGACGACGATCTCGGCGTGCGCCAAGCTGTTGTCGACAATCCGAACACTTTGCCCGATGCCCTAAGAAGACTATCCTTTGATCAGGATGATGATGTCAAGGGACAGGCCCGAACGCGCCTCGCTATGATCCTGAAGGACCAGATCGAAGAGGATCGCGAGCGATAGTCGAAACCGAAGGCCAGCAGAACGGAGGATCTCGTGAGCGACATATTACTTGTGGACGGGAATCCGGATCACGTCCGCCCTCTCGAAGGGTTGTTCAAATACCGCGTTAAAAACGGGCTCGAGGTAGTCTCGGATTGCGTGTCCGCTTTACGTCGTATCTGCGAGTGCCCACCTGACGTGGTCATGATCAACGCCCTCCTGTTCGCCAGCGAGGATTTTGGTTTTCCAAGGGCCATTGCCGAAGATCCGGGCCGTGTCGGGATCAAGGTGATCGTACTGTTCTCGGGGCACTTGGACGAGATTCGTAAACGATCGGATAAGCAATTCGGTGCGACCATCCTTGAGCTGCCTACGACCACCGATGAACTGAACGAGACGTTATGCAGGGCTTCAGGTCTACGACTACGGACATCTGGTGTTCAGGCTGTATCTTGGGAAAGACTCGCGACGCAAAAGACTGGCCCGAAGCGGACCAATCCAGAGCTCCAACCCGTATCGCGGGAGGAGGTTGAGGCACCAGGGAACGATAATAAGGCCGCAGTTAGGCCGGTGAACTGGGCAATCGCTAGTGCACAGGATGCCTCGCCACGAGCACCATCGAAACGCAAAAATACCGCCGCCAAGGGTCGGCGGCCCACCGAACCGCCACAAAAGGCGGCCAAGTTCCAGTCAGATGGTTCTTCTGGCTTCAGATCGATCGTGGACACTGCTGACCGGGTCGAATCCAAAGAAGATGCTGGGCCAGAGGCCTTCCAGGTTTCAAGCTTTCGAAACCTGTCGGAGGTGGATCCGCGTAACGTGAAAAACCGCTAGGTCAGCATCTCCTGAAAGCCTAAGGTGTCCAGTGGAAAAATTGCTGGGCACCTTTTTTATTCGTAAATTTCAGAGCTTGAATAGGATCTGGAGAATCACTTATCCGAGTGATTCTGAGGGGATCGTGGACTGGAGAAATGATGCAGAATAAGGCAAACGAACTCGAAAGACGGCTGCGCGAGGCGGTTGAGGGTGAGGTGCGATTTGACCAGTTGTCTCGGATCCTCTACAGCACAGATGCCAGTATGTATCAGATCGAGCCGGTGGGAGTGCTGCTTCCCAAATCGCGAGCGGACACAATCGCTGCCATACAGATCGCACGGGACATGGATGTGGCCGTCATCCCCCGGGGAGGAGGCACTGGTCTGGCAGGCCAGACTGTCGGCAAGGCATTGATCATCGACTTCTCCAAGTATCTGAACGAGATCCTCGAACTCAACGTCGATGAACGGTGGGTGCGTGTACAGCCTGGTGTCGTTCTGGATGAACTTAACGCCTATCTGAAGCCGCACGGGCTTCATTTCGCACCGGATGTTGCGACGAGTAGCCGTGCGAACGTGGGTGGCATGATCTCAAACAACTCCGCTGGTGCGCATTCAGTGAAGTATGGGAAGACCATCGATCACGTTCTCGAACTCGAGGTCGTCCTGACGGATGGCTCAGTGTGCACATGGGGCGAGATGACGGCCGAGCAGGTCCGGGATCGTGTCGAGCAGAAGAATCTTGAAGGCCAGATCTTCCGCGAGGTAATCCGGCTCTCGCGAACCCACCGGGACGAGATCCTCGAACGATACCCGAAGGTGTTGAGGCGGGTCGGAGGATACAACTTGGACGCCTTCATCGACAACAAGCCATTTAATATGAGCCGGATGGTGGTTGGTTCTGAAGGCACGCTAGTCGCCGTAACTGAAGCGAAGGTGAACCTGGAAGCCCTGCCGAAGACCAAAGCCCTCGGCGTGATCCAGTTTGGCGGTCTGGTCGAATCGATGGAGGCCGTGGCGCCGATCCTGGAAACGACTCCTGCCGCGGTCGAGTTGATCGATAAGATGATCCTTGACCAAACGAAGGGGAATCCGGAGCTGTCCAAGCAGAGAGCTTGGGTCGAAGGAGATCCGGAGGCCATACTTGTTGTTGAATATTATGCTGATAGTCTCGACGAGATTGAGCTGAAGCTCAAAGCGCTCGAGCAACTTATGGCGAGCAAGGGGCTAGGCTACGGTTTCCTTCGTGCCATTTCGCCGGATGAGCAGAACAACGTCTGGAATGTCCGCAAAGCCGGGCTCGGATTGCTTATGGGCATCTTGGGGGATGCAAAGCCTGTGGCGTTTGTCGAGGATGCGGCGGTCAATCCAGAGTTGCTGCCCGAGTACATCGCCGAGTTCGAGCGCATTGTTCGGTCACACAACACGACGGCGGGCTACTATGCGCACGCGAGCGTAGGGCTGCTGCACATTCGTCCCGTGGTGAATCTAAAGTCACCTGATGGTGTTGCCCAGATGCGGTCGATCGCGGAAGACGTTCGCGATCTGGTCCTCAAGTATGGCGGCGCCATGAGCGGGGAGCACGGTGACGGGCTAGTGCGGAGTTGTTGGAACGAGCAGATGTTCGGAAGTCAGCTTTATGGCGCCTTCCGAGAGGTAAAGTGCGCATTCGATCCAAACGGTTTGATGAATCCAGGAAAGATCGTCGATGCACCGATGATGACGGAGAACCTGCGGATCGGACCGCACTACCGCGCCGAAGAACCGCAGACACACTTCGACTTCTCTTCGCAAGGCGGCTTTTCGCGTGCGATCGAGATGTGTAACGGGGTCGGGCAATGCCGAAAAAAACTCGTCGGGACGATGTGCCCCTCCTACATGGCGACCCTCGACGAAGCGGATACGACGCGGGGTCGTGCGAACACTCTACGTGCTGCAATATCAGGCGAGCTTCCTGGGGGCGTCACGGACGAGGCCGTTTACAAGGCACTAGATCTCTGCCTCGAATGCAAAGCCTGCAAGTCCGAGTGCCCGTCGAACGTAGACATGGCGAAACTCAAGTACGAGTTTGTCGCGCAGTATTACGAGAAGCACGGCCGGCCGCTACGTGCTTGGCTGTTCGGGAACATCGAGATGATCAACAGGCTAGGTTGCCTGTTTGCACCGGTCTCGAACTTGATTGCCGGTGCGGCGCCATCCAGAGTGATGATGGATTGGCTCGGCATTGCGCCGGAGCGTGGTTTGCCGCCCTTCGCACGACGTACTTTCGAAA
>DPVD01000056.1:0-4997 GCA_003526745.1 Candidatus Latescibacterota bacterium
ATCGTCCGCGATGATGTAATTGTCAAGAAACTCGCTGACCGCAGACTGCAGCCCCGGCTCTGTCTCCATCGCTAAGGAATCGCCCCAGTGATAGACCCACATGTCCGCCCGGGTACTCCCTTTGGCGTCGGTCAGAGCAGCGTGGTTTCCGTCCCCATCCTCAAGCCCTTCGACTGTATTCGTCAACATCCCGTGGAGAAAAGACGCGCGATCCTCACCGGTAAAAAGGAGCTTCCCCCGTTCAGACCGGTCCACGACAATCGCGCTTTCGCGTGCCGCTTGCACCTCGGTAGAGGCATCACCGAAATGCTCGGGCTGGTTCTCGTCCGGGTCTCTGAATGTGCCTCCCAGCTCCTCGTGCAACTGCCTCATCGTCCTCATTCTGACTCCTAATTGGGATGTCCCCGACTCTTTTCGCGAATATGGCCGTGACCCCCGATGTTGTCAAGGTGGGGCCTGGAGCGGGTAGGCTTGACCCGGCAATCGTTGCGATTACTTTAGGACACGACCTGAAAATCCACATACAACGGAGGCAACATTGAAAGCGATTCGCATCAAAGAACACGGAGGCCCGGAGATCCTGACTCACGAGGAAATCGACACACCTCAACCGCAATCGGGATCCGTCTTGATCCAGGTCGAGGCGGCCGGCCTGAATTACATAGACACCTACCACCGCACGGGACTCTACCCTCTCAACCTCCCGCTGACACTCGGCCTCGAAGGGGCGGGGACAATCAGCGAGATCGGCTCTGACGTGACGGACTTTGCCGAGGGGGATCGTGTCGCTTGGGCCGGATGTCCCGGCTCCTACGCCGAGTATGTCGCTGCTCCTGCGGAGAAGATTGTCAAGGTCCCCGACGGTGTCAGTCTGGATGTCGCAGCTGCATCGATGCTACAAGGCATGACCGTGCACTACCTCACACACGGCACCTACGCTTTGGAACCCGGCGATACGGCACTCGTCCACGCGGCCGCAGGCGGTGTCGGTCTGATAATGGTCCAGGTTGCAAAGATGCTCGGCGCGCGCGTGATCGGTACCTGCGGTACCCCTGAAAAGGAAGAGCTCGCCAGAGGCGCAGGCGCAGACGAGGTCATCCTGTATACGGAGCAGGATTTCGAGGCAGAAACACGTCGCTTGACCGGTGGACAAGGCGTCGATGTGGCCTACGACTCCGTTGGTAAATCGACGTGGGAGAAGAGCATAAACTGCCTGAAGCCGCGCGGCTATCTCGTTCTTTTCGGAAATGCGAGCGGCGCGGTCCCCCCGATCGACCCTCTGATGCTCAGCCAAAAGGGTTCGCTCTTCCTAACACGTCCAACCCTCGCGAGCTATACCCTCACACGAGAGGAGCTCTTGGGCCGTGCAAACGACATCCTCGGATGGGTCAACTCCGGCAAACTCGACATCCGTATCGACCGTACCGTTCCGCTTGCCGAAGCCGCGGAGGCACACCGGGCCCTGGAATCGCGAGCCACCAAAGGCAAGGTGTTGATCGCGCCCTGATCCAGCTTGAGCGGACCAAAGACCCTGAAAGGCCACGGACAAATCGTCCGTGGCTTCTTTCGTATACTAACACCCTAAAAGTCAGGTGATTGCCTATTCGGTCGCCCTGATGGAGCTCAACAACGGATTTCCTCTTCGCCTCCACTGATCTCCTGTTGCTCTTCCACACCCGCTCTAAACTCACCTAAACTTCTTTTTCTCAGAGAAACCGGAGAAACTAAAAAAAATTGAAAAAGTCCTAAAGATGACTGCTCCAGCCGCCGATACCCAGAGAGAGGGCGATGATACCTTTGGGTAGCCTTCGTGAAAAGGTGAACATCTCGAAAGCCGAGAACCCGTTTATCACAAACGTCGCAAAGACAAGGAATTCCCGACCACCCCGTGAGCTCTCCAGAATAAAGCACTAACCAAACCGGGTGGGAGCACAAACTTGCCAGCTGAAATCAACAATTCAGTCATTACAGCAGGTATTCTGACGCCAAGGACTGCTCAGGCGGCGCAATCGGAATCGCGGAACCGAGAGCCCGTCGCTGAGTCGAATACATCGAACTCGCAGGCCGTCCTCGCCTCAGGACCCGAAACTCTGGTCAGGTCGCCAGACCCGGGAACAGGTTCTCAGGGTGTTGAGAATCAGCAGAACCTAAACCCGCAGAATGCGGATAACGGTTTGGGTCAGAACGTAGACGTCTCGATCTAATCGAGTCATCTGCTGACGGTAGGCAGGGAATCGCGCGGAAGATTCCGGGCCACAGCATAGCCGTCAACGAAGTGCGTGGAGACAGGACAGCTCGACAAGCTTCGGAAACATTAACAAGTCGAAGTGAACCGATAACGTTTGGTAGGGTAGTGACATGCCGATTTTTGTCTCACGATTCTCGCCTGAGAGGTCGCTCATAGGGAATCTCATCAGCCCGAGTTCTCGACGTAACGAGACTCCGGAGCGATCCGCTTCCCAATCACAGGCCTCTCCCGCCTTGAGCGGCAGTTCCCCGCAGTACGCTGATCGAGTAAAACTCGTTCGGGATCTTACCTCACTCGTGTCTACAGACGAACAATCGACGCGATCAGCTCCTGTATCAGTCTCAGATCTACCAGCTGACAAATCTCCCCAGAGCTCATCCAAAACAATTGGCTCTCTGACGCTTTTGGACCAACTCCGTCTGCGTCGCAATGGCGCGAACCCAATCCAGAAAAACCACGCGACCGAACACGTTCAGGCAGTCGAAAATCCGGTGGACGCTCCAGCACCCTCGCCATCTGTCGGTGTTGAAACCAGTCTGGGTCCCCTTGCAAAGCGACTTCGTGCACTGACCGATCAGCTTACGGCGAATCGAGTTAATTCGACCGAAGCTGTCCCTGAGGTCGACGTGGCCGCGGTCGAGAATCTCGCAGTTGAGAACCAGACTGCAACCGCTTCAGCCGTCGAGGACAAGCTGGACCGTCTGATTACGACGCTTCAGAAAGAGCAGACGGTCGAAATTGCAGTCGTCGATGAAACCATCCTACAGGCCGAACCGACGATCAACGTCGTAGTCACCACCGCGCAAAAATCGACCGGCCCTACACGCGAGGATCAGCAGCAGACTTTGCGTGACGATCTCCAGACGATCGCAAGCGGCCTCAAAGCCGATGCTGCGATCGAGAGTCGAAAGAACGCCGAGTCGGCTTCGAGGAATGCAGAAGCAGCCGGTCGGGTTCAGTCGCGGAGAGAGGTCCAGAAAAACCAGCGGGAGATTCAGTCTCTTCAGGCTGACCGCAGAGCGGCTCAGCAGGACGCACGTAGCGCCGACCAAGCCATCCGTCAGTTGCAGAGCCGCAACACACGGATACAATCCGAATCGACAAAGCAGCCATCTCCGGGGTCGTCACTCGACTTGCTTGCCCAGTAGTCGAGGCATAGCGGTTCAACCGGGAGTAACGCCGACTCGCCACTTCGTGGAACGGTGGTATCGATTGGTCAATTCCCCTTTTCTCTACCCTGAGGAAAGGGGAATTTTTTTAGGCATGAGCGAATACGGAATATCGAATCCAGAGTATTGTAATGACGAAGTAGAAGCCACACGAATGAACCGTATTCAGGTTTGCCTTTAGTATGGGGGCACCTATATTCATCGCGAACAACGTTCATAATAATCATCTGCTTGGAGAGAGCTTGAACGAGATTTCCGACAACCTTAAGGTGCTTTCAGACCCGGCCAGACTCCGGATACTAAAAAAGCTGATGGGGGTCAAACAGGAGAAGCACGTCTGCGTCCGTGACCTTGCGGAAAGTCTGTCTATCTCGCAGCCGAACGTGTCGCATCACCTGAAGGTATTGAAGACAGCCGGATTCATCTCCTGCCAGAAGGCGTTTAAGAAGGACCAGCGATTCGCCTACTACAAGGTGGATCGCAAGAAGATCGAGATCCTCTTCAAGAACGTCCTCGAATCGATCTCCTAGATCTAACTTCTATGCAAACGAAACGCCCGACTCCTTCTGCAGTCGGGCGTTTCGTTTGAGCCCCGGTCTCTACTTCGAACCTTGTTCGGTCCAGATGACTCAGACAACTCCCGAGCGGCAGAAGCACGCTCAGACTTCCAGTCTCACACGTGGGTCCACACGAACCGCCTTGGGGGTCGTCGGACAGACTTGCTCGCATACGCCACAACCAACGCATCCACCCAGAATCTCGACTTGGTCCGACTCCCCTATCCGAATCGCACACCCTCCTCTTGGACACAGATCGATACAGCTACTGCATCCCTCTCCCTTGGACCTGACGCAGATGGATGCCTCTACGACTGCCCTGCCCAAATCTATCTCATCTCTCAACACGACCTGCAACGCACCAGACGGGCAGGCCGACATGCAGTCCAGATCGGCACACACGACACATGCCTGGTCGGCCGCTACGATACCAGGAGTGCCCTGAAGCGGTCCCTCTACTTCGATCGATCTAATAGCGCCTGCGGGGCACGATGATACGCACGCTTGACATCGCTCGCACGTCGACAGAAAAGCTTCTTCGACGATCGCTCCTGGCGGTCGAAGCACGACGGGACTTTCTGTCTGGCGTTTCGCGTCAAGATAGTCGGCAGCCGGTTCGACATATCGTTTGACGACTTCCCGGAAGAACTGCCGGCGACTGTGTGGCTGTTCGCTCAAGACAGTGCGACCTCCCAAGTCGGACCCTTGACATCCATCTCGAACTCGATCCCTTCGACGGGTGGTGCAGTATAATATCGATGGATGCCGTGCTGTCCTGCTTCTCCAATACGATCGTGGATCAGATGCACGACTGGACCGTCGATCGGGTGTTTGGTATAAACGTTGATCGACCGAGCATCCGACCAAGCCAGGCCGAGGCCTTCGAGTCGCTTCTCCATCACCTTCAACACGAAGGATGCTTTATCGAGCATAGCATCTTCAGTCGTCTCACCGTACCGAACGATCGTGTCCGGGGAGATCGTGCCACCCTGCACCTCTCCCCCACCGGCAATCACGAAGCTC
>DPVD01000400.1:0-3279 GCA_003526745.1 Candidatus Latescibacterota bacterium
GCTGAACGCGATCAGGACCGGCGTTCTCAACAACGAAACGTATCTGCGACCGGATCTGGAGACGTGCGGAATCGACACGTGGCCGGCGATACTCTCTGCATCGGGCTACCGGACGAGCGCGATCGGCAAGATGCACTTCTACCCGTGGGAAGCATCGATGGGTTTCGAAGACCGTATCGTCTGTGAGGACAAACGGTGGATCCACATCGAGGATGACTACCAGAAATATCTGAAGGCAAAAGACACTCGGAAGCTTCACGGGAATGAGCACGGGGGTTACCAGGAGAACCGTGGGGCAATCGTGCATCAGCATTCGTTCGAAGACTCGTGGGACGGCTTTGTCGGTAACGAAGCCGCGAACTACATCAGCAATTATCAGGACGATCGGCCCTTCGCTATGATGGTCGGGTTTCCAGGACCGCACTGTCCTTATGATCCGTCGCCCGAGTATGCTGACACGTATCGTCCCGAGGATATGCCAGCACCTTACCCGGTCGGTCCCGACCAGCCTTCGCAGTTCGTCAAGCAGAACGTCCAGGTCAACCTGGGCACTTGGAACGGTGTCGACTACACTGTTTTCACGGATGAACACAAGGCAACGATTCGGGCCCATTATGCTGCGCTGGTCAAAGGGATCGACGACAAGGTCGGGAAGATCATCGACGCACTGAAGTCGACCCATCAATACGACAACACGATCATTATTTTCTGTAGCGATCACGGGGATTACCTCGGTGATCACGGTCTGATCGGAAAAGGCACATACTACGAGTCGAGCACAAAGGTCCCGCTGATCGTCCGCAATCCCAGTATGTCTGAAGGGATCGTCCACAGAGGCCCTGCTACGATCATGGACATCACGGCCACGCTCCTCCACTGCGCTGGTTGCCAGGTCCCCGACTACATGGACTCGAAACCACTCGCCGATCTTGGCATACCGAACGACGTAGGTCGCGATCGTGTGTTCGGGTTTGTCACTGGGGGGGCGATGAACTACGACGGATGCTGGAAGCTCGCCAGGTATTCGAACGGATACGCTGCTTTGTTCAACGTTGACGAGGATCCGGGCGAGCAGAACAACCGAATCGACGATCCCGAGTGCCAGGACAGCAGGAGTCGTCTCGACGCAGAGCTGACGACTCGCATCATCGAATCCATCAATGCCGCACACATCGAGAAGGCACATCAAACCTCGTGGGAGGATCCGGTCTTCTGTCAGGGCGAAGGCCGCTGGGAGCGGGACTACCCGAACCCGATCGCATAACCGTTGACCAATGAACCTCCACGAATAGATCGTCCTGGAATTTCGTGTACTATTGCTGCGTGTCTACACCGGTCATCCCGAGTGCCCGAAGCTGGGCCTTTGTTTGGCGGAGGACGTATCGAGAGACGGTTGTAAACCCCTTAAACGCATATACGAACTTCCGGTATAATACACTTGGGCAGCCTAGGGCTGGTCCCTCGATACGGCGCTTCGCGCCTACTCGGGATGGAAGGGAAACCATGTTGTCTACCCACGCGATCGAATCGATCACACGCACCGTCCTCTGCATTCCTTTCCACGAACGTTGTCGCCTGGTCAAGACGGTCCGTGTCAACGGATGGTCGATGGTCGATCTCTATCGCGTCCGGTCGACTTCAGGAGTGGAGGGAATCGGCGAGAATCTGGCACTCTATGGATCGCCCACATCGAGCGAATCGAATTTCAACCGGGTCATCGGGAAGAACGTATTCGAGCTCCTTCAGGATGATTCGCTCGGAGCCGGCATACAGATGGCGCTGTTCGATCTCGCCGCCAAGCTGGTCGATCAGCCGTGCCATCGCCTGCTCGGGCACCAGGTGCGAGATGCGTGTCCCGTGTCGTGGTGGGCACAGGACATGCATCCCGATGAATGGGCTGAAGAGGCACGAACTGCGGAGTCGCTGGGCTTTACGTCCATGAAGGCGAAAGCGCGTCCCTGGTTCGACATAGACAAACAACTCGAAGCAGTTTGTGCCGCCGTCTCGCCTCATTTCAAATTCGACATCGATTTCAACGGCTTACTGCTCGGTGTCGATCAGGCCGCACCTCTGATACAGAAATTGGAATCCCGACACCCGAACCTTGCGATATTAGAATCGCCCATTGACCAAGCCGACGTAGATGGGAACGCGCTGCTACGCAGGAAAATATCAACCCCGATTTCCATGCACTTCGGGTCACCTCCCGCACAGACTGCCGTGAGGGAGGGTGTGTGTGACGGGTTCGTTATCAGCGGAGGTGCTACGCGAGTTCGGAGTCAGGGTACCTTCGCGGAACACCACTCGATGCCATTCTGGCTTCAGCTTGTTGGCACCGGCCTGACCACGATATGGTCCGTCCATCTGGGTGCTGTCCTCAAGATGGCGCGATGGCCCTACATCCCGTGTACCAACATCTACGAGCATCCATTGATCGACGAATTCACCATCTTGGGAGGACACGTCCCCGTCCCGGACGCTCCCGGCCTGGGTGTGACAATCTCAGAAGACGCGGTCGAAAGGTATCGTGTAGAAGACCACTTCGTGAAACCCACGCCGCGTCAGATTCACACGATTCATTGGCCCGATGGCCGCGACACGCACTATCCCAACGGTGACTACCGCGAGGCGTTTCTGCAGGGCAAACTGACAGGATTCCTCCCCGGTATCTCGCTCGATCGAAGAATCGATGACGGTAGCAACGACTTCGAGCAAGAATACAAGGACCGGTTCGGAGCGGCCGCGGGCTGAGACCATGGGTCAGGATATCCACCCAAAACTCAACCTGCCCGTCTCCGACTTCGCGGTTCGCAAACGGGACAGCAAGGACGAGATCTTCGACACAATACGGAATCAATGGCTGGTCCTGACGCCCGAGGAGTGGGTCCGGCAGCACATGGTCCGTTATCTCATCGATCATCTCGGCTACCCCGCGGGGCTGACGGCGATCGAGAAAGGCTTCGATCTCAACGGGATCCCTTACAGGGCGGACATCGTCACCTACGACCATTCCGGATCTGCTCTCCTTGCAGTCGAGTGCAAAGCCCCCGGAATCAGAATCAATCAGAAGACCTTCGACCAGATCGGTCAGTACAACAAAGTAATCCGGGCCCACCATCTCGCCGTAACAAACGGGCTCACGCACTATTGCGTGAGCATCGGTAAACGCGGACAATGGGCACAGGCAGATACCATTCCTGCATTCGCTAAACACGAGGAATCAGAGGGGAAATGAAGAAAAAGAAACGACCGGCGATCGGCCGCGATTTCATGCGTCGT
>DPVD01000024.1:0-7846 GCA_003526745.1 Candidatus Latescibacterota bacterium
TGGCCATCAAAGCCTGACCCGGATACCGATCATATAGGCGTCCGCCGAAGAGGGCGCCCGTCAGGTAGCCGGCCGATCGGGCAACAAAGATGGTGCTAAGTGAGCTAAGTGAAGATCCCGTCTGCTTGGCGAGACCAGGAAGGGTGGGGCCAACGGACGCGAGGACAAGTCCTAAACCTATGAACGCAGCGTAATACGAGAGGGTTCTAGCGAGGCGTCCGGGACACCTTGAGTCAGTAAAGGTGTCGCTCAACGAAAGCGAATCTTCCAATAGTCGTCTAGTATGATCGCCGTTTCGATCGTGGCGTGGAAGTCAGCGTAAGGGAAGTTGTTCAGGATCGCCCGTTTGAACAGAGTGACCTTGGCGATGTGCCACTCACGCTCTTCGCCGGTTCTGAACGTGACGTTGAGGACGACCTCTCGGATCTGATCTTTGTCGTCCATTATCGGCAGCCCGATCAGGCGAGCATTGAGTTCGACCGGTGTGCCCGTAACGTCGTCGATCCAAGCGACCCCTCTCCACCGTCCGTCATCTGTCCGGTGCGTGTAATCGTATGCGACGAGAACCGTCTCACCCTCGCGTCTTGTGCGGCCCTCCGGTTTGGCAGAGACGTTCTTCTGTTCCGACGGCTGAAACGGGTTGTATTGGGGCTTGAGGGTGAACTCCGGTTTTCGGTCTTCAAAGGTTTCGAGGAGTTCCGAGGTGAGGTCGATACCGTTGGATGTCGCTTCGATCAGTGTGACGTCGATCTTGCTGTGTGTTTGTGAGAAGCCGACGTGTGTTCGGAGGACCAGGTGGCTCTCGCCCTCTAGGTCGAATATCTCTTGCCGCTCTACCCAATCCCCCGGAACGGCGTCCCGATTGTATGCAGACAGTGCTACCGCACGCTGCCAGAGCGTATCGCTCGCGTGCACCGTCCCGCTCAGTAGTAAACCTGCTGTCAGGAGTAAGGTCTTCAACTCACCCTCTATCGTAGATCACCGGACACAGAGTTTCGTCGTCGATGAAACGAGTCAGTCCTTCCCGCCGGTCGTCAACAGGACGGCTGTTCCGAGTGCGTAAGTGAACCGCGAAGCTCTTGCGTGGTTCGCCGGACCTGTTCTCGCCACTTCCGTGGAGCGTATGGCAATCGTGGAGGCTAAGCCCGCCAGCCGACATGATAGCTGTCTGCTCGGTCCACTCCGCATTCGGTGGCAACGTCAGTCCGCTCCTGACTGCATCCAAGTCTCCACCGTGAAAATCGCTACCTTCCAGAAGTCCCCACCGATGTGATCCCGGGACAAACCGCATGGGACCACAGTCCTCCAGAACGTCGGACACCGCGACCCACGCAGTCAAGAGTTCGCTACCCTCTTCCCAAGCGCCCCAATAGTTCCGGTCCTGATGCCAACCGATGTTGATGCGCGTTGTCTCCGACTCGACTCCGTCTGGCTTGATCAGCAGTTGAACCCACCAGACTTGGATCCAGTTGGCGCCAATTGCTTCAGCCGCAAGTTCACCGATACGGGGATGGCTTACCAGGTCGAAGACGCCCTGACTCGCGAATTGGGGCTGCTCGATCTTGCACATCGTGTTCGCACTGTCGCCCGGATTCCACGGCGAGGGTTGAGGTGCGCGGCCTCGATCATACAAGCCCTCCCGGATGGCATCTATGCCGGTGCGCGCGCCATCGACAACGTCACCAGGCAGGACAGGATCTCGATGGATAAAGAACCCGTTGGTTCTGTAGCGATCGCGCACGGTCACCAACATCAGACCTCGACCCGCTCTACGGAGTCCTCTTCGTGCTCGGTTGCAATGATGTAGTAGATGAGATCTTTCGTGTCGCTGCCGTTTTGTATACGATGCTTTGTCCCGGCGGGCTGCATGAAACAGTCACCCGCCATTGCTTCCGTCTCCTCACCGTTTTGATTCACGAGCGCCTTGCCGGAGACGATGATGAAGAATTCCCAGCTATGGCTGTGTGCGTGGATGGGACAGGGCTTCTGACCCGGTGCGAGTCGCGTCAGTTCCAGATCGAACGGATGGTGGCCTTCCGTATTCCCGAGTGCGACAGAGATGTGCTTTCGGTAGCGGTCGTAATTACCGGTTTGCCACGACCACTGTTGGTGCTCCTCTTCGACGTTGTCGATGTTTACGATCCAGTCAGCCATGTGAGAGTTCAAGGTTCAGGAAAGACAGGAATGCAATACTCGCTTAGACGGGGTGGGTGACGATCTCGCCATTTCGGGTTAGGGGAAGGCCGGCGAAGGCACATCTATTGCCCCAGCGATCGACAGCTTTCTGTGTCTTGTACTCGTTGATGATTTTATGACGGGAGGTCTTGGTGTAGTTATGGCCGGCCTTGTGGACGACGAGGACGTGGATGACGACGACATCGCCCGGTTTTGCGTAAACAACTACCGGGTCTGCGTCGAGTGCGTCGCCGGGAATCGTATGTGAGTCTTCGATGGTGGGGTATTCTCCTTGCAGGTGACTCCCGGGTATGACGGAGGTCGCTCCAGCGTCGACATCGTTCTCTTCTAGGTAGGTGATCGCGGCGGCAAGTTCCGGTACAGTGTGTCGTTCGTATGGCCAGTCCTGATGCCAGCTTTGATCGTTCGTGAAGCCTGGCGGGTTGTTCCGTACCTTGCCGTTGTGAAAGTCGAGGTTCGGTCCAAGAAGTTCGGACATGACTTGGACGATCCGGGGTTCCACGAACTGGTTATACCAGTAATCGTTAGCGAGCGTCTGGTCCATAATCCCGTGGACGTTTTTCGGGTTGTATGAATCGAGACCATATCCCTCGACAGGCTCCATAAAGCTGTATTTGAGCGCCTCCGGTCGGTCATCCGTATTCACGATCAGGTCGTGGAACTGATCGCGCATTTCGGACATCTCGTCGGTGTCGTAGAATCCAGGCAGGTGGATGTAACCGTTCTGGTCGAAAGACGATTTATGTTCGGTAGTCAGCATTCTCAAGGCATTTGGTGACTATAGGTTAGTGCAATATACCATGCATTATTGCGATCTTTGCAAAGATACGACTAATCCAACTCTAAGAGGTCTCCGTATGAACGTTACGCTTCTGGTAGCTCTACTAGTCGGCCTGTCTGAAGCAAGGGCTCAGGTGACAACAGCTCAGGGCTGCATGGCTGGCGAGGTTACCGCAACGAGCGCGATCCTGCAGACGCGTTTGACAGGGGGCCTCACAACAAACGATGTGTTCGGGAGCGAAGGTTTCGGTCGGTTTCAGGTCTCGGTCGCTGAGGATTTCGAACCCGCTCTTCGGACGCCGTGGCTAAGCGCACAGCCCGACTACGACTACATCCTCAAGACAGTGGTCAAGGGTCTGACGCCAGGGACCCGCTACTTTTATCGGGTCGAATATGGCCGAGATTCCTTGAAGACGATCGTCGGAAACATGGGCAGGTTCACTACCAACGATCCGGAGGGGATGCTGCCGGTTAAAATCGCCGTGGTGACCGGGATGAACTACAACAAATTCCATCACGGCGTGGGCCGGGTTACTCCATATGCAGGTGATGACAAGGATCTCGGGTTTCCAGCACTGGAGGCCATTCGAGAAATGAAGCCGACATTCTTTGTGGGGACCGGGGACAATGTCTACTACGATCATCCGAGAGAACCGGCGGCGAAGACAGTAGCCGAGATGCGGCAGAAATGGCACGAGCAGTTCGTTCAGCCACGATTCGTGTCGCTGTATACGGAGGTGCCGACCTATTGGCTGAAGGATGATCACGATCATCGCTACGACGATTCGGATCGATCAGGGGGCCGCCTCCCGACTCACGAGGACGGCGTCCGGATCTTCAAAGAGCAGATGCCGATCGTCGATCCTGAGGATTCGACGGCTGTGACCTACAGGACACACCGGATCAGTAGACATCTACAGATCTGGCTTCCCGAAGGGCGAGACTACCGAAGCGATAACAAACGGCCGGCCGGCCCCGACAAGACGATCTGGGGCGTCGAGCAGCTCGATTGGTTCAAGCGAACCCTTCTTGACAGCGATGCGACATTCAAAATCTTGATCTCAGCCACGCCGATGGTCGGGCCCGATGATGCGAGGAAGAGCGACAATCACGTGAACCAGAAAGGATTCCGTCACGAAGGCGATGCGATCATCGATTGGCTGGAGGCAAACGGTTTTTTGGAGAAAAACTTCTACTTCGTGTGCGGCGACCGACACTGGCAGTATCACTCTCGGCATCCGAGCGGCTTCGAGGAGTTCTCGACTGGAGCCCTTGTGGACAACAACGCTAGACACGGGCGAAAGCCGGGCGATCCCAAATCGACAGACCCGGGTGCTGAGATCGAGCAGATTTACACCTACGAAGAACCTACAGGCGGCTTCCTGATGTTGACCGTTGCCCCGACTGAAGATGGCAGGAGCGCTTTTGCGGATTTCTCGTTTTACGATGAGAAGGGGAAGAAGCTTTATGGGACGATGAAGGACGTGAATAAAAATTGAGAAATTCGTGAGACGGTAACGGTGAGCGGAGTCGAAGCGCAACCGCAGAGGATATCGGGGGATGACAAATGGGCACGCACCGTTCGTTCATCCGCACACTTTGCCGTAAGCTTGGCAAAGGCAGGAGTGTATCTAGGGACGGTCGCAAGGCGGAAAGAATGTGTGCATTCTGACCGTTCGTCCGTACATACGGCACGGCCTCGTCTGACTCAAAAGGAGCCCCGTTCTGTTCGCAAGTGTGCCTACTCGGGATGAACTGTGGGCAGTTTCACACCTGTATCCTCCTCTACACCCTCCAGGATCTCCATATGCACTTCAGGTATCGGGATGCCGTCTCTGGCCCAGTCCTGCTCTCGTTGCCATTCGCGACTGCCGGGGAGTTCGGCTGAATCCGTGCCGGGAATCGGGGCGAGTTCGCGGCTTTGTCGGATGATGCGAGTAACCTCCACCTTGAACGCGTTGGCGTTCCCGATTTCGGCGGGATCGATGGCCACGAAGAGAAAGCCCCGTGACGCGCCCCTGTATGTTCGCCCTGTTTGCTCGATTGATCCGGCGAGCAGACCACCTAGCAGAGTCGAGATAAACTTCATGCCGAGGCTAGCGAAGACCGCTTTCGGATAGTCCTCAAGAGCTGATGCGGCGTGATCGACACCGTGGAAGAAGTTAGCGTTCATGTCGGCGACCAGCGGAGGGCCTTCTGATACGGGGATCCCGAAGCACATGGGTGGTGCCTTCATCGCATCCCAAACGGTCGCGCCGGCCTCCTTGGGTTTGCCCCATCCTGCACCACCCGCCACACACCACGACACCAAACCTCGCTCGATCGCTCGACGCGCATAGATCCCTTCGCTTCCGACGTGACCGTGATTGCAGGTCGTTGCGAGAGCGATCCCATTCTCGAGCGCCTTGTCACACGCGGTGTCGACCGCCCGCCTAGCCACCAGGTATCCCGCCCCCCCATCTCCGTCCAGCCTGGCCGACGTCTCTGATGCACTCAGAATCTTGATGTCTGGATGCGTGTTGATCAAGCCGTCGCGAAACTCAGGAACGTATCGACGCAGCTGTCGTGTCCCGTGGCTGACAATCCCTCGCAGATCGACGTCGACCAGATATCGGGCTATGAGGGCCGCGTCCTCGTCTCGGACGTTCAGATGCTGAAAGACCCGTGTGGTCCAGTCGAGAAGGTCTGTTTGTTTTATTCGCACTGTGATCCACTTGTGAAGTTCCTGCCAAGGGAATACGGAAGGTTGCTCCTGTTTTCTCCTTAGCTCCTCTTTAGAAACAGAGATTGGAGCGGTGGGATTTGGCTGATGTGGGCAAATACTCGATGTGTTGCAGATACGATGGGTCGTTGAAGCCTGTGGCAGCGCGTCGGAACAGTTCGACTAGCGACCCAGTGTCGTGTTCTGTGATTTGCTGCCACTTCCATCGTTCACCGTTGACGGCGTACCGGACAAGAAAATCAAAGGCGCGTCGAATGCTGCGGCCATCCTCAGTCTCGTAGGACCAGAGGTCGACTTCGGTCGGTTTGGCGTAGTGTGCGATCGTCATGAAGCCGATTGTGTTCATCTGAGTGTAGCTGAACGATCGGGTGCGGGCTAGCTCCAGCGGTTGTGATCCGTCGGGCTTGATCTGGGCAGCGATCCGATGCTCTTTTGCCTCTTCCGCCACCTTGTGCACGATCCTTGGGTCTCCCGTGTAGTGAGCGATCGCGCACAGCTGAGCATCATACCATGTGCCGTGGTTGTTCCGCTGCCTCGCCTCTGCCCTGCCCGTTTCGCTCGAGACGAGCCAGTCTCGATAAGCTTTCATCCACATCATCAGGTCAGACCGATCCATGTCGATAAGCGCGCCGGAGATCTCCAGAAGACCGATTGCTTCGATCAGTCGTGAATAGAATGCCGTGTCGATGATGCCGATGCCTCGACCGTCGCAGATGCCCGGGATCCTCTGACCATACTCCAGATGCGGGTTCATGCAGGTCTCTCGATCGATGAACCAGGTACGAAGAAGCTGAGTCGCATGGTTCGCCGCATCCTCCTCGTCGAAGAAGAACCAGCCGAGCGCGAGTGTCTGGACAGCCTCGCCCATTCGGCCCTGTCTTCGCGAGTCCAGCTGTTCGACCTCCGGGTTCACCTCGCCGTCCCTGCGCACATAGGGGAGACCGTCAGCTGTGTCTGGGTTGGGCCACCAGTAGGGTCCCTGGCTCATGTAGTCGTGTTTGTCGCCGCTCGGAGGGATAAGCGTCTTGTCCATAACTGATACGGGCTCGAAGGCGAGAGCGTTGTCGACGTCCAAACGTAACTGATCGACGGCGGGCTGGAGCGTGGGGTCGCCATCAGCCGTTCGGGATTTGGCGTCCTGAAGAGCGGGCCAAGACCAGAGGAAGAGACTAGGGGAAGACATTGGAATAATGAAAATCCAAGAATCGGGAAAACTGGTGATGAAGGGCTTACCGTGGAGCGTCACCCCAGTCCGGGACGCTGAGCCATTCGCCGTCTCTCTGAGCGGATTTGTGAGCCATTACACCCGGGGCCATGTAGCGTGCGGCTTCCCAGATGTTGATGGCCGGGACACGGTTGTTAGCGATCGCGTCACAGAACTCGTGGACAAGGAAGGCGTGAGAACCGCCGTGACCGCCGTAGACGCCCCCTTGCGTGTCGAGCTTGCTAAAAGCGTCGACGACGTCGTCGGGTAAGGGATCACGCATCTCGTCGACAGTTAGTTCTACGGTCTCTGTTCGATCGATCCATTTGTGATCCTTGTATGAGGCTTCGGTTCCGAAGATGCGACCGGTTTCCTGGTTCCGATGTCCAATCATGCGATACTCCTGGATCCGCATGGTCGCACCGTTCGACATCGTGTACATCGCCGTCTCATTGGCGAATTGATCCTTGTGGTAGTCGTCTGGGACCGGGGAGCGTTGCCCGATGGCAGCGACTTTCAGAGCGTGTGCTCCCATCACGCTAATGGGGCCTGACGTGGAGTGCGTCGGGTAGTGCATGGGCGCCATAAACATGCCTTCCGGGTAGCGCTTCGAATATTCGATCCACTCCTGACCCGCTCTGCTATTCAGCCGGTGTTCGCGGACTCTCCTCAGATTCGACGACGGGCTGTCCACGTCGTGCAAATACTCGCCTTCCGCATACACGAAATGCCCGAAGGCCCCCTCCGCAGCTCGCCTTCGACAATACATCATGTCAGCGTGGTAGTAGGTCGTTTCGCCCAGCATGTAGTGCTTCCCCGTCGTCTTGCAGGCTTCGACCAGTTTGTCGCACCAATCGAGGATCTCGTCACCGTCGGGTACGGACAGGATCGGGACTGCGCTATAGACGCTCTTCCCAGCCTGCAGAATCTGATAGGCCTGTGTC
>DPVD01000251.1:0-19298 GCA_003526745.1 Candidatus Latescibacterota bacterium
TGCCTCAGATTAAACGCGTTTGCCAAGTCTGCCATATGCCGCTCGAGCCTGCTCCTCTCGGGGATCTGGCGGCCAAACAGGGCCTTGTTCGATCGCATCGGTTCAATGCGGCAAACACCGCGCTGCCATACCTGCGGGGTGACTTCGAGACCGTGAAGCGTGTCGAAGCATTCATGCGGCACAAGATGCGTGTAGACATTCTGGCCTTGAGGCGGGGGGAGCGGTTCGAGGCGATTTCGGCTCCCGTGGACGGTGAGACCAGCGGTGTGGCTCCGGGCGAGGAAATCCAGGTCGACGTGGTAATTCGTAATGTGGGTGTCGGGCACACCTTCCCGGGTGGAACGAACGATTCCAACCAAGGGTGGATCGAGTTCAGGGTGATGGACCAGAATGGCTGGCCGATCGTGGCCAGCGGACTCCTGAGCGAGGATTCGGTTGTGGACCCGAATGCGCGGTTCTATCACGCCGTGCTCGTCGACAAAGACGGGAAACGGATACAGCGTCGCGACGGGCACAACATCCATACCTCCGTGTATACGCGTACGATCGGACCGGGAACGTCGGATGTCGCCAGGTATCGATTCACGGTTCCCGACTCTATGCGTGGGAAGAAGCTGACCCTTCGTGCAAGCCTGCACTGGCGGAAGTTCGACCGTGCCTACACCGAGTTTGCTTATCGTGCCAACCCGGAAGGCTTCAAGGCGTTTAACGAGGTACCCGAGCTCCCCATCAACGAGATCGACACGGATACCGTGATTCTGCCCGTAGGCGAGGTAGTTTCCGGTGGACTCCGTGCGAAGTCGGAAGACTGGGAACGCTTCAATGATTACGGGATCGGGCTCCTTCTACAGGGGGACACCCGCAACGCGGCGATCGCCTTCGATGCGGTCGCACAGGTGGACCCAAAACGGATCGACGGATACCGGAACCTTGCGCGGATCGCAGTTCGAGACGGGAACATTTCCGAGGCGTATCGACATCTCGAGCGATGCGAGGAGATCGCCCCGGGAGATTTACAGACGTCGTGGGTCTGGGGCACGGCTCACCAGAGAGCAGGAAGTTACGCCGAAGCTGCAGGAGCTTATGAACGAGTCCTGACGACGTTTGCCGAAGACAGAGCGGCCTGGCGTAACCTCGGACGTGTGCGATACCTGAATGGCGATCTTGATGCAGCCGGTGAGGCCTTCGACCGCGTCCTCGAGATTGATCCGGAAGACCGTGTTGCACATTACCATAAGATGCTTGTATATCGAGCCACAGGTCAGGTCGAAAAGGCCGCACGCTCAGAGAGAGCTTACCTGAGATACCAGATCGACGAGTCTGCACGAGAGGTCACGCAACAGTTCCTGCTCGATCATCCTGAGATCGAAAGAGCCGCACAGGCTATTCAGATTCATTACCCCACACCGGTTCCCCGTCGGGGTGCTTCCGACCGGGCCAGCAATGAATCTGCTCGAATCGGGGAACAGGGATAAGGTCACGACCATTTGGGTTTCTCTGTCCGGTCGATCGATTTATCTTTAGCGGTCGATTCCAAGTCGCACTCAAACCTTCGCATTGCTTTGCTCCGACTGATCCTAATCCCTAACCGACGCACTACCCTTCTTTTCTTCCTCGTCCTTCTGTTTAGTTGCAGACAGGAACCCGTTCCCGAAGCTGTCGACACCTCCTCTTACGCAACCACGGATCACGCAGAGACATCGTTCGCAGGGCTTGGGGGCCCACCTCGTATCACGTACACTGATGTTACCGATTCATCCGGTATCGACTTTGTGCACGCAACCGGTGCCTTTGGCGAGAAGTGGATGCCCGAAAGCCTCGCGAGCGGCGTCGTTCTGTTCGACTACGATGACGACGGACGATTGGACGTTCTGTTTGTGAACGGGACGTTCTGGGACGGTCATCCAGGCGAGGGCTCGGCCCCAACTCTCGCGCTGTATCGCAACCTGGGTGGGTTTTGTTTCGAGGAAACGACCCGAGAGGCAGGGTTGGATGTCGCTGTCTACGGTATGGGCGGGACGGCGGGGGACTATGACGGCGACGGCGACAAGGATCTTTTTGTGACGACCGTGGAGGATAACCTTCTGTTCAGGAACGATGAAGGGGTCTTTGTCGACGTGACAGAGACAGCAGGCGTCGACGGCGGGCGATGGCAAACGGACAAAGGGCGGCGAGAACCTGAATGGTCGACGAGTGCGGCTTGGCTCGACTACGATCGGGATGGGTGGCTCGACCTGTTTGTCGGGAACTACGTGCAATGGTCGCCGGAGACGGATCTGTTCACGTCGATCGACGGTGAGAACAAATCGTATGCAACTCCGCAGGAGTACAAAGGGCTGTCCTCTCGACTGTATCGCAACCTGGGCAACGAGCGTTTCGAGGACGTTTCCGTAAGAGCCGGTGTCTACAACGAAGAAGGGAAGACAATGGGTATCGCGATCACAGATTACGATCGCGATGGTGACCCGGATATCTTCGTGACGAACGACACGCAGCCTAATTTCCTCTACAGGAATGGTGGTGACGGCACGTTTGAAGACGTGGCACTGCTCGCTGGTGTAGCATATGACGGGGCCGGTCGAGCTCGAGCGGGCATGGGTGTGGACGTGGCGAGTGTCGACACATCGGGTAGTCTAGGGATCGCGATCGGGAACTTTTCTCGGGAATCGCTTTCATTATACGTGCAGTCTTGGAAGGATCTGTTTATCGACTTCGCCGGAAAGAAACGGATCGCCACGCCGACGCTTCTACCGCTGACCTTTGGTGTGGTCTTCGCCGACGTCGATCTTGATGGTCACCAGGATATTATCTGTGTGAACGGGCATCTGGAACCGGAGATTAACAGGATTCAGAAAGAGATCACGTATCGTCAAGTTCCGCAGCTGTTTTGGAACAACGGCGCGACTCAGTTTGAGGAGGTTACCAGCGAGGCAGGATCGGCGTTCGCCAGACCGATCGTCGGACGGGGTCTGGCGTACGGAGATATCGATAACGACGGGGATCTTGATCTGGTTATGGTTGAGAACAGTGGGAAACCAATCGTGGCTAGGAACGACACGAAGACGCTGAACGGGATTCGTGTGGAACTTGTCGGACAGGCTCCAAACACTGGGGGGATTGGGGCGACAGTGAGGGTCCACTTCGACGATCGCTCCGTTGTGCGCACAGTTCGGACCGGGTCCTCGTATCTCAGTCAGAACGAAACGACGCTGACGTTCGGGCTTGGATCGATCACACAAGCCGATAGCGTAGAAGTTACATGGGGATCGGGAGAGCAGATGTGTTTTACGATGCTAGAGTCGGGGTTTATCTATCGGATTTCGGAGACAGGAACGATCAATGAGAAGACGTTTGCCACATCTAAGTAGAATTGTTAGCGCTCTGCTGTTGTTTGGCGTGACGGCGGTTGATGCCCAACTCGAGACTCTGGAGGCTGAGCGCGCGAAGAACTTCGGGATCGCGCACCTCGAGCAGGAACAGCCGAACGACGCGGCGGAGATGTTCCGAACGGTAATCGATCTGGCCCCGGAAGAGGCTCTCGGATACGCAAACCTGGCAGCCACGTTTCTCCGACTGAGTCAGGTCGATTCAGCGTTGCACTGGCTGGATCAGGCGAACGTGGTCGCTCTTAGAGATCCCCGCATCTACTATTTAAAGTCGGAGGCATACGGTGCCGCGAGCCGCTGGGGCGAGGCACTCGACGCCCTCAACCGGGCAATCGCGATCTCGCCGGACGACGCGATCCTCCGGTTTGCTAGGTTCCGTACGATCCAGTCGCTTGGCGACGATTTGTTGCGTGCTGTTGCGACGGAGGACATCGCACGTCTGGTTGCTCTTGTCCCCGAAAATCCAGTAGTCAGAGTGAAACACGCTAAAGAACGCTCGGAGGCTGGCGACTTCTCAGGAGCACGTGGGAGCTATACCGTTCTAAAGCCTCTGCTCGAAGACGCAGGTGTACAGCCTCGAGTGGTCACTCTCGTCGAACGCGGGCTCGATTCCGAGAACTCGACGCTGGCGGTCCGTTGATTCACCGTACTTGAGAACGTGCTTCGACCATCGGAGCGCTACAAGCAGTCGTTGGGACAGCTACAGAATCCCGTGATCGGGCTCCCTTTTCTGACCTTCAGCGAGGCCTTCCGAAGCAACCTGAGACCCGAGATACCCAATGCGGTCTATATTGCTTGGCGTCGGTTGAAGGCAGTCTCTGTCGGCGTGTCGGGCGACAGGGGGTCCTTAGACTTCGCAGATGTCGATGGCGACGGTACGGAAGACTGGCTTGTGTCGATTGACGGTGACCTAGGTCTTTCTCGTATTCATCGCTCCGGCTCAGGAGACTTTCTGGCCGACTGGTTGGGTCCAGGCGCGTCTGTTTCGAAGATTCTGGACTACGACAATGACGGCCACTTTGATGTTCTAGGTATCGGGGGCTCGGGTATCTGGCTGGCGAAGGGGGGGGCGACGAGACAATACGCTGATGTAACGGTCGAAGCTGAGCTGACTTCGCCGCCGGCTCAGGATGTAGCGGTCATCGATCTTGACAACGAAGGTGATCTGGACCTAGCTGTCGCCGCATCGGATGTGTTTCACGCTTGGCAGAACAGGATGGACGGGCGATTCCTGTCAATTGACGAGCGGATTGGCATTCAGGGGTTCGGCGGCATACGCGCGATCGTTCCCTTCGATCACGATGACGACGGTGACACGGACCTCGTTGTGGTCGACCGGGATGGTCGTCTGCAACTGCTTGACAACCTGAGGCTGAGCCGGTTCGAGGTTGCGGATCGAGGGTTTGGCGAAGCGACATACACCCGCGTTGTTCCAGCGGATATAGACAATGACGGCTGGCTGGATCTTGTCCTCCTGACTGAAGAGGGAGACGTGACGGTTCGGAGATGGCGGTCGGGATTGTTCGCGAGCGATTTGCCCGTTTCGGATGGACCGATCGATCAGCTGGGGACCGGTGATGTTGACAACGATGGATGGATGGATGTCCTGATGGCGACGGGCGATCGGTTACACATAGCCAGGAACGACGGACAGGGCGGATGGTTGCAGAGCGAGGTAGGGCAAGTCAGTGCGTCGGTCATCGCGCTGGGTGTCACGGATACGGATGCCGATGGGGATCTCGATCTTGTAGCGCTGACGGCTAACGGGACCGTCGAGACGTTCGAGAACGAGGGTGGAAACGCAAACGGATGGCTCCGGATCAGCCTTGTCGGTCTGCAGACACGGGGCACGAAGAATAACCTTCATGGATACGGTAGCCGTGTCGAGGTCAAGGCAGGGCTGCACTATCAGGTTCAGTATGCGGATCGGCCGGTGACCCACTTCGGGCTCGGTAGCCGAACGCAGGCGGATCTTGTTCGCGTGACGTGGAGCAACGGAGTACCCCAGAACGTATTCCGTCCGGCGTCGAATCAGACGCTCCGGGAAAAGCAGGTCCTCAAGGGTTCGTGTCCCTACCTCTATGTCTGGGACGGGCAGACGTACCGGTTTGTTACCGATCTGCTGGGTGCGGCTCCGCTCGGTCTGCAACTCGCCGACGGCGTGATCGCTCCGGATAATCCCCGCGAGATTCTGAAGATCGACGCCGAGATGATGGCCCTCAAGGATGGCCAGTATGTGTTCCAGTTCACGGAGGAGCTTTGGGAGACGATCTACCTCGATGAGGTCGGTCTGTGGGTGGTCGATCATCCCGAGGGTGTCGAAGCGTTTACTGACGAGCGGTTCCTGCCGCCACCTTACACGGCACCGGAAATTGTTACCACGCGAAGCCGACGCTACGCGAAGAAGGCGATGAATACGGAGGGCGAGGAAGTTACGTCAAAGCTCCGCGCGTACGATTACCAGTATCCGAACACCTTCCAGTCGACCCGCTACCAAGGACTCGTCGAGCCCCACGTCTTGACGATGGAATTTGGGGACGTGTCAACGATGCAGAGTCCGACGCTTGTGATGCGGGGTTGGATTTTCTGGTCCGACACAAGTATCAACGTCAATCTCTCACAGGGCGAAGTACTTAAGCCGGATTTTCCGATGATCGACGTCTGGCGGGACGGTGAGTGGGCGACGATGGACCGCCCGTTCGGTCTGCCCAAGGGGAAGGACAAGTGGATCGTGCTCGATTTGGCCGGAGAGGTCGACCCTAAGGATGCGCGTGTCCGCATTCGAACGAACTACGAAATTTACTATGATATGGCCTTTGTATCTGACGCGGTCTCGGACGCGGGAACGCGTATTACGAGACTGAAAGCGTCATCAGCAGAGTTGCGGTATGGCGGGTTCTCGGAAATGTACAGACCCGCACCCGATGGTCCTCACCTGTATGACTACTCGAAGAAGGTGTCGATTCCTCTCTGGAAGGATATGACCGGTTATGCGACGAAATACGGGGACGTGACGTCGCTGCTTGAGGAGACGGATGATTTGATGGCGGTGTTCACGGCGGGCGACGAGATTACGATCCGGTTCGAGGCGGAGGAGTTGCCCGATCTCGCTCCTGGGATGACGCGAAGCTTCTTCTTTCTGAGCGACGGATGGGACAAGGATTCTGATCGAAACACGGTCACGGGTGACACGGTTTTTCCACTGCCTTTCCACGGGATGTCCGCCTACCCGTATCCCAATACGGAGGCGTTCCCGGATTCAGAGGCGCACAAACGGATGATCCGTGAAACGCTGACACGATGGATCGGACCGGATGCGTATCGCGCGTATGTGCGGGAGGGCTGGTTCTCGAAGCAGCCAGCAGTCCTGCCGTGGGAGGAGACGGAGGATATTGCTGAGGGTGGGGTGGAGTAATTAGAGACGAAGAAAAGGGGGCGCGTGTGATAGACCATCAACCGTCTCTAACTCTGATCGTCAGCGTGAAGGGGGTCCGAAGATCCTCCCTCAGCCGCTTCGCAGGGGAAGATCTGAATTTTAGAATTCTGAAGTGACAAGGGGTTACTAACTTCAGAGACTATGTTGTGATTCTTTTGGTGTATATCTTGGCAGTCTCTGTTCCAGGGCGCCCGGCGCAAGGAAACCCGTGATGGAACTTCTCGAATACATAACATTAGTTTTATTGCCATATCTCGTAATTCCACTTTATGTCATCCTGATCTTGCAACGTCTCTGGTTTTGGATGAAGCTTTACAATCCTGCCCTCAAACTGATCCCCGGTCCGAGAACTACACGAGCCCTTTGGGCAAGGCAGTATCGTCCTACGATCGACCTGTTCCCCTCAGGAAATCGAAAACCGGGTGTTCGACTCTGGCGCGACTTCAAGGGTTTTGTCCTTTTCGCAGGCCTGTTCGGGCGGGACAAGGTTTTGTGGTTTGGTTCGTGGACCTTCCACGTGGCGATGCTCGTTCTGCTGATTGTGCACTTGAAGTGGCTTGTTCCGCTTGTGGCGTGGTTTGGAGAGGATGCACTGCGTCGAATGGCTCAGGTCGCGGGCTGGGCGACGATAGGGAGCGGAATGCTTCTATTCGTTCGAAGGCTACTGGTCGCAAGAGTGCGTCAGATAACATCCAAGGCAGATTACACTTCAGAGATTGTTCTCAACCTGACCGTTCTGACCGGGCTCTGGGTCGGATACGATCGACCGGATGCGCACGAAGTCTATTCGTTCCTGAAAGGACTCGTGTCTTTCAATCCGATCGTCCCTGATTTCGGGCTGAGTCTCGTTCTCCATCTGCTGTCTTTCCAGCTGCTCTTGGTCTTGATGCCCTTCAGCCATCTGCTTCACTCCGGTGGCATCTTCGTGAGCCGGCGATTCCTCGCATCACCCAACTCGTTCTCGGGTGATGTATGACCCGGTATTTTGTGCTGTTCGGAAGGCCCTTCCGACGCAGTGAGGATTAGTTGCCGTTTGTCGGCATCGAAGGGTCAGGCCTATACCGTGCATCTCGAACTGAACGAGCGCTATGGGGATCACAAAGGAAGAATTGAACATCGCGTGACTGTGGACGGTCGTGCCGTTTTTACGCTCGATATTGCAAATCGGGCTCCGGGTCAGAAGAGGAACGGCTGTTACGCGTTCGGTGTCCCGGTGGTGGCTATCTAAGACGCGATGATCATAGCTGCCTCTGTTGTGACTATGCAAATTCTGGGGCTGTGGGGCTGGGATCCGGTTTCAAGATCGTGGCTACGAAACGTCAATGTTCTTCCCTTCAAGTGCTAATACGACAAGTAAGGCAAACAAAATTCGCGTTCTTCACGTCATAAACGCTTTGGACCATGGTGGTGCCGAAGTCTACGCTATGCAGCTGATCGTAGGGCTTCGCGTACACGGTGTCGATTCCCACCTCGCGTTCACGCATCAAGGTACGATGACCAATCGAGCGGCACGGCTGGGCGTGCCGATGGCCCATGTTTCAAGGCACCTCTTTAGCTTTCGGTCCCCCCTTCGTAGCCTGCTGGCTATGGTCAGGTTGTACCAGTACATCCGGCGGCAGGGCATCCGGGTCGTGCACGCACATATCTTCGAGCCCTATTTCTGGGTGGCGCCCGCTGCTTGGTTTGCCGGAGTCCCGCTAATTAGAACGGTCGTGGGAACGCGTCGAGACGCTCAGTGGTGGGCTCCTCTTCCTGAGCGCCTGCTGGCGCGGATTACAACGGCCTTCGTTGTCTTTTCAGGTGCAAGCAAAGCGGAAATTAAAGGCTTCGGCGTGGAAGACCGGCGGATTCACACCATTCCGAACGGGGTATCGTTTAACCTTGGGACCTTACCGGACATCGACGATCGTGCTCGCTTTGTGAAGGAAACGCTGGGATTGAGCGGCAAGTTCGTTGTCGGTTTCGTCGGACGCTTGCATTGGATGAAGGGGCCGACCGTTTTTCTCGAAGCCGCGGAGAGAATCGCAAAGCACATCCCCGATGTCCATTTCGTAATGGATGGTGTCGGCCCCATGGATGCGGAGGTTCGCCAGTCCGCGAGGGGTTTGGGACTCGCGGACCGTGTTTCATTTACCGGCTTGTCCGAGGACGTTCTCGGGCTCATTCGGTCGTTCGATGTGCTTGTTCTGTCCTCTTTTTCTGAAGGGATGCCGACTGTGCTGCTAGAGGCCATGGGGTTGGGGGTCCCTGTGGTTGCCACATCGGTTGGGTCCGTTCCGGAGGTGATCAGGGATCGGGTGCACGGCCGGGTGGTCCTTCCTCGTATCCCCGAAGCTATTTCCCACGCCGTTGTTGATTTGTTAAACTCTCCGGATGAGGCTTCGAAGATGGCGAGGCGTGCGCGGAAGCGGTGCGATGAATTTTTTCACTTTTCAGAAATTTCTCGGCGCGTCCACGCCGTGTATGTGGCGGCCAACTCTGGCACACAATGAGAACCGCATTCGGTATATTTTGCGGTCCAGATACTGGCGACTTGATTAATCGACGGTAGATCATGGCTGAAACCGATATTCATAACCGCGCGCAGCGCGAGACGAAGTTCATTCCAGCGGGAATGGTGGGTGCCTACTTTCGTCGTATCGCCGATCCGGATCCCTTTGTGCGCGACATTCAGGATGAGCCCTCTGCATTCATGCTGTATGCGGACATCTGTACGAAGTGCGGGGTCTGTGCGGAGGAATGTCCGGTCTACTACGGACAGCCTACCAAGCGCATGCATCCGGTGGAGCGCTCACGGCAGGTGATCCAGCTTTATAGGAAGCACGCGACCTGGTGGGGTCGTCTCAAGAACGCGATATGGCCGAAGCCGGATTTCGAGGACGACAATGCCGAGCTTTTTGCCGAAAGGATGTACGAGTGTCTGACCTGTCGGAGGTGCGCTGCGTACTGCCCGGTCGGGATCGACCATTCGGTCGTGACACGGGTCGGACGCTCGCTGGTCGACTTTATGGGTCTGACGCCGCAGGCTCTGGCTCAGGGAACGGACAACTCTTTCAATACGGGGAATCTTGAGGGGGCGTCCGCCGAAGCGATGATTGACTGCGTTCAGTTTCTGGAAGAGGAGTTGAAGGAGGAGACTGGTCTCGATATTCGGATCCCGATCGACAAGGAGGGTGCCGAGATCTATTTCGTGCCTCCCTCAGGCGATGTGCTTGTCCACGCAGAGAACCTGATGGGTATAGCCAAGGTGTTTTATGCAGTCGGTGCTGATTGGACAATGAGCAGTCGGGCTTTCGACGCTGCAAACTTTGGGTTCACGACCGGCAACAACTTCTCGATGCGTTTCGAGGCTAAGCACTACATCGACGAGGCGGAGAAAATCGGGTGCAAGACGATGGTGATGGGGGAATGCGGACATGCCTACCGCGTTATAAAGTTTATGGCTGCGGAAGGCTGGTGGTGGGGCAAGCTGTCGTTCGAGATCACTAGCGCTTTCGAGTATACGGCAGACCTGATCGAGTCGGGCGCCATCACGCTTGATCCCGAACGCAATCCGGACCGCGTGACGTATCACGACTCCTGCCAGTTCGCCGCTGGCTGTAACATCGTCGACGAGCCGCGCGACATCGTCAAGGCATCGTGCTCAGATTACGAAGAGATGGAGGGTGGCGGTCCAACCCAATGGTGCTGTGGCGGCGGCGGCGGCTTGTCGGCGCTGAGATCAGTGCACGATTTTCGTATGGACATTTCCGGTAAAAAGAAGCTCGAACAGTTGCAGGCCTCGAATGCTAAAATCGTGTCGACGTCGTGTCTGCAGTGTCGCACACAACTCCGCGAACTAGTGCGTCACTACAAGCTGACTCAGCGGGTCACGGGTGTGCACGAGCTTGTCAATTCGGCGATCGTGCTCGAAGGTGAGACGGTGAGCGATGGCTGACGAGCTGATCTATTGCGACAACGCAGCGACGACGTTCCCGAAGCCGCCAGAGGTGATGTCTTTTGCGACAGAGTGGTATGCCCAGTATGGCGTGAACCCGGGTAGGAGCGGTACGGATCTGGCGCTCGAGGCCGAACAGATGGTAAATTCGACGCGGGAGAGGCTGGCACGATCCTTTGGTGCAACAGGAGATGCGGACCGGCTCGTCTTCACGCAGAACGCATCCGACTCGCTGAACATCGCGATTCAGGGTGTTTTGAGCGAGGGAGATCATGTGATTACGACTGACCTCGATCATAACTCCGTCCTGCGACCGATTTATCATCTCACGCAGTATGAGAGGATTGAGTCGACCTACCTGCCCTTCGACGATGAGGGCCGTGTGGTTCCCGAGGTCTGTCGAGAAGCCATGAGGTCGAACACGAAAGCGGTCGTGATGTCTCACGGTTCGAATGCGCTGGGTACTGTTCAGCCGATCGCCGAGATCGGGGCCATCTGCCGAGAGAACGGTATCCTGCTTATCCTGGATGTGGCCCAGACCGCCGGCATGATTCCGATCGATATGGAAGCGATGCGGGTCGACATCCTGTGCTTCACGGGACACAAGTCCCTGATGGGTCCGAGCGGGATCGGCGGGATGTATGTGAGAGAAGGTGTTGAGGTGGCTCAACTGCGGTACGGTGGAACCGGCGTGCGATCGGAGTATCCGGATCATCTAGAAGAGTATCCGTGGCGACTCGAATGTGGCACGATCAACTTGCTCGGGATCGCAGCTCTAAACGCTGCCCAGGACTGGATAGAAAAGCAGGGACTGGATCAGATCGTGGCGACAGAGTTTGAATTGACGACGCGACTGCTTAAGGGGCTTGGTGAGACGGACGGCGTGACGGTCTATGGCGACACACGAAGCGAGAATCATCTGCCGGTCGTGTCGGTCAACGTCGAGGGGATGACGGCAAACAATGTGGGCACCCTACTGGACGTGAAGCATGGTATCGCGACTCGGACCGGACTCCAGTGCGCGCCGCGCGTTCACCGAAGGCTCGGGACTGTTTCACGAAAGGGCACAGTGCGGATTAGTCTTGGACCTTTTAACACGCTTGATCACGTCGATGCTGTTATTGGAGGTTTGACGGACATCGCACAAAGACACGGAGGATAAGACAGCGAAGGCGTTTGAAAACTGAAGGAGAGGCGTTCCAAATAGAAGCCTCTTGGAATCTGGAACGCTTTGGTCTTTTGATACGCTCTTGGCTTCAGCTATGGCTGTTACGACGACTGTATTGGGTGGCAAAGAGATTGAGGTCGACGACGAAGGGTTCATCCAGGAGCCGGAGAAGTGGAACGAAGATATCGCCCGAGATATTGCGAAAGGAATCGGGATTCCCGATCTTACCGAAGATCACTGGTCGGTGGTCAACTATATACGCGAGTATTACCTGAAGTTCGAGATTGCGCCGCTGATCCGACGACTCTGCAAGATGACGCAGAAGGATATCGACACGATTTACGATCTGTTTCCCGATGGTCCGGCGGATGGGGCCTGTAAGGTGGCAGGATTGCCGACGCCTACGGGTTGTACCTAGAAACTCAAAGGTGTTCCAAAATACCAAGCCCCTTTGCCAAAGTCTTCGGGGTCCAAGGAAGGCGTTTCAGGTTCCAGGTTGTCTTGGAACATGGAACGCCTTTCGGCTTTTGGCATCACTGTGCCGACACACATCCCAGTTTGATGGCGGCTCTGCCAACCCAGTATCGATTTTCAGTAATTGTCGCCGCGCTCTGCACGGCGACGACAGGGTAGATGGGTGATACCGAGGTACTTGTAAGAGGGTATCCCACATTCGCGTTAGAGTTACCTTTCTTGAGGCAATCAACATCAAAGTAAGATGTTCGATAAAAGTGAGACTTTTTTCTTTATAACCTGGCAGATACGCCGGCATCTGGACAGACCGTACAGGATTGGTCAGCCTATTGCATTAAGGTCTGGCGCCACGCATTTCATTCGATCCAAGCCGGAGGCTCAAATGTTTCGACACGGCGCACGGTTTCTTACGTTCGCTCTCTTCCTGTCACTCTCAGGTCCCGTGATCGCATCCGAAGTTGCACCTGACTTCAATCTTCGATCACCCGAAGGCAGGCGTATTCACCTAAAAACGTTTCTCCAAGATGGGCCGGTCCTGCTCGACTTCTGGGCGACCTGGTGCAAGCCGTGCGTTAAGACGATGCCGAAGCTGCAGAGGATATACGACAAGTATCGTGAGAAGGGTTTGACCGTGGTTGGTGTGAATGAGGACGGGCCTCGCGGTCAGTCGAAGGTTAAACCCTTCCTGAGAGCGCGTAATCTGACATTCCTAATCGCGCTGGATCTCGATGGCGGCCTGCTGAAGCGGATGCGTGTGAACGCACTGCCTGCAACGGTGCTTGTCGACACAACCGGCGAGATCGTGTTCCGACAAGAAGGCTTCTCGCAGAAGCTGGAGGAGAAACTGGTCAAGGTGATTGACGCGATCCTCGTCACCTCAGAAGGGGTGTCCTTGGAGTGATCACTCGAGCATTGAGAGCATTCAGTCTCGGTCTTCTGTTCCTGTCGGCCACCGCACAGGGGCAGCTGTCCATCACGAGTCTAACAGAAGTGCAGCGCGGACGGGTCCCGGATGAGGACCCAAAGTTGATCGCGAACGTTTATGAACAATTCAACCTCGATTATAGCAGCGGCGGCTTTCAGACGGGTGGACGGTTCGAGATTTACCGGGCCTCAGTCGACAACCGAAGCGTCACGTTTCTCAGCCAGCGATACGTGTCCTGGTCGAGAGGGTCGGCCTACGTAGTTGGTGGAAACTTCTACGGCATTCTTGGTCGAGGGCTGACGCTTCGAGCCTTCGAGGTTCCGGGCGTGATCCTGGAGAGTACGTTGTTCCGGAAGCGACACACAAACACGCAAGATATGGAAGGAGTTTATGCCTCTTGGATGGAACAGCGGTTCGAGATGAAGGCTCTCGCCGGCCGGCCGGTGGTGGGTGACATTCCGCCCGGATATCCCGACTCGATAAGCGTTCTCAACAAGATCACCGGATTCGGCAGTGACCGCAGACAGGACTGGGTCGTGGGTGGCGAAGTGAGCCTACGACCGGTTCCGAATCTCAAGATTGGTGGCACGGTTGTGAATCTCCGTCCGGGGGGACAGTCCGACGACAGTTATGCTTGGTCGTGGCTGGCGGGTCTAGAGCTCGGAACCGTCTTCGAGCGTTTAGGGCTAGGCTCTGTATACGGGGACATTTATGCCGAGTTTGGTCGACGGGAGCGGTTCTTGAGCGAGGGTCACGGACGGTATGTTTCCGGGAACCTCGGCATAGGCTCCTTCGGGCTGAGCGTCGAATGGAAGGACTACGACAACTTCGACCTGCTCGCGAACGACCCGCCGCCGCTCGTCCGGCAACACATCTCATGCCTGCTCAACCGGAACACGCACGTTCTCCAGACGCTCAGCGAATCGGGATATCAGGTCGAGGCGGTGTATCCGATTCCGGGTCTGGCGACGGTGACCGGGAATGTGAGCCGAGGCAAGAACCAGCTCTCTTCCCGGATCTCGACTGTGTTCGAAGAGCGTTTCGTGTCCGCTGACCTAGATTTCCTGCCTGATGCACACTCCGCATCGGTGTTTTTCGATTGGGGAAAAGACGAGTTGGCAGGGTTGGCCGCCCATTATACGGGTGGTATCGTGGTCGGGACCACGAAGGCGACCGGTCACGCGATGGAGGTGATGTTCGAGCTTCAGAGAGGCAAGCTGCCGTTCGGAGCCGATCCGTCATACTGGGACACGTTCTCGCAGGCGTCCTGGCAGTCCCCGATGGGGGTCGGTGTGGCACTTGTGCTGGATCGGTCGACCAACCTGTCCGAGACGGACAAAGCCGGGACGCTCGAAGTCGAGCGTGATCCCGTCAGATTCTTCAGCGTGACCGTGAACGCGCGATACGGACCCTATGAGGCCTATCTGTTCGCGGGAGATCGTCGAGGAGGTACCACCTGCAGATCCGGAACCTGCTACGAGGTGCTCGCTTTCCGAGGCGCGGAACTCCGAATTCTGACCCGGTTCTAGCGCTTATCCGGAAGCAAGACGGTGCGATTGAGGTCTTATGCAGCCAACCGGGACAGCTCGGTTCCTACTCGGATATGGCACATTGGTTTCGGAGCCTAAGGCCACAAAATGCTGCTTGTGATACTTTCCAGGGACGATTTTGGCATATTTGCAGAGGACGTGTCGATAGCAGACCTGTTTCGCCGGGGTTCGTTGGAGGGATTCATGAGGAGATGGGCTACCACGATTGCGATCTTTTTCGTATCTGTCGCACCGGCCAGCGCTCAGACGCTCGTGGGTCAGCCAATCTGCGATTTCTCACTTGCTAACCTGAACGGGCAATTCCTCAGCCCGGGCCAGTTCAAGGGCAAGATCCTAGGGATCTTCCTGCTGGGTCACGACTGAGGCGTCTGTAGAGCGGCGGCGCCGCTCGTGCAAGATGAAATCGTAGACGTGGCACGTGACAAGAATTTCGAGATGGTCGGTGTGGACCTGTGGAACGGGTCCGCCTCGCAGCTCAAAGAGTTCCAGTTCGTCACACAGGTCAAGTTTCCCCTTCTTCAGCGCGGAACGAACTCCGAGATCCCTTGGGGTCTGGGCGTCGAGAATATCATTGTTGTTGACCCGGAAGGCATCGTCCAGGGCATCCTGAGTGTTGTGGACCGGGACAAGGTGATCGATCTAATCGATCTGATCAACGAGCCTGTAGCGATTTCGGAAGTGCAACCGAAGTCGATCTATTGGGGAACGACGGGCGAGGTCGGTGTCCAGCGAACCATTACCGTGACGATCGAGAATTTGGGCCTGACGGATCTGGTTGTTTCGGAAATTCGATCGACGACCGACCAGGTTTTGGCCGACAAGACGGAGCTCACGGTTGCGCCTCGCGGTAAAGAGCAGTTCGTGGTCACGCTCAACCCGACCCGCGAAGGCACGCTGACCGGCTCGGTCGAAATCACGACCAACGAGCGAAACTGGACACTGCCGATCACGAGCCTCTTGATCGAGAGAGGTCTGTCCCCCGCGATCGTTCTTTCGAACGAATCCGTGGACTATGGTCTAATCGAGATGGGACGAACCTTGTCGAGACAGATCGAAATCCAAAACGCGGGCCTCGGTCCTCTGACCGTGACGGGCGTCGAAACCGATCTCGAGGGCGCAACGATATCCGAGCGGTCCTTCACGCTAGGTGCAGGAAAATCGAAAACGATCACGGTGACCGTCCAGCCACCGGGCGAGGGTGCCTTTGTCGGGACCGTTTGGATCGCGAGCGACGACCCGGACAAGGGTTCCGTCGAGGTGAACGTAGTAGGATCCGGACAGGTCATACCTGCCGATGCACGAACGGATTTCGATGGCAGCGGGACGGTCGACTTCGCGGATTTTCTCGGATTCGCAGGTGCCTTCGGAACCGGAGCCGTGGTGTATGACGTCGACAGCAGCGGGATGGTCGACTTCGCGGACTTTCTCGTCTTTATCGAGAACTTCGGACGTTCGGTCGTAAACTAGGCGATCCTATCTAAAGAAAAGCGAAGTCCCGTCACTTGTGAATGGCAGGGCCTTATGTCACCCCTCTGCGCAGATCAGGGTTTCTTGCGCAGGTAATCGATCGCGAACCCGATCGTCATCAAAGCGAGCACACCCGTGATCCCGACGACGATCCAGTGATCCAGTTCGGGCTGACGCCAGAACTGGATACCCAGAGGAATCAAAGACAGGAAGAGGCAGAAGAGCGTTCCGATCAATGCCATCTTGGCGCGCGTGATCGGATCCAGTTCCTCGACGCTGGGTCGTGAGGCTTCGGGTGCTGGCACAGGCTCCGGATTTTCGGACGGCGCAGTTGGTCTGGGTTCGACTGACGCGGGCGAAGACTGTGCGGACTGGGATTCGAGCCGCTTGAACACGGCTTGCTGGAACTCAGATCCTGCGTTGGCGAAAATACGCAGGAAGAGTTCGATCTCAGCCGTGCCATTTTCGGAGAATCGCTTGAAGTATGACTTCCGGGTGGCTGCGTCCAGCGGTTTCTTTCCGGATTCGATGGTCCGCTCGAGATCTGAGCGCAAGGTGATCAGGTCGTGCGCGTGGCCTATCAGCCATGGCCATGTTCCGTGCGCAAGAAGCTGCCAGTCCGGGTTGGGGTCCGCGAGCTCGGCGAGATAGGCACTAACAAGCTTCGCGTGCGACAGCTTTCCACCGGCACCAGGGAAGTGTTTACCCCTGAGCTCGGCTGACGTCCTGAACGGGTTGTCGAGATGGATTCGGTTTGAAGCGTCGAGGATACGCTCGAAGGGAGAGCGAGTTTGTTCTCCAGCCATTTCACTCCAGTCGATAAAGATGATCCCAGCGAATCTTACTTAACCGAAGCAAGATTGCGGGTCAAGGAGATTCACGATCGAGGCTTGGGTCAGTTGCTTGACAAGGCCCTTACAGGTGGGTTTCTTTTTCGATATCTTCTTGTATTTCTAGCAGTAGCGTTCCGTTCTCAGGTTCCTCTCTGCTGATCGATACGCCTTTCGAAACCCCATCCAGGCCTGAATGTCCGGCGACACCCACTCAGCTGAAAATTTAGTGAACCACGCTCTCGAATTCCGTGAACAGGGACGGTTCGATGATGCCCTCCAGTCCCTCCGCGCAGCTTTGGAGCAAGACCCCGATCACGTCCAGGCAACGGGCGAACTCGCGATCACGCTCGGACAGATGGGTCGATTGCCCAGTGCGCTCGAAGTCCTAGGCCAAGCGATCTCCAGGCACAAAAATAACAGCTGGTTGCTGACGAATCGGGCCATCGCACACGGCCTTGCCGGCAAGTTTGATGCGGCAATCGCTGATTTTGATCGTGCTGTGGAGCTGTCGCCGAACGATCCGATCCTGATAGCGAGCCGAGCTGATACTAAGCGTGTGATGGGGAAGCTGGAAGAGGCGGCAGCGGACTTTACGACGGCGCTTCGGCTGGATGCTTCAATGATCGGTGTGCTTGTTGGCCGTGGCGACATTTTCCGCGAGATCGGCGACTACGACATGGCGATCGCAGATTTCGACGCCGTGATTTCGCGCGATCCAGGAAACCCGGAAGCGTATGCTTGCCGGGGTGAAGTCTACCGGATTCAAGAGCGCTGGGAGGAGGCTGTCGAGGATTTCACGCGAGCTCTTTCCATCAGCCCTGAATACGACAGTGCTTTGATGAGTCGAGGCATCGCCTATCGCCAGGCGGGACGCCGTGAGGAGGCACTCCAGGATTTCACGCAATTGATCGAATCGTTCGGGGAATCGTCGTCGGCGCTAGCCGGCCGTGGAGAGACTTACCGTCAACAAGGTCAGTATCAAGCAGCTCTAGCCGATTTCCATCGGGCGATTGAGTTGGACCCTGAGGATGCGTCAGCCTGCGCCGGTCGTGGGGAGACCTACCGACGGATGTACGAGTATGAGGCCGCTCTGAAGGATTTCGACCGCGCGATCGGGATAGATGGCAGGGACTCGTGGATTCTCGCGAGACGAGCAGAGACGTATCGTCAACTCGATCGCTGCGACGAGGCACTCGACGATTTCAACCGCGCGATTGAGCTTGATCCGGAGGACACTTGGGCGATCTCAGGGAGAGGAGAGACCTACAGGCAGATGGGACGGTTCCTTGACGCCACAGCCGATCTCGAGAGAGCGGGGAGCAGGTAGAACGAAGTCCTATGGCCATTGCTGAATCCACAAGTGTGCACCTCGACCACGCACACAGCCACATTGTCAATGCCGACAGAACGGTCGCGTTCGTCGAAACGATACGAAACTTCAAGGAGGCCCTAGGCCGACGATGCAACTACAGGGTTCGAGCGCGACGCTATTACGGTACGGTCTGGATCTCAGACTGCTACACGGATTACGAGAATCCTGTGCTCTTCCGAAGATACGAAGGCCCGCTGATGGAAGGCGAAGCCATGCGTACGATGGGGAAGGGCCTAAATAAAGATCAGGTGTCCGCAGGGGCTCTAGCGGAGGCTATCGAACGTCTCTCACTGTTCATCAGGCTGGAGCAAGGCGGCAATGCGCCCGTATATGAGATGACAGAGGATCTCAAGCTGGTTCCGGCCACAATGCCGGACGATGTAATCGAGCACCTGAACGAGACGGCAGACGGTGTATCTGCTGGGAACAACGTTCTCGAATGCGTGCTTCACGGTCTGCTTGAGATGTATGAGCACTTGGACGTGTGTCTGCATCTCGGGCGATTAGGGCTTGCACATCGCGAGTTCATCGACCCGAACCTGACCGGATTCCACCCGATCGTCGCCGAGAAGATGCTGGCTGTTGCTGTGCCGGGTGAGAACCCGAAAGTGACGACGATCCACGCGATCGTGTGTCCGCGCGATATCGGCCCGCATGTCCGTTCCTGTGCCCACCTTGACGGCCAGATCGCCCTTCAGCGCGCGTTCAACGAAACGCTCCAGAGCCACAAGACCCGGTCCGTCCACGACC
>DPVD01000347.1:0-3153 GCA_003526745.1 Candidatus Latescibacterota bacterium
AATAACACAGAGTAGCAAGCGACAGCGAAAGGAAAAGCAAGCCCGATCGCCGGTAAGTACTGGGAGAGAACTCACGGCATTCGGCCGGGCGGGTATTCCCGAACAGGGAAGAGACGGCTTGGCAACGGGAAGAAGCCGCGTACTACGTGCGAAGCACCCACAATATGTTGTATAAAGAAGCCGTCGTAGCCGGCTCGGGGAAGCCGAAGTGTGCGGGCCCGAGGCGGACCCGAATGTCACGGTTCATATGGCCTGTGCCTCACCGTGACATCGGTCACAACTGACAGCAAACACAATATATTGTGGGTCGACCGAAAAGTCAACCCTAAATCTTGACCATTTCGTAACATTGACGTAAATACCTGAAATTCAAGGGATACCGTTCAGACAGTTCAACTCTGGCCCTGGTTTAGGAAAAAGACAACTAATAAATAGCCCGCATCTTGTATCAGGTTTCCTGATCAACCGTGTGCCTAAACACATGCATCACCCAAAGTTGACACTGTCATACTCAGGGACCGACCCGCCTGCTAGTAGGAATCACTACGACACCAAGAAGCCTCGATATCGCAGAAGTGTACATTCTATACACACTTTCAAAGAAAAGGCTTTCTTGCGGACGGAAGTTTCTATTTATTATGAGACTTGCGTCATCTGAGAGGTCATTTACCCTATGAATCACATAGAGAATGTCCCGACGAATACCCTCACCGGTCTGCTCGGTGTCGGGAAAACGTCGGCCATTCTGAACCTGATCGACCGCAAAAGGCCCTCGGAAAAGTGGGCCATCCTCGTCAACGAGTTTGGAGACGTGCCGATTGATCAGACTGTCTTCGAGGAGCGACAGATCGAGGGCATCGGGATCCGCGAGGTTGCCGGAGGCTGTTTGTGCTGCACGGCCGGAGTCCCGCTCCAGGTGGCGATTACCCTGCTGCTGCGTGAGATCGCGCCAGATAGACTTCTAATAGAGATGTCGGGCATGGGACATCCTGGTGGTGTCCTGTTCAGCCTGCGCGAGGGGCGCCTGTCGGAAACTCTCGACGTGCGGGCGACGATCTGTCTGGTCGACCCGAGAGATGTGGACGAACCGAGTATCCTACGCTCGCAGATCTTTCAGGACCAGGTTCACCTGGCGGACCTGGTCATCGCGAACAAAACGGATCTCGCTGACCCTGAAGAGCTCGAAGCCTTCGACACGTGGAGCCGTGAGCTCTACCCGCCGAAACGTCTTATCGCAAAGACCACGCAGGGTCAGTTCGACCTGGATCTGCTGGACGTCGACTCGGACCCGATGAAGGTGCCGCTGTTCCCAGAGCTTCACCAAGCCGACGAGCACCCCCATCACGATCGTGATAATCCTGCCGAGAATTCTGAACCGGAACACCTCGAGCCCGGCACCCCTTATCGATCGATCAACAAGGGATACGGCAGGTATGCCTGCGGATGGATCTTCTCGCCGAAGGACGTTTTCGACGAGGAGGAGCTGCTGATGGCATTGGCCGAGGATGACAACCTCGACCGGATCAAGGGCGCCTTCCGAATCGGCGGGGACACCATACTGCTGAACCGGGCCGGGAACGAAATCGAGACGCGTCGCACGGCCTACTCGAGGGACAGTCGGGTCGAGATCATCAGCAGAAACGCAGAGACCGACTGGGATCACCTCGAAAGGGCACTACTCTCCTGCCTCAAGGTTCGCAGGACGGAGACGGAGGTCCGTTCTTGAGCGCGCTGTATCGAATGCTCAACCTCCCCTTCTGGCTGTTGATCCAGGCGTATCGCTGGGTCCTCTCGCCCGTTTTGCAAGCGCTGTTCCCGGGCCTAGGGTGTCGCTTTCAACCGACCTGTTCGGATTATGCACTTGAGTGCTTCTCGAGGAGACCACCGTGGACGGCGCTTTACTTGAGTCTTCATAGAATTAGTCGGTGCCACCCATATCATCCGGGTGGCTATGATCCCGTACCACCCGCAACCACAAAGTAGAGAATTTCGGACGCCTAGCACCGCCTTGGACATTACCTTCTACAATTCCCTGACAAAGAAACTTGAGCCCTTCGAGCCAATAGAGCCGCCGGTCGTGAAGATGTATACCTGCGGCCCGACGGTCTACGACTTCGCCCAGATCGGAAACTTCCGCTCCTTCCTGTTCGCCGACGTCCTCAACCGATTCCTCACAGCGACGGGTTACGAGGTGCGCCACGTCATGAACATCACAGACGTGGGTCACATGACGGATGACACCGTCGCCGACGGCAGCGGCGAAGACAAGATGGCGGTTGCCGGGCGTCGCTTGAAGGAAGCGAAGCAGTCGGGTGAGATCGCCCCGGATTCAGTTGAAGACCCCGACAACCCGTTCGAAGTCGCCCGCTACTACACGAAAGCCTTTGTCGAGGACGCCAAGCGTCTTGGGATGAGACTCGGCTGGGAGTACGGCGACAACATCATCCACGCAACCGACCACATCCCCGAGATGCAGACCCTTATTAGTCAGCTGATCGACAAGGATCACGCATATGTGGCGGATGACGGCGTCATCTACTTCGACGTCCAGAGCTTCCCCGAGTATGGGCGTCTCAGTGGCAACTCCCTCAACAACCTAAAAGAGGGCGAGGGCGGACGCATCCAGTCCGAACACCAAGCCAGCAAGCGGCACCCGGCCGACTTCCTGCTCTGGAAGCCCGACAGGAGCCACATTATGAAGTGGGATTCGCCCTGGGGCACGGGCTACCCAGGCTGGCACATAGAGTGTTCGGCCATGGCCATGAAGGCACTTGAGTCCGAAACGATCGACATCCATACAGGTGGCGAGGACAACATTTTCCCCCATCACGAGTGCGAAATCGCCCAATCCTGCAGCGCTACGGATCAAGAGTCCTTCGCCCGCTTCTGGATGCACGGCCGATTCCTGCTCGTCGAAGGTGAGAAAATGTCCAAAAGTAATGGCAACTTCTACACCGTCAGCGACATCGTGGAAGGCAAAGTCACCGGTCGACCGGTTGACGCAGCTGTCCTGCGATACGAGCTGATCAAGACGCACTACCGATACAATATCAACTTCACCCAGAAAGGGATCCACGACTCCGCAAGGTCGGTCAGAAGGCTGCGTGAGTTCCGCCAAAGCCTCAATCAAGCGGCACACGGCCAACCGGCCGA
>DPVD01000201.1:0-6609 GCA_003526745.1 Candidatus Latescibacterota bacterium
CGGTTGGAGATTCAGGAGGCACTTGCTGGCAATCTCTGCCGCTGCACTGGTTACACGAAGATCACAGAGGCTGTCAAGGACGCCAGCAAGGTCATGACACGGCGGGCGAAGAAAGCAAAAACATCCGCTTAGATTATCCAGACATCTGACAACAACAAGGCCCACGCCTCATCGGAGGCGTGGGCCGTCCTGTATCCGAGAGTGCTGAGCCATCTCCGAATCGTCGCTCAAAAACAACACATTTGAACCGATCCTACCAGAAGAAGACCGTCGACAGGGCCAGCGCAACCTAATCGGAATGGCCGTACTCGGTGCTGTCGGCGACACCTTTGTCTCATCGGTTGCCCCGCTCTTCATACTCGCCCTGGGATCGACACCCCTTTACATCGGACTTCTGGCCACCACCGAGCACATCCAGAAAATCGCTCGATTCGTGGGGATTCGACTCGTCTCACGTACAGGCAAAGGGCGTCTCATGGCCGGATCACGGGCACTCGCCGTCCTACCAGTATTCGGCCTGACCGTCCTCGCGCTCTGGGGAACACCCAGTCTTTACGCGATTCTCATCGCGCTCATCCTTATCGCAGCTCGCGAGTTCATTCGACAGGTTGGCAACACGGTCTGGTGGGCATTGATCCAGGACAACACGGCGGGCGATGCCTTCGGTACCTTCATGGCCAGACTTAGAGTCCGTCAGCGTTGGGCAAGCCTTGTCGTGCCAATCCTTGTCGGATGGTATCTTGGGACATCACCTGTTCACGGCCGATTCGGGTGGCTGTTCGTCGCGGGCATCGTCACAGGTCTGATGGGCGCCTACTGGTCGCTCGGCGTTCGGGAAGGCAAACCCGCGTCTCAGACGCAGGGCGCGTTCGGGCAGTTAAGTCGCGCATTCAGACTGCCTCGCGTCGCGTGGCTAGCGGCCTTCATGTCAACCTACCAACTCCTCTACGCAGCAGCAGGATCGATGTGGGTTGTCGCGCTCAGTAACCACGGACTGGGCGCGATGGCTTTTGTCTGGATGGGCTCGCTTGCGGCGCTCGGCCAAGTAATCAGCCTGAGCGTGTGGGGACGACTCGTCGACGTGCACGGTCCCAGGAGCACCCTTTCGCTGACGCTTCTCTCTAAAGCAGCGATCGGACTTGCGTGGCTAACACTTCCAACCGAGTCCACGCCCCTGCACATCTGGGCCGGCCTGTTCTACCTTGCCTGGGGTGTTCTAGACGGTGGCCAGAATCTCGCACGAAGCCGCGCCATGATGGATGCCGTGCCTAACGATAATCAGGTCGCGGGGTTCAACGCCATTATGTATGCGGGTTCTCTCGGTGGAATCGTGGGAGGTGTCGGTGGAGGTTGGGCATTCGGCTATCTCGTCGACACCGATGCCTATTGGCAGGGCTACCCAGCCGAGCTCGTGTATCTCACAAGCCTGCAGGTACTGCTCGTGATCAGCTACTTCCTGACCCGAAAACTGACGGGATACAACGAGAACCAATCGACCAGAGAGGTTCTGAGATCTGGACTCAAATAGAAACGGTTCACGGATACAAATCCGTGAACCATAGAGGTAACCTAACCATAAGGGGATATCACCCCGAAGACGCTTGTAATTGCTCCTTAGGAAGCCAACGACACGGCTCTGCAACCATACAAATACGTATGCTACCCCTATCTTCACTCTACAACATGTCCGTCCTATCAACCACGCCACCGAAGAGCAGTGAGCCGTGGACTCTCTAAACGTTCTGTGCTCTTCGGTGTTAACCCACGATCGCTCTAGCCTTCGTGTATTCCACCTTTGACGTCAATCGTCTGCAGCGACGGCTCTTGGCTCTTCCTCGGCCTTAGTAATCGCCGCCAGTGTGTGTTCGACGTTCAGACGAATCTGGTCTAGGTATTTTGGGAACATTCCTGCGATCGTCGCATCACCCGGTTTGATGTTCCCGAACACATACTCGAAAGCTTCACGCACATCTTCCTGCGTCTTGCAGCGACGGCTGGCCGCCAAGAACTTGAAAGCCAGACATTGCTTCTCCGTCTGGTTGATGAACTGAATCATCTTCGGCGGATCATCTTCGCTGAACTCCTCCATCGCGCCGGCATTGAACGGATCAACCAGAGCGCTCTCCCGCTTCACTTTGTTCAGGTTGTAGAAGCAGGTCATATAGAAGTCCACATCCCAGCCCTTGTCCTCGACGTAATCAAGCACCTCCGGTATGTGCGACGCGATACCGACCTGGACCCCCGTATCTCGCATGCACTTCAGGTAATCCTCGACCTCGTCGATCCGCCCGTCCAGCCACAGGTTGTCCGTCCGGGACCCGTGGTGATAGATAGCCTCGGCGCCGGCTGCCGCGATCACACGGATGTTCGAAAAGATATCGTGCATCTCCGAGGCAGTCTGCGCGATGAAATACAGCTCGCCGCCTTCCCTTATGAACTGCTCACGCCAGTAGAGAATACGATGAAAATCCCCGCGGGCCTGAAGCGTGTTGATCCCGTGTGCCTGGACCTGGTGCAGATACTCCACGACCTGCTTCTCCGTGAAGTATTCCCGCATGTCATTCCCCATCTCCTTCGTGAAATGGGCATTGCCACATAACGGGTTTCCGCCGCTCATGAATCGCGTAATCTTGATGTCCGAGTTGCCTAGCTTGACTTTGGGTATGTCATACACGACACTTGCCCTCCCGTCATCCCCACACCGTTGGGGATCCAGTTTAGTAGCCTTTGCGATGACCAAAGGTAAACAGACCTCAGTAGAAATCAACTCGCGATGAAATCCTGGAAACCAACCGTGGAGCAGCAACAAAGCTGGGAAGAACACGGCTACTACGTCGAGCGATGCGCACTCTCGACTGAGATCGCGGCCGAGTTACGCGGCATCATCAAGAACCAGGTACTCCTCCCCGAGCCCGACGGGCGCCCGGAGACCGACCCTATGGATCCAATGGGCAACTCGCCTGCAGAGCGTTCCGCCCGGTTCCGAAAGCTTAGCAACTTCTGCATCACGGCTCCCCACATCTGGCACACCGTCCACTGTGGCGAGCCGATTCTCAGAATGGCAAAACATCACCTTGGCCACGACGTAATCGTCAAGTTCAACAGCGTCTTCGTCAAGCCGGCCAGAACTGGCAGCGCCACGCCGTGGCATCAGGACAACGGGCTCTGGCGCGACGGAGAGACTGCGCCATACAACTTCTGGATGGCTCTCGATCCGGCAACGAAGATGAACGGGTGCCTGCAGTTCGCGCCAGGAACCCACAAGGGCGATATCGTCCAGCACGTCCTCTACGAGGACAGCATCCACGGCGAACTGCCTCGTAATCTAGTCGTAGACCAGATCGAACAAACCGGCGTCCATCACGTTGAGCTGGAACCAGGTGATGTGGTCGCCTGGCACAGTAGCCTATGGCATTACAGCCCACCGAACCCGAGCGAGCAGAGCCGAATTGGGGTTGCCGGTGTCTACACGAACCCGAAGATCATCTCTGCGCGTCGTCGCAGATTGCCCAACTGCTGTTGGGTCCTCAAAGAGGGCAAGGTCTGCACTGACTTCCCACCCGAGCCCTACCCACTCGACCAGTCTGCACAAAAGGGACCCGTAGCCCCCTTCCCAAAAGCCGAACAGGTAGTTTAGCGTGTCATCCCAGTGGCTCCCCCCTTGGAACGCTTCTCGATTATTTCGCTTTCGTTGTAAGTCTCTATCTGCAAGCTTGCACGGTTCAATGTGGTTCTACGATCGACGTTACCCGAGCGGTAATCGAAGTACAGCCACATAGCAACTCAGATACCACTGATGTTTTAATTAGAGAACTTTGCCGGCCCACATTACCGAACTTCGACTCCCGCTCAGCCTGCGGCTCATCTCGGCCATAGAATGCACATCACCCGAGTCGCTACAAGTTCCCGCGTGTTCTCTTCAGTTCTATAGCACAGAGATACGGATATCCGCATACCGCGACGTCCGCGTCCACATGTGCCTCAACCCAATCCGTCCTTCCGTGATAAGGTCGAATGCCGACGTATTCCACGCAAAAACCGACATCTTCTCCTCGGTCTCCACCTTGAACAGCAGCTCGTGCCCCTTCTTGATGATCGTGAACCGGTGCTTTATGCCCGGCTCGAACAGACCCGTCTCGAAGTTGTCCGGCGGAATATCGAGTTCGTTGAACTTGAGGTCCGGTCTCGTCGGATATCGTCTTGCCCGCACATACTCGCGAGCGTCATCCTGGTTACCATAGGCGGCGTAGCTGATGTGAAGGAGCTTCATATTGTTGAAGTAGGTCGCCATATACGGAATTTCTCGAAGATGCGACCACTCGGCAATGTCCTTGGTATACGGCCCTTCCTCCTTACCAGTTGCCTGGATATAGATGATATTGACATTCCTGGTTGCCGTATCCAACCTCCAAAAGTCGGACTCGATCTTCACGTCGCCCTCAAACGAATTCTTCGTCCACAGCACTGTGTGACACGCGTGATCCTGCTCCAGAGGACCCGCTGAAAGAATCATCCCCTTTTCCGTGTTCGCCACAGTAGACCTACTTCCGTCTAGAAACCACTTCTCCTTCCAGTCCAAGGTCCCAGGATCGTAGAGGGCTTCCTGCCAAGCTAGTTGCTCTAGCTCTTCGAATCTCTCTTCCTTTGACATCGTCTCCGCCTCCGTTGGGATAGTCTGTATTCCCAAGGGCTCATTCAGTAGAATGCTAAAGAGTCAGACCCACACAAGAGTTCATGAACGGGTTCCGGCCTAGCACCTGATTGCTGTTAGTGAGGTCATCGCGAAATCCGCAGTTCCACATCTCCAGACTCACCAGGATTGACCAGAGTAAACAGAATCCGACTAACCTGATCACCCCAGTATCTCTGTTTCCCCCCGTCGGAGAGATCCCTATTTTCGACATCCACGGTCATCCGTTCTGGATCATATTCGATGCCCGCCTCCCCGGAGGATCGCTCGCCCTGCAGGACACGTCTTCCCAATACGATTCGTCCCTCCGACACCTGAACGGTACACGGGGTCAGCAGACTAAACTGGATCGTGCTTGCAGGTTCGGTGAGCACATACTGGTCCTTGACGGTAACATCCTGACCACGGGTAAGCGCAACTGTCCGGTGCCACATCTTAAGCTTCGCTTCATCCGGATAGGCACCCGCTATATCCAACGAGAACGTCGCGGTTTGGCCATCGTCGGTCGATGACGCGTCTCTGGCGGCAAAATCGATCCCTGGATCCTGCATGACCCCATTGATCGTCGGCAGGCTGTGATAGGCGGACTGCATCGTCCAGATAGTGTAGCGTTCCGAGCTAAACGTCTTTCCAGTATAGGGTCCGACACCTGCATCGATGATGACTGGGGCTCCGTCGACATACACGATGAAGTGTCCGACGTCGTTGTGGTTATGGCTCTCCTGATTGTGCCCGCCCTTTGCTGCGACAAAGAATCCCTCACCCGAACCTCTCTTGTCCCGAGCCGTCATCACCTCGATTTCCGGTAGCCAAGAATACGCTGGTAGCGGCTGCGTCGGCTCCACATCTGACATCTCAGAACCGTGGAACAGGGTTGGAAGCTGCCTGGCTATGCTGAAATCATTACCGTCCCAGCCCTGCACCTTTGTTGAAAAGTAGACGCCCGCACTCATCAGCTCTGCATCACCAATACGTTTTCCATATCGATAGACGAGAAACGGTGCAGGGTTGACCAGGGGCGAGGCATCGGCAAAGTTCACGAACCAGTTTTCGTATATTTGCACTTTGGTGATAAACGTCCCGATGTTCTTGATCAACGGCTCTCCGTAGACGTCGACCTTCCCGTCCGTCGCCCCGTAGTAGGACTCCAGACACTCGAACATCGAAGCACCGGCACGCCCCCAGTATCCGGGGCCTTCGTCACAACCTCCGTCCTTCGGATAAGGGTCGATGAAGTTGTCCAGCGCCCGCATCGTCTTGTGCAGTCCTGCGGCTCGTCTCTCAGGATCCCGTTCCATAAGAAGGATCGTCGTGATCCAGTTCGAGATGATCCAGGGATTCCAGTTGTTGACCCGATGAAGGTTCTTATCCCGATGGCTGAACCCCATCCAGTGATAGTCTTCACGCTCCAGGAGCGGTGTGAGCATCCTCTCCTGCATCTCGTGATCCACACGGGGCATGATCATTGTCGACCATTCGTTTATCTGCGTCTCGAGGAGGTAGCACGTCCATGACAGCAGACTCGCCGTTTCCGCAACGAACAGGTCGATATGCGGATCGTTGATATTTGACAGATTGGCCCCAACCTTCTGTTGCACCAGGTGCCAGGGCTTCCCCCACCACGATTCCTCGCACACGGCCCAAATGCCGTCAATAATATCGTCGATGAATCGGCCCTGCCCCTCCGCGCACTCAGCCAGAACAAGTGCAGACAGGGCGTTCCGGTGCGTCGCACGAAACTTCCCGTAAAGCGAACGTAGCCCCGTTCTAGCCATCTCCATGAACTGGGTCGCCCTGAACACCGTCCACTCGTGACCAAGATACTTCTCGCCGCCCGATATCAGCGTCCGTCGCGTCTCCGCATCCAATCTCCTCCAGGGTTCACGCTCGTCCCGTGTCGGAAAAGGATGCCAGTCCTC
>DPVD01000479.1:0-177 GCA_003526745.1 Candidatus Latescibacterota bacterium
TTCGGGATCGAGACAGGCGCCGCGCTCTCGGCCAAGCTTCGCAAGACCGATCAGGTCGCTGTCTGCTTCTTCGGAGATGGAGCCAGTAATCAGGGCATCTTCTTCGAGGTCATGAACCACGCGGCCATCTGGGACCTGCCCGTCATCTACATCTGCGAGAACAACCAGTATGGCGAA
>DPVD01000479.1:470-17001 GCA_003526745.1 Candidatus Latescibacterota bacterium
TGCGAGAACAACCAGTATGGCGAATACACGGCCACTGACAGTGTCACGGCCGGTGACACGATCGCCGACCGTGCAAAACCTTTCGGCATCCCAAGCTCGGTAATCGACGGCAACGATGTCGAGGTCGTCTACGAAGCAGCGAAGGAGGCCGTCGAGCGAGCGCGCTCCGGTGGCGGTCCCTCGATGATCGAGTGCACGACCTATCGTCATCTCGGACACCACGTCGGCGATCCTGGCGACGGCTACCGGTCAGAAGAAGAGCGCCAAGAATGGCAGGACAAGGATCCAATCACGCAATACCGGTCAATACTCGCAAAGGCCGGCATCGACGAAACCGATCTGGATCGGATCGATCAGGAAGTAAAGGACGAGGTGGCAGATGCGGTCGAGTCAGCGCAGGGTGCACCTTGGCCGGATGTCGAGGAGGCGGATCAACATGTCTTCGCTTGAAAAAGAGATAACTTTCGGCGAGGCCGTAAAGCAAGGCATCGCTGAGGAAATGCGACGTGACGAGAACATCATCATGCTCGGCGAGGACGTCGGGTCAGCCGGTGGCGTATTCAAAATTCTGGTCGGGCTGCGTGAAGAATTCGGCGACGAACGGATCATCGACACCCCGATCGCCGAAGCCGGTTATGTCGGTCTCGCCGTCGGCGCCGCGCTCACCGGTATGCGCCCGATTGCCGAAATCATGTTCGGCGACTTCATTGCGCTCGCCATGGACCAGATCGTGAACCAGGCCGCCAAGCTTCGTTACATGTCGGGTGGTCAGGCGAAGGTACCGCTAACGATTCGCGCAACCATGGGCGCAGGACGATCGTCAGCCGCTCAGCACTCACAGAGCCTTCACGCCTGGGCCTCACACGTCCCGGGCCTCAAGGTCGCACTCCCCTCCACGCCGAAAGATGCCATCGGGCTGTTCAAGACCGCCGTTCGCGATGACAATCCCGTCATCGTGTTCGAAGACAAGATGATGTATGCCGTCAAAGGCACGATACCCGAGGTCGTCGACCCCATTCCGTTTGGCGAAGCCGACATCAAGCGACCCGGTACGGACGTCACACTCATCGCGACCTCGAGCATGGTCCTCGTTGCGCTGGCCGCCGCCGAAGAGCTCGCATCCGAAGGCATAAGCTGCGAAGTCATCGATCCCCGCACGATGGTCCCTCTCGACAGAGACACCCTCATCGAGTCCGTATCACGCACAGGCCGCGCCGTCATCATCGACGAAGGATGCCAGAGCTTCGGTGTCACCGCGGAGCTTGCGTCGGTCGTGTACGACGGCGCATTCGATTTCCTCGATGCTCCGATCTTGCGGCTCGGAGCGATGGACGTTCCCGTTCCATTCTCGAAGCCACTAGAGGATGTGACGATCCCGAATGAGCAATCAGTGATCAAAGCCGTGAAGTCGATCGCTTAGCTGATTAGCAGGTATGTTTCCCGTCAAGAAGCTGGGAGGTTCACGATCCCGTTCGGATCCCATACCGCTGCGCCTGTCTCGGCATACCTCCCGACTGAGGACTTCCGCCTGCAGCAATAAACCCTCGGCTATTAACTGCCCCATTGGGGATTCTTGCCCACAACACAAATGGCGCAGAGCCATATGCATCAGACTCCGCGCCACAATCCAAATCTTCTATTCTTCTATTCTTCTATCTCCATCCTCAGCCCATCCGCATAATCCAGAAATCGACTCCCAATCTGCGACTTGTTCGTATCTCCCGTATGGATCGTCACCCGCCACCGGAATCTCATCTCCGAGTCCGATTCGAGCCGATGGTCGGGCTTGAACATCCAACAGTTCGGAGCGAACAGGCCATATCCCCGGACGTGCCACGTCGTCGGATAGCGGAAATTCTCCGGGTGATCGAAGATCGCGAACCCGGCTGTCTCGTCACCGACGGGACCGTAGTAGTCCATCCAGTGTGACGGCATAGACCAGCAGCCCTTCTCATCCGACGCACCGTAGGCGTTCTGCATCGTACCACCATCGGAAGCGTTCATCGACGGGTTCACGCGGATACACAGGAAGCCGCCCTCCTTGGTATCCCCGATCGTTACGTCACCCTCGGACGCCTTCAATGTCAGCATGATATCCAGGATCACCGAATCCCTCTTCGTATCGAACAGGCGGTACGATCGGTGATCCGTCATAAGCTTCCGATCTCCACAGTACCACGAATTGTCGCTTGAGATGGTCAGCGAAAGAGGACCGTGATGGACGGACAGCGTATCCTGCTCGGTACGACCGTGCGTTTCGATCGCCTTCTCATTCCAGCAGTCTATCCCGTTAATCGCACCCTGCATTAGGGTCAGCCCGCGCTGCCACGGGTGTTCGCCTTCCCCCCACGCCGAAATAGGCTCCCTGAGCATGTTCGTCCCACCGGGGGTCAGGATCGGGTTAATCGTCGGCTTCACAACATCGTCGCCATACTTGAACGTCATCAGAGGCGAATCGCACAACGAAATCGCTATCTGATCGTCGCCCTGCTCCGCCGAGATGCTGCTGCAGGGTGCCGCTGAATCGATCGTCTCAAGCTCGTATGAGATAGGCTCACCTAACACTACAGCAGGGGAATACACGCTGTAAACCGAACCATCCGGGTCCCGTTCGGCGATCAATTCATCGTCGTTTCCGGTCAGTCTGAGAAGCTCTGAATCCACCCCTTCAGGCGCACTGAAGGAAGCGATGTGGGCAGGTCGCCTTCTCGGGCTGTTCAGGGTAACTCGCATTGCACAACTCTCCTGTCAGATTTAAACCAGTTGCAGATCCCTTGATACTGGTTTGCCTGCCCAAAGTCAATCGGTCCATTGGGATCATGAACTCAATCTCCTCTCCTGAGCGCCTCGGACAAACGAGTAAACCTCTCGATTCCAGAATGGCAATCGGAGAGACTGCAAAACATAAACATCGCCTCGTCGATTCGGTCAGTGGGCGTGGTCAGGCTACGTCTGTTCAGATCGACCAAGGTCCGTTTAACACTTGTCATCTGACGTTTGAGCCTAGAATTCCTCTCCACCTTGCCGCGACGCCAGAACCCAAGGATCCTCCGTCCTCACTCTGAACTCTCTGACCTTCTGTCGCATCTCCGCCGCCACATCCTGCAGCCCCGATTCATCTATCAGATTCCACCTCTCCGCCGGATCCGCCTCCACATCGAACAAAGCCTCCGCATCCTGATGCAAAAACTTCTCGGTGCTGCGTTGGCCCATCTCGAGTCCCTCTCCCTCAATCACCTGCCATGTCGATGACCTCCAGAGATCGCTGGGCAGCGGCGTAGTAAGCTCAGGATATAGATTCCGGACATACTTGTATTTTCGGCCCCGCAGTGCGCGGTAAGGATAGTAGTTGGTCACCTCGTGGAAGGTGTGGGAGAAGAAAACTTCATCCCATCCGGACGGATTCGCTTGGTCGAGGATCGGAAGCAAAGACCGCTCCGGAAGGCCCTCGGGCGGTTCTACTCCGCACCAGTCATACACGGTCGGAGCAATGTTGTTCCAGTTCACGAGTGCATCGCTCTCTACTTCGGAGGCACCCGGCCGCGCAATAAGGAGGGGGCAGTTGTGGCCGGAGTCGAAGGACGACGCCTTCGCCCCCGGAAAAGGCATCCCGTGATCGCTCATCACGATGATCATCGTATCGTCAGCTCGTCCCGCCTCCTCGAGCGCCCGGATAGCCATCTCGTATCCAGCATCCATCCTCGTAATCGATTGATAGTATTCCGCAAGTTCATCGCGTACAGCAGGATGATCAGGAAGGAAGTTCGGTATCGGTAGGCTAGCCGGATCGTATGTCGTCTCTTCGTAGTCAGGATAGCTGCTGTTGTTTCCGAAATCGCGATGCGGATCGGAAAAACCCATGTGGAGATAGAACGGCGCATCCTTGATTTCGGCGAAGAACTCTCGTGCACGGTCGGCCATGCCTCTCGGGCTGCGAGAGCCGCCTTCTACGGCCTCCAAGTTGTGAGTCCACGGATAGACTGATTCCGGCTGCACGTGCATTTTGCCGATGACACCGGTCGCGTATCCTGCATCGGAAAGCGTCTTCGTGATCGACGGCACGTGGCGTCCAGTGTGGAAATTGTGGATCCCGTGGCTGTGTCCATACTGACCGTGGGTGTGGCTGTACTGCCCAGTCAGAATGTTCGCGCGACTGGCTGCGCAGGAGGGCGTGGTGCAGAAGGCGTTCGTGTATCGCGTCGCCCTTTTGGCGAGCGCGTCGACGGAGGGTGTCTGGACAACCGGACTGCCGAAGCACCCGGCCAGCGGGCTCCAGTCGTCAGAGATCAGCAGAAGGACATTCCGTGGATCGGGCACGTAGCGAGTCTCCAGAAAGCAGGTGTCGGCTTGAAAAACGATGGGTCAGCCGTTATCTTGGGAGCGATCGGAAGGGAAGCCGAAAACCTGGCGAAGCAGATAGGGTTCGTCCTCGTTGGTTGCGCGACCGATCAGATGCGCGACCACCAGAATTCCGGCCGCATCGAACATCACATCGGTAGCCTTCCCGGATCGCATTGGAACAAAGGACTGGTGGTATTCGTCCGAGGCGGCGTAGAGCAGTGAGAGCAAAACCGCCCAGATCCGTGCTCTCCCTACAGTGAAGGGTCTGGGGTAGAGGGAGCGGAAAAGTAGCCACGCCAGGACCGCGAATTCGACTGCGTGAGCGAACTTTCGGACCAGGTAGTTAAGCGTTCCAAACCAGTCGAGGGTGGCATCGAATGAGAATTTCGGCGCAAAAAGCTCACTCGACAGCGTGAAGATCAGGGCCATCCAGAACACTGCACCCACGCGCCACTCTACTGCACTTGATTCGATAGACTCCCCCTCACGCATACCATTCTCTCCCGAGTAAGATCGTTCGCATATCAACGGGCCGTCAAGACATCAGGCATGTCATCCAACGGCTTAGGTCACCATCCTCAGGGGATCCACATGCAAGATTATCAGCGCGAATTCATCGAGTTTCTCGTTCGGTCAGGCGCGCTCAAGTTCGGCTCTTTCACGCTAAAGAGCGGGCGCAATTCCCCGTATTTCTTCAACTCCGGTGAGTTCAGCCGGGGTGAACAGATCGATCGACTCGGCTACTTCTATGCATCTGCCACGCGCGGGCTCGATCAGCAGCCAACTGTCATCTACGGCCCGGCATACAAGGGCATCCCGCTGTGCATCTCGACTGCCATAGCGTTCAACCACCACTTCGATCGCGACGTCGCCTACAGCTTCGATCGTAAGGAGGAGAAGAACCATGGTGAGGGCGGCTGGATCGTCGGCCAGGTCCCGCAAGCTGAAGACACGGTGGTTGTCGTCGACGATGTCGTCACCGACGGCGCGACCAAAGTCGAGGCAATCAACTTACTGAGAACGATGACCGAAGGAAAGGTAACGGGGCTCATCATCGCTGTCGACCGGAAGGAACGGAACAAGGAAGGGGGCAACTCAGTCAAGGCGCTCGCCGCGAAAGCAAGCGTCGAGGTGCGCGCAATCGTGACGGTCTATGACATTCTGGAGCACCTTCCGGGCAGGGAGATCGACGGAAAAGTCGTGATGACCGACGACATCCGCGACCAGGTCGAGGCCTATCTGCAAGAGTACGCCGTCTAAGCAGATGTCTTCCCTCTCACACGTCCTGGAAACCTGCCTCTATGTCTCAGATCTCAACAAGGCCGAACCTTTCTACCGCGAAACGCTCGGCCTCCCGCTCGTTTCGAAGCTTGAAGATCACCACCTCTTTTTCCGCTGCGGAAACCAGATGCTCCTTCTCTTTGACCCGGAAGCGACCGCCATCGTTCAGAAGAGCCCTGACATCGCGCCACCTCACGGTGCATCGGGCCCCGGTCACGTGGCCTTCTCGGTTCCCGAGGAAGACTTGGAGACCTGGCGATCGCACCTGACCTCGCACGATGTGGCGATCGAAAAAGAGATCAAATGGGGAGATCGCGGACGATCCCTCTATTTCCGGGATCCCTCGGGCAACAGTCTCGAGGTGACCACTCCCGCTATATGGGGGATAGGCGCCTAGGGCCATGCGCATCCCCAAAGATTACTATTTCTCTGCCGAGAAGTAAGCGCTCCAGCCCCCTTTCACTGCCGGTCCAAGTTAACCTGTCAATAGATTACCAAGCTGACTCACAAGTTTGGCACCCTGCGCGGAGACACTACACCCACTTTCTGGATTTTCCTCTGTGTCCTCCACGGTTCCAATCCTAACCAACCCTCAGCCTACGCAAGCGCTCCCGACTCCCCGATCTCTTTGTAATCTGGAAGGGAATGGCGTATGTTCTCTGCCCATTTGAAACTTGGATTCATGGTGCAAGCAGGGATCACAAAACACGCCCTCGACCGCGTTCCGTTGTCGATCATTTTTGATGACTCGACGATGCTGGTCAACCTGAACTACTTCTTCCTACGCGACCGGATCCGTGTTGACAGGGAACACGGACAGGGGTGCGTGGTCGAGTCCAATCGTCGATTCGAGGATCTCCCGGTCGTGCATCCGGAGTCGTTTACTCGCGAATTCGCAGAATTCTGCATCGACAATGACGTCAAGGGAAAATACAGCGTCGTGCCCTGCCCGGCCGCACTCGGCCGGATCGACGAGGGACTTGAGATCTTCAGCAAGCAGCAGCAGGAATCTTGGCTGCAGATGTGCCGCGAGCTGATCGTCCCGAACTACGACATCACCCCGGAAATGATAACCCACACCTTCGTCGTCGACCTAGACACCTTCCAGCCTGTCGATCCCACGCTCTGGGAACAGTGGGGTTGGAACCAGCTACCCGTCGACCAGGAAGAGCTTGTCATCCGCTACATCACGACAGCCTGCAAGATTCTCGACAACGTGGGCCTGACACCGGATGGCGTCACCTCGCCCGGTGGGTTTGGAAATCCGCTCGACTTCTACGCCAAATGTGCCGAACAAGCTGTCCGATCCGTCACTGGAAACCCTACGCCGTATCTGTTCAAACGAATCAGCTCCGACGGCGCAATCGACACACCCGTATGGTATCCGGATCGCGAAGCAGGCACCGCGATGGGTGAAGTGATCGCCTGCGTCGGGGACTACACGGGGTCATGGACCGGTTTCGGCGAGGTAGACGTCTCGAAGTATATCACCGAGGATCTTCAGGGAGGCCGGTTACCCGCTGTGATCGACGCAGGAGATCCAGCTGTTCTCATCAGCCACTGGCAGGGCTTCTACGGGCTCCACAACGAGGATCGCCGTGGGTTCAACGCCTTCAAAACGATCGTGCGGCGCCTCAAGGAGCGGGATCCCCAGGGCGCGCGAACACGGTGGCGGAAGTGCAGCGAGATCACCGCCTACGCGATCGCCAAAGAAATGGCTGACCTCTCTATAGAGGGGGGTCGGATCTCTCTGGACCTTCCCATACAGGTCCCCGAGTTCACCCTTCGCATCCGGGACATCGACACCAAGTCTATCTCGGTGGACGGAAGACCACTGGACCGCGTGGAAAGTCGTGCGGGCTTCGAAAATGACACCTATCTTGTCAAAGAAGATGAGACACTCGTCGCCTTTACCCCCACATCCCGACAGGTATCACTTTCGATTTCGTAACGATGCAAATATCTAGGGTTACGCATCTGTTGCGGCACCCGGTTACGATCGCCGCGTATGTGCCGGGAACTTACCGGGGTTGCGTCAACCCGTCCTTGAACGACTTCGGACGTCTGCCTGCATCTGGGCTCCGCGACAACACCTCCGATCTGGCGAACGACGCGAAGAATCATTCAGTGCTTCGGTAGTCTAGCCCCATCGTCGGGATACGGGCCACCCATTGGACCAACGAGCAGACATCGGGCCCCACGAGATAATCGAGTAGCCCACAACAAAACCAGACACGATGCCTGAACCCAACCAACGCCTTAGAAAGCAGCTCGGCCTTTTCGACGTTTACGCCATCGCCACGGGTGCGACTTTGAGCTCGGGGTTCTTTCTTCTGCCCGGTCTCGCAGCGCAGGAGATCGGGTCGACCATGATCCTAGCCTACCTGGTGGCGGCAATCCCTCTGATCCCAGCGATGCTCAGCGTGGTCGAACTCGGTACGGCCATGCCTCGGGCGGGAGGCGTCTACTACTTCCTCGACCGAACGCTCGGTCCGATGTCAGGCACCGTAGGCGGGATCGGGACCTGGCTCGCCCTGATCCTCAAGGTCGCCTTCGCGCTCGTCGGCATGGGTGCATACCTCCGGCTCTTCTTCCCCGTCATCGAGATCCAGTGGCTTGCCGCTGGGCTGGCGATCGTGCTGGGTGTGCTGAACTTGTTCGGCGCCAAAAAGAGTGGCGCCCTCCAAACCGTCTTGGTGCTCGGGTTGCTCGTAATTCTCATCGGGTTTATCGGGGGATCTGCCTCCGGGCTGAACCTAGCGAACTACCGCGACGTCTTCGACTTCGAGACTAAGTCACTGCTTGGAACGGCCGGACTCGTCTATATCAGCTACGTCGGTGTCACCAATGTCGCGAGCCTCTCGGAAGAGATCAGAGATCCTGAGCGGAACCTGCCCCTTGGCGTGTTCCTTGCCCTAGGCACGGCGATCATCGTGTATGGCCTTGGAACGTCGGTTATGGTTGGGCTCATCCCGACGCATCTCCTGCCCGGTGACTACACACCGGTCGCTACAGCTGCGCACGAGCAGTTCGGCGAGCCGGGTGCCGCCGTCCTCTCGATCGCGGCTCTACTCGCTTTCATTTCGGTCGCCAATGCTGGGACTCTGAGCGCCTCGCGATACCCGTTGGCCATGAGTCGCGATCACCTGCTTCCCCAGATCTTCCAACGCATCGGGAAGTTCGGAACACCTGTCTACGCGATCATCGTGTCCGTGGGCATGATCGTTGCCATCATCCTTCTGCTCAAACCGGCTGGGATAGCGAAACTGGCGAGCTCTTTCCAGCTGTTTATGTTCGCCCTCGTCTGCTTGGCCGTTATCGTTATGCGCGAGAGTGAGCTGGTCTCATACGATCCGGGATATCGCGCGCCGTTTTACCCGTGGCTCCAGCTCTTCGGTATCGCTAGCGCCTTCGTCCTGATCTACGAGATGGGGGGATGGTCTCTCTCATTCACGATCGGCCTCGGTCTCGTCGGCGTGATCTGGTTTCTCTGCTACGGCCGCAAGCGTGTCAACCGGACAGGCGCAATCTTCCACGTCTTCGAGCGTCTGGGACGCTCGCGATACGAGGGCCTCGACCACGAGCTGAGGGGAATCCTGAGAGAGAAGGGTCTTAGGGCAGAAGATCCGTTCGAGGAAATCGTCGCAAGGAGTCTCGTGATCAACCTCGATCATCCTGTCGAGTTCGAGAAGGTGGTGGCAGAGGTCTCCGAGTGGATGGCCAACCACACGGAGCACACCGCCGAGACCATTCGAAATCAGCTTCTGGAACGGACGCACATTGGAGCCACACCTGTCACGCACGGGGTCGGCCTGCCGCATTTGTGGATCGACGAGCTTCAGCATCCCGAGATGGTCCTCGTCCGATCTAAGGGGCCTGGAATCCACATATCCTACACCCACCCGCTTACGGACGAGGAAACCGAAGCCAACCTTCGGGCGATCTTCTTCCTCTTCAGCCCGAACCGCGACCCTAGCCTCCATCTTCGGATCCTAGCGCAGATCGCCGAGCACGTTGACACCGACTCTTTTGCCGAGGAGTGGGACAACGCCACCAACGAGCAGGAACTGAAAGAGGTGCTCCTCCACGACGACAGGTTCATGTCGTTGATCGTCGGCAGGGACAAGAACACGTCAGGTCTTGTGAGCAAATCCGTAAGGGAGGTCGACCTGCCGGAGGGCGTCCTGATCGCAATGATACGACGCGGCAACCACGTTTACGTGCCGGACGGCGCAACGATTTTGGAAGCAGGAGACAGCCTCACCTTTATCGGAGACTCCGAGGGGCTCGCCGCCCTGCACGCCGAATACGACCGTTCCTAAGAGATGGCCTATCAAGCTCAGAGGATCCCCGACATTCCTACCGATCGAGATCTCCAATCGGTCTTGCGAGACTATGAGGAAATCTGCAAAACCGTCATCCGCACGGTAGCGGATCGGTATGATCCAGAATATCCCTTCGTCAATACAAAGCTCGACCTGATCACAGGCACGAACTTCCTTGATGACGACCCGATCCGCGGAAAGCAGGCCATCTATGGATGGATCCAAGGGCGCGCACTCGAAGCGCTCGCAGGACATGCTCGCTGGCTGACCGATCAGGGTGAAACCGACCTAGCGGACAGGCTTGACGCAATCATCCGCAGCGTCCTCGACCAAATCCGACGAATGAGAGACCGGAACGACGGTCATCTCTCATTTTTTATGTATCCCGACGGAACGCCATTCCAAATCGATTCAGACGGAAAACCTTGCGACATCGCCACCGACCAAGCTTATGGTTTCAGCGATCTCTTCTCAAGCAAGGGAATGTATGCGGCAGCTCGTCGACTCGGAGACGACGCGGCTGCCCTCGAGGCGAGGGAATACATCGACGACGTCGAAGAATCGATTTGGGACAACAGCTTCCAGACCGACCAGATCTCACTCGACCCGAAAAACCCCATCGAGCGCCGCAGCACCTACCACTCACACGGCCCGTTCATGATCCAGATTGGCACCACCTGCCTCCTAGTCGAGTCGCGACATCCGACGGGAATCGAACGCGGACTGGCGATTATCGAGCACGAACTTTCTTCGCATACAAATCTGGACGGCCGGGTCAGTGGACTACTCGAAGGTGATTTCTTCGAAAGTGTCGACACGGATGGCGAGCCGTATCGGGACGAGTCCGGTGTGTTGCTCTCAGATCCCGGACATTCGCTCGAATTCGTCGGTCTCGCCGCAAAGTTTTTGAGAGCGGCTGAGGAATCCGGTGACGCAGACAAGGATCAACTAGAGAGGATAACCGAGATACGACGTCAGCTTCCAATCGTCCTTGAGAGGAACTTCGAAAACGGCTACTTCGAAGCGGGCGGCATCTCCAAGGCCTTCGATCTCGTGACCCGCAAGCACCTGAACACGGACATGCCTTGGTGGAACCTACCTGAAACAATCCGTGCAGCTGCGTTGTGTCTCGTGACCGCTGCCGACGAAACAGAAAAGGCGATGTGCCGACGTGTCTTCCGCGACTGCCACAACGCCTTCCTTAAGTTCACACGCCCAGACTTGCACCTCATGGCCTACCAAACTCGCGGCGCCTCAGGCCAACCTATTTCCGTCATCCCCGCCACCGCCGACGCCGATCCAGGATACCACACCGGCCTGAGCCTAATCGACACCATCGAAGCCCTGAAGTAGATGCCGTGCCTCCCTTTCCTTCCCAATCCACCGCTCCCGCTTTTCTATTTCTTTATAGCCTCATTAAACCACAACACACACCACATCCATACCGATTGTCCCGTACAGCTGTTCCGGCGGCAGACAGTCAATATCCACATCCCGAGACACAAACTCTTCGCGCTGCGCTCTCACGTCATCCCCTAAGAAGCTGATATCGTCCGGCTTGCCCTTCTCGAGTCAACCATCCGGGTTCGATCTTGGCTCTAGGACCGTGGAAGCGAGGAGCATAAAGGCCTCTCCCTGCCGAAAGCTGCAACAGGTTCCTCCCGTCTCCTCTTAGTTGATCTCAAACCAGAATTTCTCCGCAAAGAATGCAGTCGTTCTCTGTGTATCCACAGTCACAACTGTGGATACTGAAAAACTGAACTCGAGCGCCATATGTTCTATCCGTTCTTCTTCTATGAAGAAAGAATCCACGCCCACCAGTCAGGCCCTCACCCGTTTTGCAGGGCTAACCAGCAGGCCCTCAAGAATCCACCTCGACTCTATCAAATGGGGCTCTCTGCCCACTACGCAAGGTAGGGGGTATTTAGGACACTCCTGAACCCTGGCTTCTGCCTTAACCCTTCCCAGCGGATCTGCTCAAGCTTCTGCGCCAAGCCGAATGCTTCATTCATATGCGTATCACGACTCTCCCTCGACTCCTACCCGCTAGCATTCGCTCGATCTCCCCGTCCACCTCATCCATCCCGATCACTCTCGCCAGTCTTTCGATCCCGTCTACTTTCCACCTACCGGCGAGCATCAACCAGAGATCGTGCCGAATCTCGATCGGGCATTCCGCACAATCGATTCCGATCAGCCTCACACCTCTAAGGATGAACGGGTAGACTGTCGTGTGGAGCTTGTCCGACGCAACGAGCCCACAACACGTTACGATGCCTCTTGGCATCACGGTCTTGAGTACGCCCTCCAGCGTGCTTCCACCGACTGTGTCCAGAACAGCCGCCCACCTGCCTTTCCCCAGAGGCTTGTCTGGATCCGTATCGATCCGGCCCCTATCAATCACGTCGGTAGCGCCTAGATCTGTCAGAAATATTTCTGCATCGAGCTTCCCGGTCGCAGCCGTCACGGCAAAACCTGCCTGCGACAGAATCGCCACGGCCAGGCTGCCTACACCTCCGGTCGAACCGGTTACAAGCACATCGCCCTGATCCGGTGTTACACTTGCCTGAGTAATCTCGAATACCGAAAGCGCAGCTGTCAGTCCGGCGGTCCCAAGGATCATGCTCTCCTGCAGCGTCAGGCCTTCCGGAAGCGGTAAGACCCAATCCGACGGCACACGGATCAGTTCTCCCCACCCGCCTGGCGTATTCATACCTAGGTCATAGTCCGTCACCGTCACCTGGTCTCCGGGCCTCAAATCCGGCGCCGATGACTCCACGATCTCCCCCGACGCATCGATTCCCGGCGTATGCGGATACGCCTTCGTCACCCCCCGATGCCCTGTCGCCGACAGCGCATCCTTGTAGTTCAGCGATGAATAGTGAACCCTTACGAGCACCTCTCCCTCCGGCAGATCCTCCACGCGTCGCTCTTCCATCACACGCCGAAATCCATCCCCGTCTTCCCTCACCACAATAGCCTTGAACCGGTCGCTCATTTCCAAATCCTCAGTTTGCCTAACCCGATCGTAGCACCTACTTTCGACACCAACTTATAATCAGAAGCTACGCCGCCTCTGTGTCCTATGCCTATCCCAGAAATCGTCTGTCATCGCGGCGCCAACGAATTGGCACCCGAGAACACCTACGCCTCGTCCCAGATCTGTCTCGACTGGGGTGTCGACTACGTCGAGATCGACGTCAGCACGAGTGCGGATGGTGTCCTCTACGTAATCCACGGCCCCGAACTCAACCGAACGACCAGCGGATCTGGACGCATCGATCAGCAGACATCCGAGCAACTCGACGCGATCGATGCAGGAAGCTGGTTTCATCCGAACTTCGCGCAGGAACGAATTCCGCGCGTCGAAGAGTTCCTAACTTGGATCAAGGGACGCGCGAAAGTCTATTTCGACGTCAAGGCGGCAACCCACAACACGATCATCGATCTCGTCGACCGACACGGGTTCGCACAAGACTGCTTCTTCTGGTCGGGCGACAACGACTGGGCGCTCGAACTAAAACGACGCGCCCCACACCTTCCGCAGAAGGTCAATGTAAACAGCCTCAAGACCTTGATACAGCAACACCAACTGTTCGGCATGGAAATCATTGAAATCAGTCTTGACGACGCGACCGAGGCGATCCTAGATGAGGCGCGTGCACGATCGCTCAAGGTCATGGTCTACCACCAGCAGAACGATGATGAAGCGTTTCGGCAGATCCTGAACCTCGGTGTCGATCTGGTTAACGTGAACCACGCAGACCGTTTCCTGGAATTGAGGGGTGAACATAACGCCTGATTTCGACCTGCGAGACGGCAGAACTGGTGGCAACGTGGTTAACGTCTTCCTCTCCAAATCCGGACATCCTTCTCTTCTTATACCCGGTCATCGCGAACACCAAGCGACATATGGGAAAATGTATGGTTCAGACCGACACAAAAGAGTTGTTCCCTATCGCTCATAACCGGACATTTCAGTTTGACCGAGATTGGACGTGGTATCAGCACGCGCGGTCGCTGGGTTCGGTCTACAAGCGATACCGTTCGCTCGCAAGCGACAACTTCAGGTGTGCCCTGTCACCTCACCTTCCGGAGGATCGAATCGATCGATTCTTGGAATACAGACGGATCATACTCCGATACCTCTAAACCATCATCAACGCGCACTCGAACACTGCTTGCTCTCTAGATTCCTAATCCATGGCTGAAAACAGAGTCACCTTCGCAAGAGATCTGAGCCTCTTCGACGCCTCCATGATCGGTATCGGCGCAATGATCGGTGCGGGCATCTTCGTCCTGACCGGTATCGCAGCAGGAGAGGCAGGTCCCGCAGCTATCTTGGCCTTTGCTCTGAACGGTGTCGTCACGCTCCTGACCGCATTCGCCTACGCCGAACTCTCTTCGACGATCCCTGAAGCGGGAGGCGGATACTCCTTCGTCAAGCGCGCCTTCCCGGGACCAATCGGGTTCCTGTCCGGATGGATGCTCTGGTTCGCCTACACGGTCGCCTGCAGCCTTTATGCACTCGGCTTCTCGAGCTACTTCTGGGAATTCTTCCACAAATACTTTCCGGCTGTCGGGCATCTCGTCGGCGACACAATCGGCGACCAAACAGGAGGCATTCTGATCACGATCCTGATCTCCGCCTTCTTCGTCTGGTTGAACGCGCGAGGAACGGAAGTCACGGGCAAGGCAGAGAACGTCATCACGATCGCCAAGATCGTGGTGCTCATGATCTTCATCTACTACGGTCTCAAGCAGATCTGGGGTATGCCGGAAGCTGCGGTCGCGAACTTCACACCTTTCCTCCCGAAGGGGTTGGCCGGTGTTACGATCGCGATGGGGCTGACGTTCATCGCTTTCGAGGGATACGACCTGATCGCCACGGTCGCAGAGGAGGTCAAGGAACCGGAAAAGAACATCCCGAGGGCAACCTTCATCTCGCTCGGCGTCACCATAGTCGTGTATCTCCTGATCCTCTTTGTCTCGTTCGGGGCTGTCCATCCCGACGGGATCGAGACTTGGAAGTTCCTCGGCGAGAACGGCGAGACCGCGATCGTCCTCGCAGCCAATAGCTTTATGCCCTCCTTTGGTGTAGCAACCATCGTGTTTGGGGGACTCCTCTCTACGATGTCCGCACTCAACGCCACCGTCTTGGCTTCGAGCCGTGTCGCCTTCTCGATGGGACGCGATCGTTTGCTTCCGAAAAGCGTTGCGACCATTCACCAAACTCGGCGAACCCCACACGTGGCCATCGTACTGACGGGTGTCATACTACTGGCCGTCGCGCTCGCCCTACCAATCGAAATCGTCGGGTCGGCAGCGAGCCTGATGTTCCTACTGACGTTCACCCTCGTCAACCTCGCGCTCGTCGTCCTGCGCAAACGGCTCGTTGTTACCAACCAGTCGTACAAAGTGCCTCTGTTCCCCTACGTCCCCCTGGCTGCGGCCGTGATCAACATGGCGCTTGCCGTGTATCAATTCAATTTCGACCCCATGTCGTGGTTCGTCGCGATCGGGTGGATCGCAATCGGGTTTCTTGCCTACACCTTCTACTTCTCGAAGGTCGAGGAGAGGGAGCCAACCGTCATTGAGGCCACCCCTTCAGAAACACGTGGGTCGCGCTATCGCGTCCTTGTTCCGGTTGCGAATCCTGCGAATTCCGGATTGCTCCTAGACCTTGCTTACCCGATCGCCAACGAAAAGGGTGGAGATGTCGTCGCTTCTGCCGTCGTCAAGGTTCCGATTCAGCTACCGATCCAAGAAGGTCTGAAGTATGTGGAACGTCAGATGCCGAGCATCGATGCGGCCCGAGTCTACGCTGAAGCTACGGACAACTCGATCATCACCGACATCCGTGTCGCCCACCGTGTAGAGGAGGGGATACTGTCGGCGGCGGATCAAGACCAGGCCGACCTGATCCTGATGGGATGGAAGGGTTATACGTCCACGCGCGAGCGCATCTTCGGCGAAGTCCTCGACCGCGTTGTGCACCGGACAAACAGCGACATCGCTGTCGTCAAACTACGTGGAGAGCAGAAATTCAAGCGTATCCTACTCCCAACGGCCGGAGGCCCACACACAGAGTTCGCAGCCGAACTAATCGAGCCGATCGTGAAAGCTACGGGTGCTCACGTCACGGCCTGCTACGTGATCCCAGCAGCAGCCGATCACCATCAGGAACGGGAAGCCAAGCGGTGGATGAATCGGACGCTCCGCCACGTCGACCTAGGGGATGTCGAGTTCAGGGCGGTCCGCTCGGACTCGGTGGCGGCGGGCATTATCAATGTGGCGATCGACTACGATCTCATCGTCCTGGGCGCGGCCAAGACCGGTCTTTTCCAGCAGCTTCTATTCGGCGAGATCCCGGATCGAGTCGGACGTTACGCATCCTCGTCAGTCATGCTAGTCAAACGGCACGAGGGCATAGCCAAGCGCTGGCTCAGACGCGTCCTGAATTAGTTTACATACTGGCGTGCATGTGCCGTTCTTTCCGAGGGCCCGGGGCTGCGTTCTCTGAAGCGAAGAGTGTATTGAGGGACGGTCGTAGACCACCAGTACACGAACTTTGGTGATATCCC
>DPVD01000479.1:17294-21095 GCA_003526745.1 Candidatus Latescibacterota bacterium
ACGAACTTTGGTGATATCACTCCAGGTATGTAACGTGCAAATCGAACAACAGCAGATCACGTTCACCGCTAGGGAAATGGCCGAACTCGTTAGCACCACTGAGGAGGTCGAGCTCGGACCGACCCAGATCGCGGGCCATACGGTCGCTTCTCTCGTCAGCGCAGGGACCGAGCTCAATGGCTCTTACCTTGCTGACAGCTTCCCGAAACGACCTGGCTACGCTACAGTCTTCAAAGTTGAGCACATCGGTTCCGCGGTCGAAGACGTGTCGGTCGGAGAACTCCGGTTCTGTATGGGGAACCACAAAAGCTTTCAGGTGACGGAGGCGAAAAACTCTCTCCCGGTTCCTGAAGGTCTGGACCCTGCTGTCGCCACCTATGCCCGACTGATGGGTGTCACGATGACGACACTAGTCACCACGACAGCGCGTCCTCCCGATGTCGTGGTCGTCACGGGACTCGGACCGGTCGGAAATCTTGGCGCCCAGAATTTCACCACGAACGGCTATAGCGTTATCGGCTGCGATCCGGACGACCAGAGGCGTGAGCTTGCTAGCCGTCTCGGGATCGGTGAAACGGTCGCACACGTCGCCGACGCTTCCCGAGCGGGTGATGTCGCACTGCTCATAGACTGCTCCGGGCACGAGGCTGCCATCCTCGACGGCGCAAAGGTTGTGAGACAGCTGGGTGAAGTCGTTTGTGTTGGAGCCCCTTGGGCGAGACGCAGCGAAAGATTCGCGCACGATTTGCACCACACCATTTTCTTCAACTACATCACCGTTCGCAGCGGCTGGGAGTGGGAGATCCCGCGTCATCCGGATGACTTCCGGCACAGGAGTATCTGGGGCAACCTGGCGACAGCCCTTCAGTGGCTTAACGAGGGTCGTGTGCGCGTGAACGGCCTAGGTCTCCGAACCACACCCACGGCAGCACAGGACGCGTATCAGTCGCTCCTCCACCAGAAGTGCGAATGCCCGACCGTCCTTTTTGATTGGGGAGCATTATAGCCGATCAGGTGAGAGAGAGTTCAGGAAAACTGTTCCTGAACTCTGGCCGTTCTCTGTCTTGCAAGCCTTAGCATTGGTGCTTAGGCTCTTTCATATCTCCGAACCCCACACCGTCTTAAAGGTCCTCGAAACTCTCAGGTGAAACCGATGTCCTTCCTTCCCGATGCTACTGGTTATATACGTCATTGGATTGTGGTTCCTGAGACCAGCAGGCCCTATTCAGGTCCTGCTGGTCCTGAAGGCAAGCTCCGGAAACTCGAGCGGGTGGAACCCGAAGGTCTCTCGCCTCGAGGTGCCGAACTAGGTAATCATGGCCCGTACGGTGAAGTCTGGCAGTTCTACGATCCCGGTCAGAACATCTTTGTCGAGCAAAGCGGATTCTGGCACAACCTGTCGGAGCTCGACACCTATGGAGTGACTCGGCTGCACGTGCCTTCGGCAAAGAAACTCCGCGCTCGATTCTGGTCCTGCGGTGTCGGGGATCTCTGGCTGAACGAATCGCTTATCCTACGGAACCGAGCGACACGCTACATGTATCCTGACTCGGTCGACGTCGATCTCGAACTCCAGGTGGGGGCAAATGAGCTTAGTGCTCGAGTACAGGCTCTCGGCATCCGCGATTCCCGTTTCCTCTTCGGTCTCCAGATACTTGATTCCACCGACGGTCTCGAAGTCCAGATCCCTGCTTCCGACGACATTAACGCCACGCTCTCGGCCGCCTGTCAGTGGCTCGACAGACTGCAGATCTGCCGCACCTCATCAATCGAAGCTGGTGCTGCTCCGCCTTTCCGAGCCAGCGTACGGGCAAACGGATTGGAGCAGGAGTGGGCTGACGGCTCGTCATTCGCAATCCATAGCGAATTGTGGCAGGTCGAAGTTACGATGATGCTTCACGGACAGTCCCTGTCACGCAAATTCGAGATCCCTTCGCATAGAACGATCAGGGTCACGACTGCAGACACAGTCGAACGTGCGAGAAAAGACTACATTCGGGAGCTCGCCGACAAGCAAGGATCGGGACGTGATGGCGTGATGAACGTACTTGCCCGGCACAGTCTCGGTCAAAGGAGCGACACGGATACCTCGATCATAGAGGAAGCGTGCGACTGGATCGATGAGCGTCCCGATTGCGCTGACTTCCCCCTCTCCGCGCTGCTCAGGTTGTATGCCGGAACGACACTCACCGGCGATGAACGTGACCGTATAAAGCGGACGGCGATCGGATTCCGTTACTGGCAGGACGAGCCCGGGAACGATGCGCTGTGCTTCGACAGCGAAAACCACTCCTTGCTCTTCCACGGCTGTCAGATGATCGCAGGTGACCTGTTTCCGGAAGAGACGTTCACCAACTGTTGTAGGTCAGGCTCTGAGCACGCAGTGATCGGCCGGGAACGGATAGCAGATTGGCTGGACAAAAAGGAAGCTGAGGGCTTCCACGAATTCCTAAGCAGCACGTATATCCCGCTCACCGTAGGTGCGCTCCTAAACGTAGTCGACTTCTCTCGAGATGCCGAAACCTCACGCAGGTCCGCTAGTCTGATCGACCGACTCTATACGGTCATCGCCGAGCACGCATTCGATGGCATCACAGTCGGCCCTCAGGGTCGGGTCTACCGGAACATCCTCACGCCGGATGCATCGGGCACGCAAGCCATGCTCGCCTACACCACGCCACAGGCTGTCCACGCGACCAACGGCTGGATATCGTTCCTAGGCGCATCAGAAGGCTACAATCCTCCCCCGGATCTGGCCGACGCCATGTCCGCACCGGCCAGCAAGACTTACAGCGAAGCCAATGTGGAGATCACGCTCGAGAAAACGGCGGACTGGCTGCTTACCTCTCTTCAGCTGCCGGCATCTTGGCAGGAGAAACCATCACAGGTCGAGCCACCCTTCGCCGCCGCAGGCCTGATCCCCGGCAGACAAGGCTACCAGCAGCATCTGTGGCACGCCTCACTCAGTCGAGACTGTCACGTCTTCGTGAACCATCCCGGCGCGACGTTCGACTTCAGCAGCTCAAGGCCGGGCTTCTGGTATGGCAACGGACACCTGCCCCGCACATACCAGAATCGATCGGTTCTCTCACAGATCTTCAACACCCCGGACGATCATCCCGTTCCGTTCACTCATGCCCACTGGCCAACCGACGCCTTCGACGAATCCATCGTCGAGGCGCATTGGGCCTTCGGCCGAAAAGGCAGCGGGTGTGTCGGTCTCTGGTGCAGCGAACCTCTATCGCTCAAGTCCGAAGTGCTAACCGATCGCGAATTGCGCGCGGATGGACGTTGTGTCGCTTGGATGTGTTTCTGTAACACCGAGAGTGATTTGAACACATTCAGCCAGAGCTGCAAAAGCGCGAACCCGTCATTCGACAAGGAATCCTTGGAGCTCGTGTCCGAAGCTATGTACCTGAGCTTCGAATAGGAGGAGGGGAGAAGCCAGAGTTCAGGGCCGCCTCGCCTGAACTCGTCCTGAACCCTTCCCACCTCGTATTTTGTTCCCTGTCGTAGGTTGACGGTCTGCCAACCCAAACAATTGAGTGTGCGCAATGAGGTCACCACCGGGTTCGCGCAAAGTGTATCTCATCTTTCTGTGGTATATAGACAACTTTATTTCTGCCTGAGCTTACGGAACTTCGGCAGTTCACGAGAAAGGGTTCATCCACTACAAACCTCGCTGTACCCGTCAGCCTCAAACACGACAAACAGCCGGCAAAACACCTCTACAAACGCATCCAGGCCGGTGAACGCCTAGAACGAAGCGCGGGAACGCAAGAGCGGAAAAAGAGGAGAGCG
>DPVD01000479.1:21388-21805 GCA_003526745.1 Candidatus Latescibacterota bacterium
GCGGAAAAAGAGGAGAGCGACAGAAGAACTATCACCCGCTGCCTCAGCCCCCGTTTTCCCGTTCGTCTATTACCTGTCCATCCATACCAACTCGAGCTCGTCTCTCTTACCTTCCCTCACAGCCCACAGCTCCAACAGTGCCAACATCAGAGCATCCCCGCCCGTCACGGCTTCGTAGTGATCGTGTCGATGCGTCGCACGAGGAAGCGAGGCATCTCCGAGGAACGTTCGGATCGACCATTGAGCAAAATAGTCCGCTCGCTCGAGATATCGGCGGTCTCCAGACAGATCGTATGCGTTTAGCATCAGCTTGATGGCCTGACCCATCATCCTCGGGTAGACGGGATCTTCAGTACCCGTCAGGATCTCCATAAGCCAATCGGAAAGACCTGGTGATCCGACCGTACTGATTTGCGG
>DPVD01000197.1:0-3462 GCA_003526745.1 Candidatus Latescibacterota bacterium
ACCTTGAACGTTAGGAGCATTCGCAGACGAATCCGTGATATTCGAAAGATGAGGGAGATCAAGTCCGTTGAGATGGCAAGAAAGCTGAAGATGAGCGCACCGTACTACAGTCAGATCGAGAACGGTTCTCGTCGCCTTTCTGCCGACCATCTTGTTCGGATCGCAAAGATCTTGGATGTTACGCTCGGTGAGTTGTCCGGTGAATTTGCCGGGTTCCCGGATCTGGGAGGCAAGAACTTCAAGTACGTTCTTCCAGTGAACAATGCGAAGGTCTACAAGGCACTCTCCCAACTCTACGATGTGGACGAACCCAGAACCTCTGACGACTGGTCGACCTTTCTTAGGAAGGCGCATCGGGCGGTCAAGAAGAACTGATCGCACTTGCAGCTTTAGCCCCTGGTCGATGTGCTCGGTCAGGGGCTTTTTTTGGTCATACAGCGAGGTTTGGCTCAAGCCCGGTGAGAGCTTAAGTTGACGTGTCGAAATTGTCTACAATCTCATCAAGTGAGGCGCTCGCATGAGCCAATCCTTCCTCGACGTTGTTCAGCAGAAGCGGGTGCTGATCCTTCTTGTGGCCGGTCTTCTTCTGTCTCTATGGGTAGGATGGAATGTCGATCCTACGTGGTCTGTTGACGAGACAGCGTTGGACGTCCATTCCGAGGACGAAAAAGGCGTTTATTTCATTCAGAAGGGCCGAAAGTCCTATCTCGACGAGGTGGTGGTTTACGAGAGCGCGCAGCTCAACCCTGTGAGACTGGAGACAGGCACTCGTCCGGCTATTTCTGAAGAGTTCGTCATGCGGGGCGACGGAGCAGATCGTTCGTACGCGAGGCTCGACCTGCGCTACCACTTCCAATACTGGTCCCTGCTGCCGGCTATTATGGCCATCATTCTGTGTTGGGTGACGAAGGAACCGATCACTTCGCTTCTGGCAGGGATCGTCTCGGGAGCGTTCTTGCTCGGCCGGTTCGACATCACGGGCGACGTGTTGATTGGTTACCTATCGACGACGTCGGCGGCAACGGTGCTGGTCCTGTATCTCTGGTTTCTGGGCGGCTTGTTGGGTGTTTGGTCCAAAACGGGCGCAGCGCAGGCGTTCGCCGAGTATATGGCTCACAAGTTCGTCCGGGGACCTCGGTCAGCCAAGCTGGTCGCCTGGGCTCTGGGTATCGTGTTCTTCCAAGGGGGGACAGTCAGTACGGTACTTGTGGGTACGACCGTTAAGCCTCTCGCCGATGACAACAAAGTCAGTCACGAAGAACTCTCCTACATAGTCGATTCTACCGCATCACCGATCGCATCACAGCTCGCTTTCAACGCCTGGCCGGGTTATGTACAGGCCTTCATTTATGTTGCTGGTGTCGGCTTTCTGGCGACGGAGGCAGATCGCGTAATCTTCTTCTTTAAGAGTGTTCCCTTTTGCTTCTATGCGATCTTTGCGGTTTTGGGAACGTTTCTGCTGAGCATTGAGAAGCCTATTTTTCTGGGTAAGCGCATGACAGCGGCGATCGAGCGCTCCAGATCGACCGGTCAACTCGATTCTACCGAGGCAAACCCGCTTGCTGCAAAAGAGATCCAGACACCTGATGTTCCGGCCACTTACAGGCCTCATTTGCTCGATTTTGTACTTCCGCTCGTCGCTTTGATCGGGGTCGCGATAGGGACTTTTGTCGCCTTTGGATCTCCGAACGTACTCTGGGCTTTTGGTGTCGCTCTTCTGTTGGCCTCCTTTATGGCGCTTGGTCGGGGACTATCACTGAATGACCTAGTTGATGGGGTGACCGATGGAATGAAGGGCGTCGTCGGGGGATCGGTGATCCTTCTACTTGCTATCACGATCGGTGGCGTCAGCAAGGAGGCAGGGGGAGGGACGTATCTGGTCGATATTCTGAGCGACAGCATCCCGTTTTGGTTCCTACCTGTGATGCTTCAGATCCTGACGATCATTATTGCTTTTTCGACCGGCACGAGTTGGGGGACCTACGCGGTCGCGTTTCCGCTCGCCATGCCGTTGGCCTGGGCCGTGGCTGGTGCTAATGGTCTGGCGCATCCCGAGTTCTTCATGACTATTTGCTTTGCCGCCGTGATGGATGGAAGTGTGTATGGCGATCAGTGCTCGCCGATTTCAGATACAACCGTTCTCAGTTCGATCTCGACCGGATGTGACCTGATGGATCACGTCAAGACACAGATTCCGCAGGCGAGCTTCGCCGCAGGTCTTGCGGCGATCTGCTGGACCATCGCTGCCGCGCTGTCAGCCTGATATGGATACGACGATCAAGACCGGTTTGTTTATGCTGCTGGCATTAGTGGTCGGAGGGCTGGCTCCCGTGCAGGGCAGTCTGAACGCACAGATGGGGCAACTATTGGGACACCCTCTGAGGGGAACGCTCATGAACTTCTTCGTGGGAGGCGGGATCCTCGTGGGGTTGCTGATGCCATTTGTTGGGTTTCCTGCTTGGGCGGACCTGAAGATCGCGCCTTGGTATTTGTTCACTGCAGGACTAATCGGCGTGATGTTTGTGACTGTCTTCCTCGGGCTGATCCCTGAAATCGGGGCGCTGCGGGTAGTTGCGGCTGTCGTGGTGGGCCAGTTGGTCGTATCTGCCGTGATCGATCACTTCGGGATTCTGAACGTAACTGTCGTACCGATGTCGATAAACCGGATTATCGGGATGGGGCTTCTTCTGGTTGGCCTTTACATGATCCAGCGATCCTGACTCAGGCCCGGATCCCGGAGGTGGACCTGAATCGCTGCGCGTGGGGAGACCGCCACGGTTGCTGACCTTGGAAAATCTTCTTTCGGGCGACGGATGACGTCGTCCATGGTCGAACATCCGATTACTTGATCCTTATGTCCGAAGCGATGCGCGTTCTTACGCGTATGGTAGTATGAGTACACGCGAATGCACTCGGTTTTTGAAACTCCAGCTTTGGTTGGGTTTCTTTTGGGTGGGCGGATCATCTCCGAGGATACTGAGGAGCACGTACGAATGGGAAGGTCCATCACAAGTTGAGAGATGCCGGTCTAGCCGGTAAGCGGATCCAGAAACGCCCTGATTCCGAAGAGTCAGGGCGTTTCTGTGTTATGTCTGCGTTCGGTGCTAGAGCTGTTCATCGTGTTCAACTTTGAAGACGTGGGAGTGGAGGCTGGAGACCCAGTTCTTTCCGTCGTGGGTGACGTCCAGATATTTCACAGCTTCTTTGATGTACGGGCTTACGACGTTCCAGAAGAACCCTCCGTAACCCTTCCTCATGTCTCCCGGTGTCTTGTAACCCAGACTATCGTTCGCCCCGAACTGCTCGAATTCATAGAACAGAGCCGGAATCTTCCTGAGATAGTCCGGGTCACCCAACTGGCCTATAAAATCGGCAGCACGCAGAAGACCGGCATAGGAGTCCGTCTGTTTGTAGGCAGGATCTTCAGGTGGGGGGAAGCGGGTCATCTTTATATACGAGCAG
>DPVD01000048.1:0-1779 GCA_003526745.1 Candidatus Latescibacterota bacterium
TCAAGCGGAAGACGCTGTCCCACCTCGACCTTCGGTAGAATCACATCCTGATCGTCGAGCGCTGCATCCGGGTCGTCCGAGCCCTCCGTATAGACCTTCAGAAAGCCCGGGAACAGGATACGCTGTCCCTTGGTCTCGAACAGAAGCTCATGATCCTTCCCTGCTTCAATCTTCAGTGTCGTGTGCAGGATCTTCGCCTCTTCCATCTGCGTCGCCAGCGTTCGCTTCCACACGAGATCATAGAGCTTGAATTGCTGCGCCGTCAGGTGATTCTTCACATCTCCAGGCTTCCTCGACAGGTCAGCAGGTCGAATCGCCTCGTGCGCCTCCTGTGCGCCCTTTGCCGAAGTCTTGAACTTGCGCGGCGACTTCACAGCATACTCGTCCCCGTACTCCTGCTTAATCACCTGATTCGCCTGCGTGAGAGCTTCGTCCGACAAGTTGACGGAGTCCGTACGCATATAGGTGATCAGACCACCCTCGTAGCCGGGGATTTCGAAATTCCCCTCGTAGAGTTGCTGAGCAATCCGCATCGTCTGCGCGACGGAGAACGAAAGCTTTCGTGATGCCTCCTGCTGCAGGGTCGATGTTATAAAAGGCGCAACGGGCTTTCGAACACCCTCTCGCTCGACGACTTCCTTAACATCGAAGGTCGAAGCCTTTGCGCTACCGTCGATCTTCCTGGCTGCCGCCTCGTTCGAAATCTTCTTTTGCTTCCCCTCAACCCGCATCAGATCGGCCTGAAACTTCGGGTCGCTGAAGTCCGCTTTGATCTTCCAGAACTCCGCAGGTTTGAAGGCGCGAATCTCTCGCTCTCTGTCGACGAGAATACGAACCGCGACGCTCTGCACACGCCCAGCCGAAAGACCACCTTTGATCTTCCGCCAAAGCAGCGGTGAAAGCTTGTAACCCACCGCTCGATCGAGAATACGTCGAGCCTGCTGTGCATCGACAAGTGACTGGTCTAGCTCGCGCGGGTTCGCAAGAGCCTCTTCGATTGCACGCTTCGTTATCTCGTGAAACACGATGCGATGGATTTTTTGATTCTTAAACTTGAGGGCTGAGATAAGGTGCCAAGAAATCGATTCGCCCTCTCGGTCTTCATCCGTCGCGAGGTAGACCGTAGTGTCCTTCTCGATATCCTTCTTCAGTTCGCGGATCACCTTCTTCTTATCCGTTGGCACCTCGTAGTTCGGCTTGTAGTCTTCTTCGGGGTTGAACCCGAGGTCCTTCGATGGCAGGTCGCGGACGTGCCCCATCGAGGCAACGACCTTAAAATCCTTTCCAACGAAGTTGCCGATTGTACGAGCCTTCGCAGGTGACTCGACGATTATCAGATTCTTAGCCATCTCGTTTCCTTAACGCTCAAGGTGACCACATCACTCGTGTGCGGAAAACCTAACCGGGCACCAGTAACAGCAGACAAACGCAACGTGAATCAAAGGAAAACACGCTCATTGTGCGGTGATAGAACACATTGGGCAACGCGCTGAAAAAATAGGAGTGGTGATTACCCAAGTCAAGACGGGCAGACCATTTACACTCTAAGATTCATATAAACAGTATCTTATACGGAATATACCGGTTCCGCACTCGATGAGCCCTGCGCTTCGTCGCGCATCCGCGTCTCGCCGGACATTAGAGCAAGTTCGACGGCAAGGCAGATCAGAGCTCCCAGAAGAAAGGTCCGCCAGAGCTCTGCGCCATATCGATGCTCCGATACGATCGCGGCAAGGGGTTCTGCTGAATCGATAAAGACCACTTCGGCCCCAGGGAACA
>DPVD01000048.1:2082-2805 GCA_003526745.1 Candidatus Latescibacterota bacterium
AAAGACCACTTCGGCCCCGGGGAACAGCTGCTCGAACACGGCAGGATCCACCCGTTTCGGGTCGCTCTCGCGCCGAATCACCTGAACAGCGAACCTGTCCACAACTCGCCCGCCCGAATGTATATCCCAAACCCCGGGCTGATCCGTTTCGTCGATCACCCAGAAAGTCCGGTCTCCAAGCTGCTGTGCCCACACCGTCTGTGCGGGGCCTTCCGGCGGATCGACGACAGCCTCTCGGACCCCGAGGTCGGAAACAGACCGTGTCACACGTCGTCCGACGAGCACATCGTCCGAACCGAATGCACCGGTCGCGAGATACCGGACAGCGCGATGCAAGAATGGAGCAAAGAACCCGGTCACCGAGACATCCGACCAATCGAGATCCGTGTGCGACAACAGGACCATTACTCGTCCATCACCGACACGATTCTCGACCAAAGCGGGGTCGCCAGACGAAAAAGTCAGAACTGCCCTCGTCGCGCCGGATGTCCGTGATCGATACATCGCGTAAAACTTCGGGCTCGTCAGATCCTCGCTCAGAAGACCGGAAAGCGTCGGGTGTCCGGCATCCTCCGGATCGAAGGACGTGAACCGATCTTGTCTCAACCTTGATCCAGCGATCCCGGTCAAAGAGAGTTCGCACAAAGCAGGAAACACCAGCTCATTATATATACGGAGGTCTATCCCTTCTCCCAACGTAACGAGCAGACCCGGGCACAGCGA
>DPVD01000488.1:0-369 GCA_003526745.1 Candidatus Latescibacterota bacterium
TGCGCTGCGGTCCGGGAGGCCGTGGGCCCTGAGATAGAGATCGTGATAGATGTCCACACTCGCCTCGACCCGCCAGACACTATCCGTCTTGGCAGAAAACTCAACGCTTACGATCCGTTCTTCATCGAAGACCCGCTCCGATGCGAGAACCCTCAGAGCTATCGGCTCGTTAGGCAGCAGGTACCCTGTCCTTTGGCCATCGGCGAACACTTCGCGACCAAATGGGAGTTCCGTCAGTTGATCGAGGAAGAGCTCCTGGACTATGCCCGCATCGACCTCTGCATCGTCGGAGGTCTGACCGAGGCCCGGAAGATTGCCAACTGGTGCGAGACGCACTATATCAAAATCGTCCCACACAATCCGCTCGGC
>DPVD01000488.1:656-4102 GCA_003526745.1 Candidatus Latescibacterota bacterium
ATCGTCCCACACAATCCGCTCGGCCCCGTCAGCGCCGCCGCCTGCCTCCACCTTGATATCGCCACCGACAACTTCGCTGTCCAAGAAGCCGGTCTCGTAGGTAATGCGGTCTTGGATGACCTATTCCCGGTCCAGACTCCCTACGAGAATGGCTACATGCTCGCTCCCTCCTCCCCTGGCCTGGGGATCGAGTTCAATGAAGAAGCCGCAAAAGCCTATCCTTTTAAGCCCATGCACGGGCCTCGACTCCGAAGAAGTGATGGGTCGTTTACTAATTGGTAGACACGGAGGGAATAATCACCCAAACAGTCGGTGATCCTCATCCTTTACCTACTGAACTTGAGGATGAAACTACTCCACGGCCGGAGACACGAAGGTAGTTTAAGAGTTAGACTTGGTGGATATTTTCAATCTCTGGCGGAGATTTTAGCTCAACGATACCGTCATCCTTAACGACAATGCCGGCGACATAAAACCAGACGCCCCCCTCATAGCATGTTGCTAGATGGCTGATAATCCAACCTCTCGCATTTCAACCATCAGCGCGTTATCGTAAAAAAATCGCGAGTCAGCCGGCATCCAATGCCTGCTGACTTTGACCACACCGTGCAGTATTTTGTCAGGTAGCTTGTCGGCGATTTCGCGCAAGATGTACGCCTCTAGGTTCTCCGTATCCTCCAAGCAGGGCTCTGAGGTTCCGCCTATTAATCCTAGTCACCGAGGTAGTCCGATGCAAACCGTTAAGGTTCCGTTCGGGATGTACTACAGTGATACGAAGTTCGAGATGACGTTCCCTGCCGAGTGGGAAGTCGAGGTCTCAGAGATGGCGGGAGGGCCGGACATCGGGGAGACCGGGATACGGAAAGCATTTGCGAATCCAATTGGGTCGGCAAGGTTGTCAGAGATCGCAAATGGTAAGAATTCAGTCGCGATTCTGATCGATGATCTCACCCGGCCTACGCCAGCTGGCCGGCTGATTCCCTATATCCTAGAAGAGCTGGCAGAGGCTGGGATCCACGAGGATCAAGTAAGAATCATCGGGGCTGTTGCTGCCCACCGTGCGATGATTCGACAGGATTTTGTAAAGAAGCTCGGCGAGAACATCGTCGATCGGATGCAGGTAGTCTGTCACAACGCGGACGACAACCTGGACTTTCTGGGTCACACCAGCCGGGGCATACCAATGTGGGTGAACCGTGACTTTATGGCCTGTCAAGTGCGGATTGCGCTGGGCATGATCACGCCGCGAGGCGGTTTCTTCGGCGGCGGGGCGAAGCTCGTGCTGCCAGGTGCGTCCGGGCGAGTGTCGATTGCCGCGAACCACCGCTACGTTCACGAGGGATTTCGCGAGCATCTCGACGAGGTAGCACGACTGGTAGGCCTCGACTTTCTCGTCAACCCCTGCCTGAACGCGGATCTCGAAATCGACGCGCTCGTCACGGGTGATCCGGTCGACGCTTACTGGGCGGGTGTCGCGATCGGGAAGAAGGTGTACGCCTCCCCATTCCCGGAGAAACCCGATATCGCCATCTTCAACGCATGGCCGAAGGATGCGGAGTTCACGCAGGCCGGTATGGCGATGGTGCCTGTCCAATCCGGAAACGCCCAGAACATGAAAGAAAATACAACAGTCGTGATCGCTACGGCCTCGCCGGAGGGTATGGGTTTCCATTCCGTCTTCGGTGCTGGAGCCGAGCTTCGCGGGAAACCCTCCCCCCAGAGATGGCGAACGATCATCTTCTCACCGAACCTGAACAAATGGGACGTGATGCTCATGTATGGCGAACACGCAACCTTCTGCAAGACTTGGGACGAAGTGCTCGCAGAGCTTCAACGAATCCACGGGAAACAGGCCCGTGTATCGGTTTTTCCTTATGGATCGATTCAGTACTGCGAGTGAGAGTTAAGGGATACGCTGATGTCGAGAGGTCTGTTCTTTTGGGTGACCTTCTTCGTGCTCTGGCTTCTCGCACTCCAGCGCGCAACGGGGCACGCATTAAAGGTCGAGAGCCTACAGCTGCGCGGGACCACGTTCCAACCCGGTACCGTGAACGCCTCGACCATCATGTTCCACGTCTGCCTGACAACGTTGCTTTGCGTGATCCTGATCGTGATCGTCTACGAGAACCCGGCGGTGCTCTGGTTCGGTGGACCAAGCGTGTTGGCTACGATTGTTCAGGGCGCGATGATCCGGCCCTACCGCGGCTTTTCCGAGGCCGCGCGTACACGTCGCATCTCACCCTACTGGATAACCGAACAGTGGCCCCTCGCTCTTCTGGGCCTGAGCACTAGCGCGGCCGGCTTCGTCTGGTATTTCCTTTCGGCCAACGCCTATCCTCTTCTGCTCGTCGGCTACAGCGCATTCTTCCTGTACGCCTTTGCCTTCTACTTCGAACACAGCAACGGAATCCGGATCACACCGACCACGTTTCAGTACGTACGGAGCTTTCCACGTCTCCGTGCATACGTGCATCGTAGACCTCGCTCAAAGGAACTGGGTCTGACGATACGTCGACGCAGGCGAGGCATCTACAAGCTTCGAATAAGGGAGCCGCACCAGTCAGATATCGAGTTGACCGCCAGCCTCTCCTCCCGACAGCGACTCACTTTGGAATTGGAGGAATACTTCATCAGAACGGACCAAGCGTAAGGCTCTCCTAGGCACACACCGACTGTTCAGATAATGGTCTGACCTCAAGACATCCCACATCATTCCTTCCTAGCTCGTCTTATTCGGTCTCTGGTTACCGGATTTTAACCCCTCTTGTTCCTCATTTACGGTGGATTCTTTCTGTTCTGGTTCTTCTGCACGCTCTGCAACGGAGTCACTATCTTTCACGACGCCTTCGAGACTTCGGCTAACTTTCCGGGCCTGCACGAAGTGACCACGAGGTCTCGCCGACCAAAATTTCTAAATCTGACTCTGGAAGAGATAAAACGTTAGGATCGTGCGAGAGTATCGAAGGTTGCAATTACAAACGACCGTTTCAGATGCATCCGACATAACTCAACCTTAACTGAGCGTTCGGACCGACGTGGACCTTCCTATTTATCGATACTTGGTCGGAAATGCTTTCCCTTTACGTGCACTCTGACCAGCGAGATCGAGGATGTGGATCGGGCGTCGGGCCCACTCCGGTGTGATGACCAGTTCTGTTCCCTTAACCAGATGGTCGGCGATGTTCTTGTAGAACTTCGGCCAGAGGCTCGCCGTGTTCCGTCCCTTCGTGATTACCTTCTGGTCACCCTGCTGCTGAATCATCTCGTAGGTCTGACCATCGAAAATGTAGCTGCCCGTCGTACCCGAGATCTCCAGCTGCCCGGCTTTCGGGTTCGTCTCGATGGAGGATACGGTCAAGTTCAGCCAGGCACCGTTCTTGAACCGAACCACTGCTGACGCCACATCCTCGTTCGTGTCCTTCTTCCAAGCTGTCTTCCGCGCCCCG
>DPVD01000026.1:0-5950 GCA_003526745.1 Candidatus Latescibacterota bacterium
AACTAGCCAGCAAACGATAAAAACGATGGCCATTCAGATCGAACATCTGACCAAGGTCTACCAGAAAGACGCCCCTCCTGCACTGGAGGATCTTACTCTCGAGATCGGGCGGGGCACTTTTGGGCTGCTCGGTCCGAACGGAGCAGGAAAGACGACGCTGATCCGGATCCTCGCAACGCAGATGCTCCCTACATCCGGACGTGTCCTGATCGAAGGACACGACATCGTGGCGGAACGTGTTGACGTCCGGAGAAAGCTCGGATATCTGCCCCAACAGTTCGGGGCGTATCCTCAGCTGACGGCGGGAGAGTTTCTGGACTACCGTGCGCGTCTCGCTGGGATACACAAGCGGTCGGTGAGGCGAGATCGCGTGGCTCGTTCACTCGAGGATGTGGGGCTGACCGAAGTCCGCGACAAGAAGTCCGGGACATTTTCGGGCGGGATGATGCGACGGTTGGGTATCGCGCAGGCTATTCTGGCAGACCCTGAATTTCTGGTCGTCGACGAGCCGACCGTCGGGCTCGATCCTGAAGAGAGAATCCGATTCCGCGCGATTCTGGGACGGCTCAGCACAGACCGCGCGATTCTGATCTCGACGCACATTGTCGGAGATATCTCAAGCACGTGCGAGGAGATCGCTGTTCTGGCGCCCCGACACCTCGTCTTTATGGGCCAACCGGAAGCTTTCATCGAATCTGCCCAGGGATACGTGTGGGAGACGCGAGTCGATGACGCCGGCTTCGAAGCACTATCGGAGACATTTCAGGTCGTCAACGTGACCGCCGAAGGGAATGAGATGGATGTCCGTTTTGTCGGAACTACAGATCCGCCGTATGGCGCTCGTGAGGTGTCCCCGAACCTGGAAGACGCGTATGTGTATCGGATGGGGGTAGCTGTGGGTGAGGAACACTAGAACCGAAAGACTTTCCTGAACTGCAAGAGCGTTCCGAGTTTCACGTAAAGGCGAGCTTGCACACGGCTCTCGGGAGCTTGGTCCGCCTTTGATTGTGACCGTATGAGTCTTCTCTACAACATACTGAGTGTTGCTCGCTATGAGCGGATGATGATGTTCCGGAGTACGCGGTTCCGTGTGCTCGGCGCATTGGGCATGCTGATCCCGATCGCCATCGGCGTGATGCTCGCGATCGCGGAGGCAAGAGGCGTCGAATTCGGATCGGCGCTCGCGATGGGTGCGTTCATCCCGTTCTATGTGTTCAGTTTCCTTCAGACGGTGGTCGTGGCCTTTGTGGTCGGCGATTTCCGGGCAGGCGACGAACGCGCACACATCCACGAGGTAGTGGACGCGAGCCCAATCTCGACGGCAGAGCTGGTGATCGGTAAGTATCTCGGTGCGATGACGGCTCTCGTCGCGTTGAGTGTCGGTGTGCTGATCACGACCGTTCTGATCCAGGCTGCAAAGATTAGTATCACGGGACTTCCGTTCTCGCTCGAACCCTATCTGGTCTACATGATGGTGATGACGCTGCCATCGATGGTGTTCGTCTCCGCGCTGACTTTCGTTCTTGGCGCTGTGCTTCGGAAACAGACAGCGGTGGCCCTGACGGTCGGCGCGTATACGATCGCCGTCATTCTGTTCCTCGGCCGTCGATATGACGGGCTGTTCGACTTCGGCGCCTTCTTCGCCCCGCTGTTCTATTCGGACCTGCTCGGAACTGGTGACATATCCGAGGTGCTCCAGCAACGGCTGATGTACTGCATCTTGGCGGTTGGTCTTCTGGGACTGTCGATCAACCGCTATCCGCGGCTTTCCCAGTCCGCATCGTGTAGGTGGATCGGACGTGTGATGGCAGTGGTTGGGCTGGCTGGTTCGGCTTCGGTCTACGCTTACTCGGAACACATCGCCGTGCGGACTTCAGCGTTCCGGAAAGCTTTGAGTGAAGAGCGCACAAGGATCGCCGATCGACGGGCCCCGCGTGTTCTCCACTACCATTTTGCGATTGAGCTGCTTTCCGGACGGTCTTCGCTGAGCGCGACCGTCGGAATGGATCTTGTCAACCCATACGAGGAACGTCTCGATACGCTGTATGTCAGTCTGAACCCCGGGTTGACGATTAATGCAGTAAACGGTTCGAACGGCCCCCTCCCATACGATCACGATCTCGGGATCGTCCGTATCCCGTCGGCGTTGCCGGCGGGTGACACGATGCGCGTCGAACTCGTCTACGACGGTGAAATCGACAACGACGCTTTCGATCTGGTCAAGACAGAGTCGCGTCTCCAGAAGAGCCGGCATCCTTTTTACAAAGGGGATATGACGGCTTGGATCGACCGTCGCTCTGTGTTTCTGCCGCCACGCAGCAATTGGTACCCCCGGCCGGGTGTCGAGACAGCAGGATCTGAGCCTTCCTACGCGACTGCGAACCTGACCGTGTCTCTCCCCGCACACCTGACGCCGGTCACACAGGGGGTGCGAGCCGACTCGACCACATCCGACGGTCGAAAGACCGAGGAGTGGCGTGTCGAATCTGGAACCCCCGCCTTCTCGTTGAATGCAGGCGTCTACCGTGTATACGAGAAAAACATCCACGGTGTTAATCTGGCGCTCTACATCCATCCAACCCATCGGCGGCAGGTCGAATTCTTCAAGGATGCCGAAGAGGAAGCCATCCAGGTGATTGACCAGATCATTGACGTGATGGAGCAAGAGACGGGTCTGGCTTATCCCTTCTCTAGACTGTCCGTCGTCGAGGTGCCGTTTCAGATTCAATGGTACTACGAGGGATGGCAAGAGCGCGGCGGGCTTGTTCAGCCCGGGATTCTGATGGTCGAGGAAGATGTCCTGCTGGGTAAGCGCTTCAGTCGAGATTTTGAACGCAGACAGCGGTTCAGCCGTGGACGCGAAGTGGAGCCGGCGTCGGTTAAGCGCGATCTGCTGGTTTCGGCGATTCTTGAGACTTTCTTCAGCAAGGAGGGTGGACGCGGAGGACTTTTTCGGAGTCCCATTGTGCAGCTCTGGTCGTTTGATCGATCGTTCACGGGTGAGCAGTCTGCGCTTGTCTCCCGTGGGCTGCCGCTTTTCCTCCAGCAGGACGTCGAGACCACCCTGAGAGAGTCCTCGAATACGCGTAGTAGCCGAAGAGGACGTTTCAGAGGTCGCAGAGGACGACGAGGGCCGGACAGATCCGAGACCGCTGCCTGGGATACTCTGATGACCGAGATGGGGCAGCGCTCGTTTGCCGATCTTGATCCGTCAGCCGAGCCGGATCTGTATCGTCGAGCACTGAACGCGAAGGGACCTACGATGTTTCGGATGGTAGAGTCGGTCGTCGGAGACGAGTCATTTCTGTCGACGATGGAGGCCATTGGCGCGCGGAGTCGCTTCGAGGATGTGCCCTTCGAGGATTTCGAGTCGGCCTTTATGGAAGGGACGCGACGCCAGGATCGAAAGGAGACGCTGAAGCGGCTTGTGAACGAGTGGATCTACTCGACCCACGTGCCGGGCTACACGCTTACGAAGGCCACGGCCGTCAAGATGGACGACGGCTGGGGGGCGGTTGTGTATCAAGTGAAAGTGCGAGTGCGTAACGGTGAGCCAGGACGTGGGTTTGTCCAGGTGACCGTGACAGGGCAGGAGGACGAGGCGGTCAGGGGCGTGGAGATCGAAGGCGGAACAGAGATTGAAATCGGTTTAATAATATGGGATCGACCCCGCCGTGTTTCGGTCGACCCGTTCTTCGCGCGGAACAGACGTCGGATGATGGCGCCCCTGAGCATCCCGGAACAGGTTTTCCCCGGCGTGCCAAGGTCGTATGTGACACAGGTCAAGGACGACGATTCGAGGATCGCTGAAGTAATCGTGGACAATGAAGACGAGGGCTTCTCGATGCCCGTTCGCCGCGTGACGAAGTATCTGCGTCCTCAGCTGAAGGGCGGGAACTGGGATGTTCGAGAGCTTCCGATGGCCTACGGCCGATACGAGACGAACTTCCGGTGGAAGGCACCGGGCGACGGCGCACAGCCTGCTGTATGGCGGGCGCGCATCCCGCAGGGGGGTGAATACGATGTGGCCTATTACTACCCGCCACCCCAGATGCGAGGCCGTCTCAGACTGGGCAAGTCGTTTACGATACGGATTGAACACGGCGGCGGTTTGGATACCTTGACGGTCGAGAGTGAGCATATGCAGGCTGGTTGGAATCTGCTGGGTCGCTTCACCTTCCCGGAACAGAGCGAAAGCGTAGTCGAGCTTTCAGACGATGCAGACGGCCGTCTGTATGCGGACGCTGTAAGATGGCGGTATGTCGATCCTGATAATCCTGATGTAGTCTATGAGGAGGATGTCCCTGCCTGGAACTTTGGGCGCGGCTTTGGTCCGGGGGGTGGTAGAGGCTGGGGCGGTGGTCCCGGAGGAGGATGGAGACGGTGATAATGATGAACCGAGGCGGCTGGCGGCTGATTGCGCTCAGTCTTGTTTGTCTGGGATGTGGACGGCCTTCAGAGGAACGGAGTGTGGATCTGACGGTGCCTGTGACGGTGTCTCCGGCGACGCTTTCGACGATCGAGTCCACGATCACGGCAACGGGTACTCTGCGGTCTATCCGGGAAGCCGAGATCCTGACGGAGGTCAAAGGCGACCTGTTCCTGTCGGAGCGGGAAGGTCTGGGCAGACTGTCCGACGGGTTCTCTGTCGAGGCAGGGGAAGCTATCGCGCGGCTTGAGAACGACGAGTGGATTGTTGGCGCCAACATCAATTCTCGAAAGTTGGCGCTTCAGACGGCCCAGCATACGGTCAAGGAGAAGGAAGCGCTGTTCGAGCGAGGTCTGACGACTGAGGTCGAGGTGAACAACGCCCGAAAGGCGCTCGCAGACGCCAAGACGAGCTACGAAGAGGCCAGGATCAGGGTCGGGAAGACCGATGTAAGAGCACCGATCAGCGGTGTGATGACCGAGGTGACCCAGACGACGCAGGGTACTGAGATCCAAGCGAATGCCATGATTGGAAAGGTGGTGGACTACAGCCGGGTCCTTGTGGACCTGCGAATCCCGAATTCCCAGGTGCTCGCTATCGCCCTCGGGAAGGCGGTTCGGGTGTCGAACTACGCCTTCCCCGATCAGGCGTTCGAAGGCAAGATCACGGCAGTCGATCCCGTGCTTGACCCGACGACTCGTACGCTCAAGGTCGTGGCGGCGGTCGATAATTCCGATCTGGTCTTACGTCCGGGGATGTTCGTGAAGGCAGAAATCGTGAAGGCTTCCCATTCGGATGTGGTGGTGGTGTCGAAGAAGCTGGTGGTCAAACGCCAGAATCAAGACGTTGTGTTTGTGGAAGAGTCGGCGCGGGCGCAGATGCGGAACGTCGAGACGGGGCTCGAGAGCCGGGACTCAATCGAGATCGTTGATGGGATCGAGGAAGGCGACCGTCTGATAACGAGCAACTACGAGACGCTTCGGTCACGGACACGGGTGAGGGTGACGAGCTCAGAGAGCAACTAGGGTCAAAAGCTAAACCGAGAAGGCACGAAGTACGACCTCTCAGTCATTCCCGCCCCTTTGCTGTGCTCGGATAGACACAAGCGGGAATCCGGAACAAAATCGATGCCGACCTGAATGCCCGCCAACGCGGACATGACGATGAACACCGGCTCGACACCGAATATCGGCAGCGGTATTCGGTGTTTGTGGTCAGAGACTAACCATGACGATCCCTGAATTCTCAACGAGGTATCCGACGACAATCACGATGGCTGCACTAGCCGTGATCCTGCTCGGATACATCTCTGTCGATCGGCTGGGGACGGATCTGCTTCCGGACCTGCATACTCCGGTTATCACTGTCGATCTGCGAGCGTCGGGCAAGTCGCCTTGGGAGATGGAGGAGCGTTATACGCGCCGGCTCGAACGGGATATCCAGACGATCTCGCAAGTAAAGCGCGTCTATTCGGTGACTCGCGCATCGCAGTCGGTGGTGGTGGCAGAGTTCTCGTGGGAA
>DPVD01000335.1:0-5316 GCA_003526745.1 Candidatus Latescibacterota bacterium
TCAAGAGCCGCCCTTGAAGAGCGTCTGTCTCCCGCTGCTCGTAACCGAGTATCTGGGATCCTCATCAAGGTTCGGATGCGCAGCAACAAAGCCCCTCAAGGCCAGCGTCGACAGCAGGGCCTCCACTCTCAATGACCCAATCGCCGTTCCGGTCACGATCCTCCTCGCCGGCGGCCACTCGGACCCACGATCCTCGAGGTCGATCATGTAACGAAGAATTGTCTTTTCGTCTTCGGATAGAGTCGTCGCCATATTTTTGTTGTGTAGTGTCACGCACGCGGACATCCAGGGCCGACTAAAACTCGGATTGGGTCCCAGCTTTCGCAGGGATGACCGTAGGCGGGTCCCTTAGACGAAGATCCGTCAGCATCGAAAAGGACTCACTCTTGCTGCGCGTTCACTCCCGGGTTACTTAGCAGAGCTCTCAGTAGTGAATCGAAAATTTTCCCTCACCAGTGAATGGTAAGCAAAGCGAGGAGCAAGGAATCGGCGAAGAATCAATGCATACTCCAGTGGTTTGTGATGGTATGAAGCGCCGGACATGACACGATCATCCATCATTCCAACAAAAAGGGCGCCATCCTTTTCGGACAACGCCCAACGCTAACTGCCTTGTCTCGAGATCGTCTAGCCGTGCTGCTCGTATGGTCCCTGGACCCGGTATTTCTGCCTGTCAGAGGACATCGCCCAGCCCAAAATCGCTCCTAGGCATGCCACGAGACTGAATAGGATCATCGCTGTCTTTGCAATCGATCTCATACTGAAGTCTTCCGTTACGCTTCCTCGGTCAGCCCCATCACCTTCAACTGGAGTAGGAGTTTGCCGAGACTGAAGGGTTTCTCGATGTCTGACAAGACCAAATCGTAATTGGTTTCCCGCACACGCCTCCGACTCACCGCCGGGTGTGCCTCGAAGCCCTCCAGCTTAAGATCCGCTTCCAGAAAGTCAGAAGCACCACATCGTCTTCTGTGATCAGAACCTTTGGCATCCGCTCTCTCTCACACCATAAGGCCCGAAAACATCTAATACTCAGGTCATGCACTTAGACATATAAAAAACGGCTGGTTACAATCCGGTCACAGACCTGCAACGATTGTCAGACATTCTTATCCTAGACAAGAAATGCAGCGGCACCAACCAAACATGACCCATTTCAGCGTGATCTCAAAAAAACGGGCCGATCCCAAAACCTGGATCGGCCTGGCGCTACCTTAAGTTCGCACTTCCATATCCGCCTTCACCCATCCAGGGCTGACATAATCTTCTGACACTTATCATTAAACATTTGCCCGTCATCTGCTTGTTTTCAACCCCTGCTGACGCTCGTGTCGGGCGATCGCGAGCTTAACTAGCCGATCGATCAAGTCGGCATACGATATCCCACTCGCCTCGAAGAGCTTCGGATACATGCTGATCCGAGTGAATCCGGGTATGGTGTTGATCTCGTTCATGACAAACCTGCCGTCAGGACTCAGGAAGAAGTCGACCCTAGCCATCCCCTCACAGCAAAGAGCCTGGAACGACTCAATCGCCAGCTCCTGTACCGAGGATACCTGCTCATCCGTTAGCTTGGCGGGTATCTCGAGACCCGCACCCTGCTCGTCGATATATTTAGCCTCGTACGAGTAGAACTCGTGGTGCGGAACTACCTCTCCAGGTAGCGAGGCGATCGGATCCTCGTTCCCTAGAACGGCCACCTCGATCTCTCGACCCTCGAGAAAGGCTTCGACGACCACTTTTGTGTCATACAGAAAAGCTTCATCCAAAGCAGCTTTGTATTCGTCGGCCGTATCAACTTTGCTGATACCGACAGACGACCCCAGATTCGCGGGCTTCACGAACAGTGGCGTTCCCATCTCGTTGGCGAGTACGCTAAAAGACACATCGTCGCGCTTGTGACGGTGAACAGTCCGGTAATCACCGATCGCGATTCCACCATCCCGAAGCAGCCGCTTCATAACATCCTTGTCCATTCCGACGGCCGATCCAAGCACATCACCACCGACAAACGGGACATCGAAAAGCTTCAACATTCCCTGAACAGACCCATCCTCACCATACGGTCCGTGTAGCACAGGAAAAACGACATCTACAGAACCGAGATCTTCATTGTCCGTCGTTCGCATGAGATCTCTCGACCCCGAACGAGGCACGAGCGCAACCGTATCGTCATTCCGAACCTCGAACGCGGACAACGCATTCCGGGAATCCAGCAGAAATCGTGACGCGTCGTTCAGATACCACTGTCCCGCGTGGTCGATCCCGACTAGGACTACCTCGTATTTCTGTTTGTCCAGAGCCTCGACGATGTTCCGTGCTGACTGAATCGAAACCTCGTGCTCAGCCGACCGACCACCGAAGAGAACACCTAGCCGGATCTTCTTTCCCATTTCTCAAACTCATTTTCGCTTTGCATTTAGGCAAAGAGGCGAAGAGCAAAAAACGCAGATCAGGCTTCTCCTGCTCGACTGTTCGCCTGCGCGCCTGCGCCATCTTCTTTTGGTTCCGACTTCCGCCGCTTCCAGTACTTCCAAACGTAGTAGGCACCACCGACAACCAAAACTAACGTAATAACCACCTGATTGTAGGTTCTCAGGACAGTGACGACCAGTTGCCAATTTTCGCCTACCATCAGGCCAAAGTAGACGAGGAGGGAGTTCCACAGAAACACCCCGATCGCCACATACAACGTCATCCGAACGGGGTTCATCCGGATGATCCCGGCCACAATTCCGACAAAGGCACGAACCGTCGGCAGGAACCGGTTGAAAATCACGATCCGAATCCCGTATTTCTCGAACCAAATCTCCGCCACCTCAATCTTCGACTCGTCGAAGAACCGACGTTCGAGACGTAAAAAAAAATCGCGTCCCTTCACATACGCCATGCCATAGACGAGCAGGCACCCCATCGCGCTACCCACATACATCGCGATGTAAGCCGGCCAGACCTGGATCACGCCGATCCCGGCCAGATACGCTCCGAACACGATCAGTGTATCCCCTGGTATCGGAGGCACAACATTCTCGAGGAATGCCCCCATAAACAGGAAAAAGTAGACCCAACCCGGCGGCTGATTATTCAAATAGACAAGAAAGTTGTCCCAGAACTCAGCCAAATACTCCATCACCATACCCGACCCGTTTGTCTTCGATTACGTGTCATCTTGCCGTTACCGGCCCGCTTTTGACCCTTAACACTTGCCTCCCACGCCATAGCGTTTGTGCGACAGCAATTCATTTGACCCTGACGAGTGCCACTGCCTGCGCGGCCATGCCACGCTCTTCCCCGACGAAACCAAGCTTTTCTGTCGTCGTCGCCTTCACCGAAACGCGACTCTCCTCTACCCCGAGGGCCGTCGCGATGTTCGTTTCCATCTCAGGGACGTGAGGCGCCAGCTTCGGTCGCTGAGCCATAACCGTGGCATCGACATTCACCAGCTGGGCTCCCGCTTCATTCAGCGCTTTCGCTGTCCGCTCGAGCAGGATCAAGCTCGAGATATCCTTGTAGGCCTGATCGGTATCTGGAAACAGCCTGCCGATGTCTCCCAGACCGGCTGCTCCCAGGATGGCGTCGATCACGACGTGCGACAGGACGTCCGCATCCGAGTGGCCATCCAACCCTAGGTCGAAGGGAACATTAACCCCGCCGAGGACCAGCTTACGTCCCTCGACCAGTTGATGGACATCGTATCCCATCCCAATTCGCTGCACATCCCCTCCTAAACGCCTTTTGAGGATATCTTCCGCACGTTCAATGTCCCCGGGGCGTGTCACCTTGATATTCTCAGCCGACCCTTCCATCAGGGTCACCGGCTTCCCGATTCGCTCTGCCAGAACCGTGTCGTCCGTACCGACAAAGCCATCTCGCATGGCTGCTTCGTGCGCCTCACGCAGAATATTCGTCTTGAATGCTTGGGGCGTCTGAACCGCCCACAGATCTGACCTGTCCAGAGTCTCCGCAACGCACCCGTCCTGGGCGCGTTTAATCGTGTCGGTGACCGGTTGTCCGATCACGGCGGCTCCTGATTTGCGAGCTGCCGCAACTATTACCGATATCTCATTTGACGTAACGAGTGGCCTTGCTCCATCGTGAACGGCTACGACATCGGCTTCTCGGGGAACGGCCCTGAGACCTTTGCGAACGGAATCCTGTCGCTCCTTTCCTCCGTCCACAACAGCCCCGACCTTCGAGAAAGCAGACGAGAGCGATCGAACCTCATCCAGGTCTCCACGCGGACCCACAACGACGATTCGGTCGATGTCCTCACAGCTATCGAAGACTTCGAGGGTGTGGCAGAGAACGGGCCGATCGCCAAAATCCAGAAGCTGCTTGGGTTTGTCCGTTTCCATACGCCGGCCCAGACCGCCGGCAAGGATTATCGCGTAGGTCACCGCTTCTCCAGAAGACATGCAATCACGCCCAACAGCGTATCCCGTTTCACCTCGATCTCGTCATACGTCGTAACGTTCTGGTCTACCAATTGACGGAAGCCAATCACCACATTCCTGAATCTTGGTGTCTTAGCGACCTCCGGTTCAGTCCAGCGAGCGGACACGAAATCCTGGTCGTTCATGAACAGTCGATCTCATTTGACATACCTCTTGCTCGCATCAAGTGATGAGCATCGCATCCCCATAACTATAGAACCGATACTCTTGGCGGACAGCCTCGTCATACGCCTCTCGGATCAACTCCCGACCTGCCAGCGCCGACACGAGCATCAACAGGGTCGACCTGGGAAGGTGGAAGTTCGTCAGGAGCGCGTCGACCAGCTTGAAACTGTGCCCGGGGTAGATAAAGATATCCGTCCAGCCTGATCCCGAACCCAGACGCCCCCACGTGTCAGTCTGTGATTCCAGCACTCTTACTGAGGTCGTGCCCACGGCCACGATCCGTCCACCAGACGCGCGCGTCTTCTCGATCTCTTCTGCAGCTAGATCGGTGACTTCGTAGTATTCCGCATCCATCCGGTGGTTAACCACATCTTGGACCTCGACAGGCTTGAACGTCCCCGGACCAACGTGTAGGAGCACCGTCGTTCGGTCGACACCTTCTGACTCCAGCGATTCGAGCATCTCCCCCGTGAAGTGCAGACCCGCTGTTGGAGCCGCGATAGCCCCTGCCGTTCTCGCATACACGGTCTGATAGCGTTCGGCATCGGATTCGGTCGGATCACGCTGAATGTAGGGCGGCAGAGGTATGGCGCCCCGGCGTTCGATCAGGCCCGACACGTCACCATCGAACTGGACGATTCGCGTACCATCCTCCTGAACCCCTGCCACAATCGCGACCACTTCCTCCTCTTCAAAAATT
>DPVD01000341.1:0-3073 GCA_003526745.1 Candidatus Latescibacterota bacterium
CGCGTGAATCGTGAAACAAATTGGTGCGGAGGAGACGCGCGAAGCATGCGTGAAGAGTTTACTGTTTATGGGCTACCTTCGTGGGCAATGCCGACAGTTGGAACGATGAAAGTTGGCTGCGCACTCTCATTGTTGCTGGGAATCGTTGCACCATCATTCACCGCACCTGCGGCTTTGGGACTAGCCACTCTTATGCTCGGAGCCGTCGTGATGCACACAAAGATCAAAGACCCGATCGTCAAGTCCCTGCCCGCATTTTCGCTTCTTCTCCTGTGTGCATTCGTTATGTATGCCTCTACGTCCGGCATTGTTACCGCAGAGCCAGTGATCGGGGAAGAGTGATCCACTAGTTTATCTGGAAGTATGCAGTTAAGCTATCAAGCGTGAGGGAAATGATGATGAAGATTTCCGTTCTCTGTCGTGCCTAGATGCACACGTAACAAAAGGTCCCTGGGGTAATTTTTCGGTATGCAGGCAAAGTCGGTCAAATTGACAGGCAAGGATTAGGCCGGTATATACACAGTTTCTCGCACATTTACGCATACGCTCCAGTTGTAAGGAGATTAACTGCAAGGAGGTAGGTTCGTGTTTACAAAATCTGACAAATATTTCCTATTTGCCGCATTTGCGAGCTTCGTTGCGAGCGTCAGTCTCTGGTTCCTCTACAGCCGTGAATACGGGCTCTTTGTTGGCATTTGGGTGCCGAGTATTCTGAGTCTCTGGTCAGGGATGAGAACTTGTCTGTCAGACCTATCCAAAACGAAGGAGATATAGCATGTTCGGCCTCAGCGAAATTCTCATCATCTTTGTTTTCGGATTAGTGGTAACAGGAGTTGTATACCTCGGAGTTCTGCAGGCACGCGAGGATGCCAAAAAGCGAATGAGCGCGGATATAGATCCCAGTTAAATTTGCCACGGCAATTGTTGAAGACTGGCTCTGGTCCCAATATCCCTGCTAGGCCTAGACAGGCATATGCGACGTTCTCTAAGCTGATTGCAAGCCTTTGAGATAACGGATAGTAAGGCGTTACGTAGCACCCTAGTTCATACTTTCTAACTTCTTATCAGACACATCACCTAACCTTAGCAGCTTTACCAGAGACAAGTCTTTTATGTCCACATTCAGGAACCTCTCTTTCTGAACCATCCGCTTAGGCAGCAGGCTAACCAGAAGTCTAAGGAATGCCCTTGGATTTTCCTGCAGCATCTATTTACGCTTCTCCCTGCCTCCACAATTCTTATAGACCTCTACAAATTCCTACCTGAGCCTTGTAAAACGGTTCATGGCACGTTTTCTCCTGCCTTCTAGTTTTCGCGTGTGCCACATCGTGTATGACATAGAAAATTGCTATTTGGTAGTCTTTTAGCCACCACACTTCTCTGGTTTAAGTTTAACCACTGGCTAGGGAACTCGTAGGAATCAAACTCTGTACTGCTGCCTTTCGTCGGATTGAATACCCTACCCCCGTCCTCTATGCAGGGATCAATTTGAACTCTTCAATTACAATTGATTAGATCTTTTTGAGTTCATACACCGATTGCAGATAATACTTCTTAGCGTCTGCTGTGCCGATGAAACTGATCTTGATAATCGATACTCTTTCCGTTCCTGCTAACTAAGGCAAACGCGCTGCCTCTATCCGACATCACTGGTGACTTCGCCTAGCGTAATCTTCGTTCGAGAACTTCAAAAAGGTATTTGGAGTCGCAGTAGAAATTTCAGATGTCTGATATTTAGTCGATGTAGGCGACGACCTGCTCGATGTCCAGCTGAAACGGGCCAGCTTTGCCATCTGAGATCATGAAGCCGACTTGACGGATGCTCGAGCGGTCAAGCGGTTTCGCACCACGCACATAGCGACCTCGCCACACCGGTATCATTTTGGAAAAAGGGACGGTAAACTCCGTCAACACCTCATCCCGCGTCCTGAAATCGGCCTGATAGGCAATTCCATCGTATCTCTTTCCGCTCCTAAGCCGGATCCGATAAGTCCTTCCATCGCCCCGAATCCTTATTCGGAGACCGTCAAAAGCAGACAGGTCTCCATTTGGAGTCAAAAACCGAGTCGATGCGAAACCACCGTTGTTTTTGAGGGACAAATACCCACTGAACCGATAAACGTTCTCGTGCCGAAAAACGCTGCTCACAGAACGCCCCCCCATCACACCGTCATTCACAATCATCCAGCGTTGATCGAGACGGGGATCCACAACCGTTGACGACTGTGCGTGCAACATTCCGACAAGCCATATGATGACAGTCAATGCCATAGTTAAAAGCTTCCGAATGTCTTGCTTTTGTCAAGCCTACACTGAATACAGGGGGTTGACTGAAGAGCCGCTGTCTCCCTACGCTAGGCTCTGGAGTCCAGCTCGAACCAGTTGCATCTTTTTCAGGAAAACCTCTCACCCTCTAAGGCTAAACTTTTGACCGCTTTAAGTAACTAACCAAAAGGCTCACCATTATGATTTCGCTCTCAGACCCCATATGCATATCGACCTCGGGCTCCACGCGAGCCACATCATACAACTGGTCCAACAAAGCGCTCACCCGCGCCGGCAAGACTCACATCGTCTGGCTGGACTCTGTCGCCACCGTCTGTGGAAAAACCTTTGACCATGCCAGCCAATCTTGGGGTGATACCATCCGTATCGCCGATGGATCGGACAACCACACGTGTCCGTGCATCACCGCCGACGAAGACGGCCACATCCGGTTGACCTATGGACCACACGGTTGGTCCGGTGACTGGAATCAAGCGCGATTGAAGTGGAAAAGGACTGAACGTCCGGGAGACCTAACGTCTTGGGAACCAGAAGGTGAGGGTTACAGATCATCTTGGAGCAACTTCGGCTACAACGCGACAGCAGCCTCGATCGTTCATACTCCAGGAGGATACGACGTGGTAGTATGCCGTGGCGGTGAGCATCCACCATCCACAATGTTCCACAGACAACGTGAGACAGGAGGATGGACTTCGGCGAAATCCTTATTCACGCAGGATGTTGACCCACAGTACACACATCACTATGGCCATATCACCTGTGGCTCGGAGGGAACGCTGTATGCGGC
>DPVD01000341.1:3379-8396 GCA_003526745.1 Candidatus Latescibacterota bacterium
ATGCGGCTTGCCACTTCTACAACATCGGAGGTAGTGACAATAATGCTGTCACGGGAGACAGTTCTAGGATGCGATCTTACGGCGCTGCCATCCTCCAATCCACCGACATGGGCGACACGTGGCAAAGCCTGGCAGGTAGACCGATCAACACCCCCACGCTATACAAACATCCAATCGCCATCCCACCCTTCGACCATAATATCTACGTAAACAGCATCACGCTTGACAACTCAGGTAATCTATGGGCCATCACGCTGAATCCAAGTCTTGAAAGTGATATCATTTGGCTGAATCGATGGTCGGGAAAGGGGTGGGATACGATACAGATCGAATCTCACGTGCCGGAGGGATATGTCGCGGTAGAAAGCATGATGACCATCGACACCTCAGACAATTTGCATATTTTGGTATCCGGCGTCGATCCTCTTGCAGTTGGTAAAGAGAGCCACTGGGGGCATCCCTCAAGCGAAATCTTTTATTTACACTCTTCTGACAAGGCGCAGTCGTTTACGTGTGACCAGATCAGCCCTAGCGACCCAAGAACCCCCAGTTGGCTTCCATCTATTTCAAGACCGGGTCCTTTCCATTCCGTCAAGAAGCCGGTTATAATTTACACGCACGGAAGCGCCGGAGCGGGAACTAAGCCGAACATACAAACAGAAGTTTGGTGCCTGATGGTGAACTAGTGAGTCGAAATGGCCATCACTTCGGCGACAACCAAGGAGAGTGGAACAAAAATCAGCGATCCGATTTGGTGCAAAAGGTAGGATGCTATGGGCGCTGGTCACCGGTGAAATGGGCGTGGAAGCGGAGAGATGAAAGACGGGTAGCTTGCAGCGCTGACATGGTAATAGTTTCTGGAAGGGAGCCAACCTTCATGGCATCAAGAACGCCTCTCACGAATTCGTTGAGTTGGTTAGATCCGAGGGCTGAGCCGTGATCCTCGAAGAGATGATGATCTCTGTATCCAGTCGATTCAGGACCAGTGTATGGGTAGACCACATTGGTATCTTCGATTAAGGTGGTCAGACCGTGGCTCAGCGTCGGAAAGTTTCTCGAACCTAGAGATCAACCGTGATGTCCGTGTTGTTGACACCGTGTCGCTTCAGGAACTGCAGCCCCATCTTCACTTTCAGATTCCATGACAACCCGCAAACGTGGGTTTTCCCTGCTTGACTGGCTTTACGGTGAAAACTCTGTTTCTGATTTCCGAGACTGAGCTACCAACTGTTGACCCGTTCCATGTCCCACGCATCAATCGATTCTATCATTGCTGTTCCCCCGTGGGCAAACACGGCCACACCAACACTGTCCGCGCGCGTTGGGTAGATCCTATTCGTCAAACACAGCCTGTCGTTCGCAAAAACTTCGAGTATCGATTGGTCTAGAAAAACGCGCAAACGAAGCGTGTTGCCTGATTCGATCTCTAGGGGTGCAATTTGGCAATCCTTAAAGCTTCTCCCTTCTTCATCCAAGTCCGCCTTAGTCCAGGGAAGGTATTGAACGTTTTCGTCAAGGGTCGATCCATCAAGTTCAACCCGGAGCGTCTGTTCGACGGCGGACCAAACAACCAAGGTCTTCTCTTCCTGGCTGGGAGAACTCCGGACACAAACGCCAACCTCTTCAGCTGTTTCTACACGAAAAACAAGATCGATCTCTTTAGCAGAACCCGACGCCCAGGCTAACTCTTTTCTCCTTCCGGACAGAATTATGTTTGACTCACGCCTGTGGTTGCGTCGAAGGGACTTCAATTCCTCTGCTGGCCTAATTAGCAGTTCTCCGTCTTCAATCGTCAATTCTCTCGGACAGGACATGACCGATGCCCAGCCGTAGTCTTCCCAGGGACGAGCCTCGCGGACCCACGCGAACATCAAGCGCCGCCCGTTGGGATCAAGGAGGGTTTCAGGCGCAGAAAGTTGGCCTCCAGGCCAATTCATCCGGCCGTGCGATTCGGGAAAAAAAACCTCGTCTTCAACTCGCCCCAGATAAAAATGGGCCATCCCATATGGTCGGTGACCGTGCATTAACAGCACGTGTCGATCCCCGATTTGGAAGAAATCCGGACACGCACAATCTTCGATCTCCTCCGTCCATTCGCGATTTGACTTGTAAAACGGCCCCAGATATGACCAGTCTAGTGCGTTGTCAGATCGGAATAAGCTTGTACAATCTCCTTCGTATCCGGTGCGCCCGTTCTTGTTGCCGATCAAAGCATAGTAGACACCGTTATCGTACCATGCACACGGATCGAACACCCGGTATTCCTCGTCCTCCACTTCGGTAATGACCGGGTTTTCTGGCACCGGAGCCCACTCAATCAGATCGTCATCTTCGGACCTCGCTATGCACGTACCCTGTCCGGGTACGTGGTAGATCAGCGTAGGAATCGGTGCCCCTTCGATTAAATCGCCACTATAGATACCACGCGGTGTGGAACCGTCGAAGGCAGGAAGGATCGCCGGTGGGTGATGTACCCAATGGAGGAGATCTTTACTCGACGCGTGTTCGAAGGCTGGAAGCCAATCGTTCTCCGAGTCGCTTTGTTCGCCTTTTGGGTTGGGCATCCGACCTAGGTAGAAGACGTGATAGCGTCCTTTCCAGAACACGGTCCCGTTCGCGTCGTTCCACATACCCTCCGGGGACGTCAAATGATAAAGAGGACGATGGGGGTCTGACCAAAGAACCTTGCGCAGCTGGCGGCTTGCCCGGATCAGATCTGAGAACCTTTTATTCGGCGTGTTCAACAGAATCTGCTCCTATATTTTGTGTCAGACATAGATTTCATGGCGGTTTAGAGGTTCATTGTTTATGTATCGATATCAAAAGGCCTATGGCTGCATTGCTATGAGTGGCCGGCTGTTCCGAGGACAGCTTTTGGCATTCACATTTGTTAATCTCAGCCTCAAAAGGACATCACAATGCAAGCGCACCACATTGACCTCTTCGATAAGGCAAAGCTGACCGAGTCATACCGGGAAAACGGATTCGTCTTGGTCAACGGAACGATGTCACCACAAGAGTTGACCGAGATTGATCACGATCTAAAGAAGATCAACCGAGGGGACTACGACACAGACGCGATCGAACCCGTTGATTGGCCTTTAGATGACGACCGGCTCCTCGGGCGTCATATGTATATCGGAATGCCACACGTCTTAAGCGATACAATAGCGCGCTTCGTTAACCATCCAAAGCTAGTCAGCGTACTCGACCATATCGTCGGTGCGTTCGTCCCTTTCTGGGATGGAGGATATAAGTGCATACAGACAATGTTCGTTTCGAAGGGGCCTAACGGGAAGGGTAGTCCCTGGCACCAGGACGAGCATCCGATCCCTACCCGGGACCGTTCTCTAACAGGCGTATGGATTCCGACTACCGATGTCGAAGTGGAAAACGGCTGTCTATGGATCGTGCCGGATAGCCACAAGTCGGGTGTGATTTATGATCGTTTTGACCACAACAACCCGGACGTGGACCACAAAGCCGAGGCCCGGGGCTTCGATGACTCTGGCGCGATCCCTCTGCCCATGAAAGCAGGTGATGTCCTTTTCTTCTCAGGATACCTTCTCCACAGCTCAAAACCGAACAGAAGAACAGGGACCTACCGTCCGTCCCTAACTCTGCATTATACGTCGGCAACGACGATTCTAAGCTGGCATGGGGAGTGGAACTACACAGGAGGGATTCCGATTCGAGGTAAGGATCCTTACGCTGAGAATGGGTATTCGGTCCCCGCACCTTGGGCAAACACTGCGGAAGAATCGAATAGGCTGAAAGTGTGACAACTCTAGTGCCCGTGCGAGGAAGGAAGAAGCTTCTCGAACAAATCACCCTTCAATGTCAGAAGATCCCTGCATCTATGCTGATAACAAGAGGCTCGATGATCTCTTACAGAAAAGCAACGGAGTCGTCGGATTTGGCGACTTCCTCCTGTTTGTCGAGGTTTTTGGGTAGGTAATCCAGTAGCGGCGCGACAGCGAGTGTTTCCAAGGCGGATGCAACCACGCATTCGCCTCTTATTTTATCATCCCGCGGATCTAGCCTGTCTCTGGATTGCGGGCCGGGATACACGACAGGAAAGGGATCGTGTGGGCAGTGCATTCGGCACGGTAGCCCTTGAGAGGACAGCTGCACCGAAAGCTCAATATACAAATACGACTCACCTCGCCACCTGAATGCGGTTTTTTGCCCTATTTTCGACATTCCGGGTCAACGACATCCGATCCATTTTCTAAGAGCCCGATTTGAAGTCGGTCGATTCGGTGAAAGAACTCTGAAAAGGAGGCCGGTACCAAGCTATTCAATCACCCGATCGACTGTTGTTGATTCATTGGCTCGCAAGGGCACTATACGGAGACTATTGCGTTGACAGCACGGTCCCAGGTCCACACTGTTCCCTCTTTGCCGGTCGTTCCAATTTCCCATATCTTTCCCACGCTGTGAACCTAATCAGCCAAAGCAGTACATTGCCTGAATAGCATCAGGGTGCCTGATGTTATTCAGGCTGGACCAGATCAGCATCTATTCCATCAATTATTACGTCTCCGATGGAAGGACCTGTGTCACAATCTGCCCATTGCTGGTGTTCGGAGTTGACCTACCCCCATCTATCGCCACACTCAGCGCTAGGATGCGGCCTCGATGTGACTGGATTACGAACGCCGTAGGCGTCCTATAGACTAATGCACTGTACGGATTTTTAGTAGACAAAGGCGAATCAGATCATGAACTGCCCTGACTGTGCTCACGACAATCGTAGCGGAGTTAAATGCTGTACAAAGTGCGGCAGCCCGCTCTTTCTCTTCTGTCCTACCTGTCGCTCCGCCGCGGTGGATGGCGATGTCTTTTGTGGAGAATGCGGCGTCAAACTCCCGCAAATGGTTTCGCGTCCACAGTTGGAACAGCCGGAGGTCACTTCGAGCCCAACTGCGGTAGCACTCACACCACCTGACCCGACTGCAAATGGGACTGAATCGGCGCGGAAGCATGTTACTGTTCTGTTCGCTGATATTTCCGG
>DPVD01000262.1:0-13171 GCA_003526745.1 Candidatus Latescibacterota bacterium
GTACACCGTATTGTCCGCAGTCTCCTCAAGGGAGATCACGCAATTGATGCTGTCAGCATTAGTATTACCTCCAAACGTTGCGACATAGTCCTCCCGAATGAACGTGCGATCGACCAACCGGGGATTCTGCCGTTGACCAACCAGAGGTGAACGATCTGCACCAAGCGTGAAGTGCTTCACTGGAGCGAGCGTGGATGGACGAGTGACGAGCGACGAATCAGCACTCAAATAAAACGAGTAGAGAACGTCCGTCCTGCCATCCGAGACCCCGTTACTTAGGGACAGTCCGGACATCCCAGTGTGACTCAGATCAGGAAGCGTTGCCGGGAAGGCGAGCTTGTAGAACCGACCACCAAGTTGCGTGGTGTCACCAACTATCGAGTCAGGAGCGGAGAACTGGAACTGCTGAAGGCGTTGGTTCTGCAGCTTGGAAACCTGGACGGTCTGCTTAGCCCCAACGGCGTCGCTGAAGGCAAGGGCGTATAGCGTATCGGCGCGGCCACCATTAGGGATACCCGTGAAGTTGGTTGGTGTCTTCAGGTCGAATTCGACCGAGACGACTACACCCCCCACGGTTCCCGAGATGCCAAAGTTGAGCGTTTCTAGGTTAGCAGATGGTGACCCCGCGAAGAAAGATGATGCCCCTGCGGTGTTCGTGGTCGTTGTCACAGAATTCGACAACACATTCAGTTCTGCTGGAACCGTGATCGTAAAGGCACGGCTGGCCCCAACCGCAGCAGCACCCAACGTTATGTTGATTCGCTGGTGGAACTGCTCTTCAGTGGTCGTTTCTATGCCGTTGATCACCTCGTCCGGCGTCAGGGACACCGTCTGTGCACGCAGACTGGTGGCTGAAACCGTGAAGACGATCAAGGTCAACGAGACCTGAGCTAGTTGACGCAAATTTAGGTTCATGAGTTGGGGATCCTAATAATACCAGGAGAGCGCTTGGTCAGTCGCGTAGAACCCGATTCAATCGACTTCTTGCCGTCGCTCCTCATCTGCCTGTTCCTGGTTATGCTACTGTTTTACAAACGCTTTCCGATTCCCTTCGGAGTGTGGGGAGGACCGCATATAGGGCCTCCTCTCAACTATCGGCGGGGGGGCTTGAGTCTTTAGTGGATGAGCGTGTTTTTTTGGATTCAAGCAAAAAAAAACGCTCCATCGCCTTGGCGAGAGAGCATTAACCGAAGAATGTTCTGGAATCCGAACTAATTGATGCTGCCTGTTAGCGCGGCAGCGCCCATCAGGACTGCATTATCGCCCCGCCTAGCCGACAAAACACGAACCGAGGCCCTGTGGACAGGCATCACCAGGTCTTGAACGCTGATCCTCAGGGGATCCAGGAGAATCCGGCCGGCTTTCGCGACGCCGCCTCCGATCACTACGAGGTCTGGAGACAATGTGTTGATCGTGGTTGCGATCCCCATTCCGAGGTACTGTGCCGTTTCCAGAACAACACGAGAGGCACCGGAAACACCTTTTCGGGCTGCATCGAACACCTCCCTCGCTGACAGACCTTCGCATTTCATCCGTCTGGAGCCTCGCCGACCGATCGCCGGACCGGAACAGAGCGCCTCGAGACACCCTCGCTTCCCACAGTCGCAGCGAGGACCGTTCAGTAGGATGGGAACGTGTCCCAATTCCCCGGCGTTGCCGTTGGCGCCCCGGTAGACGTCCCCATCAATGATAATCCCGCCGCCGATTCCCGTACTCACCGTGTAGTAAACCATGCTTTGGTAACCTCGGCCCGCTCCGTAGACGAACTCGCCGAGCGCTCCTACATTCGCGTCATTATCAACGATTGCAGGGAGGTTGAACTCGTCGCGGAGGATGCCCGGCAAATCCAGATTGTCCCATCCGGGAACGTGCGTGGAATTCACGATGCGCTGCTGGTCAAACCGAACAGGCCCACCGAATCCAACACCGATCGCATCGATATCGTAGCGATCAACATACTTCCGCGCGATCTCTAGGACCTGCCCGATCATCCATTCCGCACCACCTTCTGCGTTCGTACGACGCCGGCTTACACGAACGAGATCACCCACCTCCGACACAGCAGCGACTCGAAACCTTGTACCGCCGATATCGATCGCCAAGATCATTCGACCAGGCCGATCCGGCGCAAATACTCGAGCGACGCTTCCACGCGGGATTTCGCGAGTAAGGGAGTCATCTCCTCGCCCTCAATACCTTCCAGTTCAAGCGTGTAGGGCCCGCTGAATTCATTCCTATTCAGGAGTTTCACACAGGCAGGGAAGTCCACAACACCTTCTCCGAGCGCAGGGAAATGCCAAGCCCCGAACACGCCATTCGTGTCCTTTAGGTGAACAGATGCGACATACGGCGCAACAAGGGAAAGTTCCTGCTCTGCCGTGACATCCCGGTTGTAATAGTAGACGTTGGCCGTATCGAAGTTGATCTGGACGTTCGGGTGTGCCACGCCCTCCATTGTCTCGAGTCCGGTTGCTCCGTTGATCACGAGATCCGGATGCGTTTCGAGAGCAACCACGATCCCTCGCTCAGCTGCCACATCCCCGATGTTCTGCAGCCTGCCATAGACATACTCTAGGTCCAATTCGGCGGTCTTTGTACTCGTAAAGACGGTCTCGACACCCAACGCCTGTGCGGCATCTAAGAAATGTGCAAATCGCAGGACAACGTCGTCCGCATCCATCTGACAGGGGATGATAACGGTCGATGCGGTCAGACCTAAGGAAGACAGCTCCCGCTGCACGTCCTCCACATCATCGGGTTCGGGACAGGGAATCTCAACGTGCCGGACCCCGATATCGGCGAGATGCGCGTATGCCTCATCCCGGAACGGTCCGTAGGAAGCCAAGTTGCACGCTAGGACAGACAAATTCTACCTCTGTTGTGACGGGATCCGGACGGGGTGAAGGGCTGTCAGAAAAGGATGCGTTGCAGGTAGATCAGGACGAAAAAGACAACCAGCGGCGAGAGATCGAAACCGCCCATGGATGGGAGAACGCGACGGATAGGACTCAGGACGGGTTCTGTCAGGCGGTAGATCGCGTCAACGATCGGGTTATACGGGTTCGGGTTGAACCACGACATCAGGACACGCGCGAGCATCACGTAGTAGTACAGTGTCAGGATCGAAGACAAGATCCTCACAAGGCATCACCTCTTGTTAAAACGCCGAACCCACCCAACAGGCCCAGCCCCTCGCTCCCTCGACTCAAGACGTCAAGGACTACGCTGTTAATCCGCCAAAAGTGGCTTTCCTGGAAATCCATGACATCGGGATCGTCTTTAGTCATCAGAATCGTCATTACATCCCTCCTCAACCACCAAATATATAAGATACCCACCAATGCTGCGGAGCGAATCATTGTGGTCCGTGTCTTCCCTGTCCCTCGTAAATGTCTCTTGCAACCTGACCAACGAGGATGCCAGCGATACAACCGAGGAGTCCGCCCACTCCCCACGAGACCCCGATAATCGTGTTCTGGTATAGGGCATACCCCAAGCCTGTCGTTGCCGCAAAGGCGATCGACGTCCGTAGCGCTCTGCTAAGCCGCTCACCGGCGGCTGGCTCAACCGGAACGGTCGTCCCGAACACGACTCCCACACCAAACCCCGCATACAGGCCTATGCGAGGATAGTCCGCTGACATCCAGAGGTGGTAGACGGCTACGGCCAAGACTGCCAAGGCGGTGTAGACAAGTGTGTTCAAACCACTCCCGGACAATGGTTTCGCTTATTCACCGCGCCGTTTGGCCTGCCGCGACGAACGGGGATGGTCAGTGGCCCGAAAAACACATTTTAAGCAAGTTAGAAAGCGCAAGCTAACGATCTCGAATATTGGCAAGTTGTTATACACCAAGGCCGCGGTCATCACCTAAACCCTGAAATATTGCGCCCACAATCCTCCGTCCACTCAGTGGATCTCTTTCGGTATCCCGACGGCGTCACAGCTCAACGCATCTTCCAGAAAAACAAGCCTAAGAAATCTCTTCCTGGATCGACTACATCAAACTCGGTGATGTGGACAAGAAGATCAACTGCGTTCTCGTAACCGAAGAAGCGAAGCTCGTCTGGACCGAAAACCGATACTCAAGTCCACGAAGCGCAAAGAAGGCGCATCAGCCCGAAAGTACAGCCTCCAACAAGGCCAAAGTCGCTTAAAGTGTCGACCAAGAGATCCGCGAATCACTGCTGCGGATGTGGCACCGTTCATCCCGAATACCCGGAGACGCATCTTGTAGCGGAGGGTGTATTGAGGGACGGTCGTATGCAACCGGAGGTGAATAGGGGAACTTCAGGAACGCAACCCTTGTAGGACATCCTGCCATCATCTTTTCGATGTTGGCTCAGATCGCGATTTATACTACTTTCCAGTCGTTGTAGATCACAATCTACGTCGTTCATTCAGAGATTTTATGGCCCTGAACGCGGACAATCGCCAATTCTGGCACTACAACCGCGAACGGGTCGGCAAATCCTCCGTATCCCCGTGAGGACGAGCTGGAAGCACTTTGATCGGCTGCCAATGAGGCCGGTCACACCTGGCAGTCGAGCCGCCTCTCCCCGATCAGGCGCAACCCTCGAGTCGACAGCAGTTTGCCTGACCACTCTTTACCTCTGAACAAAGAAAGTATTACGCCCGCTTGGTGAAGCTCATTCCATTTCCGAGCCAATCTGCAAACAAGCTCGGATACAGACGTGTGGGTCTGCGACGACAGGCAGACCTCGAAAAACACGGTCAACTCAACCTGTTCACTGAGCCAAAGGGCCAGGTTGTTGAATTGCCACGGCGACTCAGCACCTTTGAGGAGGCATTGTTGCTCGACGAGCACGGAAATTCCGCCGCTGAAGAGCTGTATCGGCAGGCGATCATCGAGGGTGACTGCGTTGCGGAAGCATACTGTAACCTGGGTATCCTCGAATCCGAGTCGGCCAACAGAACCCAGGCCTTTGACTGCTTCACCCTCTCCCTGGCCAACGACCCTCGCCACTTCGAATCTCACTATAACCTTGGAAACCTGTATCTAGATGAGGGCGACTTCCGCCTCGCCAAGCTGCACTACGAAATCTGCACGGTCGTCGAGCCGGACTTCCCGGACACATACTTCAACCTGGGGCTCGTTCTTGTGATGAGCGAAGAACGAGAGCACGCGGTCCACGTTCTCGAACGCTACAAGTCTCTCGTGCCCGACCACGAAGGCACGAAAGCAGATGAGTTGATGGCCAGTCTCGATCAGACAAAGCTCGCCGGAAACTGATCAGACCCTAAGCACACACTGCTGAGGCCTTTTGTCCGGCAACTGGAGTTGCATACCGCATCATTTAGGTGTGGCGACGGAAACCAATACGCTCCCTGAAATCCTCAGACCCAAGGCCCCAATGCAGGCGGGGATGACGGAGCATCCAAGATCCCTACCCTCTGCGAGACTCGACAATTCCGGGACGGTGAAACGGTCGTTGAAGCAGATAGCGAGTCGACCGAGATGTATCTGATCGTCTCCAACACTCTGATTGTGCTCTCTGTCCTCAGCCCGTCATACTCGTCCTGAGACCGTCGGGAGAATGGGTATCGTCACAGATGAACAGTATCGCCCACGCCGTGATGCGGCAAAAAAGAGCTGTTATAAAGGCCCGAGTAAGCGTGCGACTGAACTAGACGGCGCCGAATATCCGCGGTGTAACGCGGTTCTTGCCCGCCCAATACTATATCGAGAACGCTCTCGCGCAGAGCTGAGTCTTCTCGGTCCGAGACTCGGCTAGAGGACCCGTGATCGAATGAGTGTGCCTTTTGCCCTCATTGCCGATACTATATATGTGGCTGTTTGTTCTTGGGAGTGATTACCTCATTCTGCTGACGAGCGGCACGGCAACTCGATCCGGACACGGAGAAGGTCATGGCAGAAGAAGAAGATAGTGTAGGGCTATCAGCGGGAACCAAAGTCGCAATCCTGATGATCTCGCTCGGCCAGGAAACCACGGCCGAGGTCATGAAGTATCTCACTGATATAGAGATCGAACAGATCGCCCAGAACATAGCCGAACTCGATGTCGTCACGACCGAGCAGGAGGACGAAGTCCTCGAGGAGTTCGAGCAGATGCTGATCGCGGGACAGTATGTCTCGCAGGGCGGTATGGACTTCGCCCGTGGTGCGCTCGAAAAGGCGATGGGACCTCGCAAGGCGCAGGCCCTTCTCGACCGGGTTTCCTCGACCACGTCGAGTGGCTTCTACATGCTCCGGAACGTCGATCCTAACCAGATAATTCCATTCATCAGCAAGGAACACCCTCAGACGATCGCGCTCATCCTATCGCAGCTGGAAGCGGCCCAAGCGGCCGGTGTCATCAACGGCCTGCCTGAAGACCTCCAGGCAGATGTCTCCTACCGAATTGCGACAATGGAGAGTATCTCACCTCAGATTCTGCGCGAACTCGAGGACAGTCTTGCCGAGAACCTCCAGACGATCCTCTCCGGTCAGGTCACCGAAATCGGTGGGCCGAAGGCCGTTGCCGAGATCTTGAACAGCACGGGGCGATCGACCGAGAAGTCGGTACTCGAGCGCCTAGACGCACAGGATCCCGAACTGGCGGAGGATGTTCGCAACCAGATGTTCGTCTTCGACGACATTGCGAACCTGACCGACCGAGAGATTCAGCTGATCCTCAGGGAGGTCGACTCGAAGGATTTAGGCACAGCACTCAAGGGTGCGAGCGACGAAATGAAAGATCGGATCTTCGGCAATGTCTCAGCGCGCGTTGGGGAGATGATGAAGGAAGAAATGGATTTCTCAGGCCCTGTACGAATGAGCGATGTGGAAGAGGTCCAGCTCCGTATCGTTCAGACCGTTCGGCAGCTCGAAGAGGCCGGCCAAGTCACGATCGTGCGAGGCGACAGCAACGACCAATTCGTCTAGTACTAAAACCTACGATCGTCACAAAAACACAACCGGGCGGCCCTTGTAGGGGCCGCCCGATTGTGTTTCAATTGTGGTGCCGAAGTCAGGAATCAAACCCCACAGCCCGAAAGCCGCTAGATTTTGAGTCCAGCGCACCTACCAATCCGACCACTTCGGCGTGGCCGCCTAATCGTTGTAAGAGTGCAGGTTACGACGATGGTGCTGTTACACTCTGATTGTGTCCAGCACCAAGATGATACCACAGGGAACGAGGTGAAGCGCAATCGGCTGGCTCCCCGTCTTTAAAGGTGGAAAGGCCCTACTATCCCAAAGACGAGAAATCCGGATACTTCCGAGCAAGCTCGAGTCGTGAGATCGTCGGCGAGATTTTGAAATGGCCGCAGAATCAGACATAGATAAAGACACACAGAAGGGGGTTACTAGGACACTGCTAATCTCGCAGAGCCTGTTCGACGGATCCATCATCATCGGCTTTACATCTGCCTGACAGGCGTTGCTCGATTCCTGACCACGGATCCGACAACCCTTCGCCCGAATTTACATACTCGGCTAGGTCCCGCATGGCGATTACCTTGCAATCGCGAGCCTTCAAGACCGACATCCACCCTTCAAACACCGCCGGCGACGTCGTGCAGTGTGGATGCGGGTCGGGAACTCCGTGATACGTGAGCACGGCAATCCGACCGCCCACCGCTTGATCCACCGCCCACTCCAGATCCGCCATCGTCCATCGCGGACCCGAGATACCGGCTGACGGAACAAGTAGCGGATGATCTATGTCCGGCTCATAGATCACGCCGCGCCCACCCTGGAAGTAGCCCTCCTCGCCCGGGATTTCCGGCCCAATACCCCTTCTGGCAAACGGATACCCGGCTGCTTCCAGAATCTGAACCATCTCCCTGCTGATATGGCTTCCCGGGTAGGCAAATGTCCTGGGACGCGCGATGTCATAAGTTGCGCAGCGTTCTTCGATCAGTTCGAGATCCGCCTTGAGAGCGTCCATAGACTCGGCCCGAACATCGATATGCCGGCCGAGATGATTCCCGATTTCGAACCCAGCTTGGTCCATCCCTTGGATTTCTTCCCAGGTAGCGTAAGCTGTCTTATCACTCAGAAATTTCAGTCCTTCAGTGATGTAAAACGTCGCGCCAAACCCAAGCTCCGAGAGTAGAGGCGCGGCAAACGCCACGTTGGATTTGCACCCGTCGTCGAACGTCAAGACAATCAGACGATCGGGAATCGGCTTTAGTTTGAGCATAGGGTTCCTGGTCGGGGAAAAGGGTTGCGTTGAACAGATAACTGATCCAAGAGGATGCGATACTGGAACTGCATCTCGAAGGTAAGGTCGCACTAATCACGGGCGGATGGGAGGGGATCGACAAAGCAATTGCGTGAAAATGTTCAACCGGGGGCCGTCTCAATCTGGGCTAAGTGGGAGCGGTTGTTGCAGGTATAAAAAAGCCCCGATTTCTCAGGGCAACAAATTCAGGTATTGGTATTAGGGGCCTATCGAATGGAGGACATATGATCTTGATGAAGTGGCTTGAAGTCTTGTTGTCGGTCAGTCCAAAGTTTCATTCCGTCTTTGCTCAAACGGCTTCCACGATGCTACCGTCCTTTTGAATGCGCCGCCGTTCAGCCTCCACGCCCTCAAACCAGTTTTCCAGCTCCGACAGCATGCGCGCCGTCCGCGCTCTTTCGTGTTCGGCCAGATTCTCTTTTTCCGACGGATCATCGTCGATGTTGTACAGCTCCAGTGGGGCCGGATCGGGAATGATGAGTTCCGGGTCGGGATCGTCCATCAGCTCAGTGACGTTCTCCGGATAATACTTATACTCGATGTCCATTTCCACATAGCGCTTCATGTGCAACCGGTCCTCGTCCGAGACCGGCTTCAGCGGTTGTTGCGGCCGAATCAGCTTCCACGGCCCGTCGCGCATGGCCGCGTTGAGCCATCCCACGGGCTGGTATTGGTTTAGCTGCCAGAAACGCGGAGGCGCTTTATCCGCGTCCTCGCAGCGCAGGACCGGCAATACTTCACGGCCGTCTAGCGGCCTGCCGCCAGGCCTTTCTATGTCCACGGCCGCCATCAGCGTCGGTAGCCAGTCGGTGAAGTGAATTTGCGCGTCTGAGAACACACCGGCCTCCAATCCATCTGGCCAGCGTATAATCATAGGAACACGAATACCGCCCTCGTAAACCGATCCTTTTTGGCCGTTAAAGCCGCAATTGTAGCGTCGGCACTCAGTGTCGTATCCCTCAGGTACCTGATCGTCGCGCAGATGGAAGGCCGGTCCGTTGTCGCTGGTAAACATCACGATAGTATTGTCGCGTAGTCCAAGCGCGTCCAGTTTGGCCAGAATGCGCCCCACCCCATCGTCCATTATCTCGTTCATGGCGTATGTGATGCCCGCCCCCGGACTCAGTCCCGCTTCAAGATAAGGCTGGGACCTGTCCTTCGGAGCCTGCAGCGGCGAGTGCGGCGCATTGTATGTCACGCAGAGGAGGAAACTCTCCTCACGATGCCGCTGCACGAAATCCACCGCCTCATCCGTGAACACGTCGGTTAGATACCGTTTGTCGGCCCGTTCCTTTGCGCCGTTGCGCTCCACGATCCAGTCGAAATAGTCCATCCAGCCGCCGCAAAAACCATAGAACTCGTCAAAACCGCGCGCGTTGGGATGGTAGCGGTCATCCAGCGCACCATTGTGCCATTTGCCGATCATGCCCGTGGCGTATCCGGCACTCTTGAAGGCATCGGCCAGCGTTACCTCATCCAACGCGATGCGATCCATCCCGCGCATCTCCATCGGCGTCAAAGCCCCGGTGCGGTGTGAATAACGTCCGGTCAGCAGTGCAGCGCGTGACGGCGAACATGCTGGCGCCCCGGCGTAGTGCTGCGTTAGGCAAATGCTCTCTTCCACCAGCGCATCCAAGTGCGGCGTCTGGGCCGGGCCGTCATTAAAGACGCCAAAGTCGCCGTAACCCATATCATCGGCGACAAAAAGCAGAACATTGGGGCGACTCATCGCGACCTTCTCCTCTCAATAGAATCGCACGTTGCGGTCAACGTCCTCTACAGGTGGCTTAGCTCTCACATCCCAAGTCCAATATACTTGGCCCGCTCTTTATATACAGCTGCTCGTGGAATTTAGGTCTCGGGGGTGGGGGCTATTGCATCCTGATGTGCATGTTCTTCCGGCCGCACCCGCACTTTACCGGAACCTTTGTATGCAAGAAACGTGATGCAGTTGAAAGTGAATTGGTGGGAGTGAGGCTGCTATCCCTTCCGCTTCACCACCACCAGGATGATACCACGTGGAGCCAGCTGACGCGCAATCGGCTGGCTCCACGTTTTTATTATGTGTGAGAGGTTGTTTCAAATACGAAAAAGCCACGATTTCAGAGATTACTTCCGCGCCAGAACGACGGTAATCAACGCGAGCATCCGCACCAGTCCGGCTTGTTTCCTGGTTAGAAAGCGCCATCAAATGTATGAATTATTGTCATCGGAGTTCTCCTCTTCGAGCTATGCGAATATGTCACTCTAAGACTCGCCGGTCTGGGCCTAAGCCGACACTCATCCGATTCCCCAGACCACACCTCAATCCAACACCAACGTATCCATCGCCGGCAGCACGACCGTCCGACCGACTACGTCCAGACTGACCGCCTCTTGGCCAAAGTTGGCCGCTACAGTGACAACGCCCTTCCGGGCTCCGAACCGGAACGCCCGAACCTTCGCGCCTGAGACGTCGAGCCGCTCGACGCCACCGCCCACGCGCCGCGTACCGGCCCGACCCTGTCGAACCACGCAGGCAAAGTCACGGACCGCCGATCCGTCTCCCCCGGGGCTGAGGTAGATGCGGTCCTGCAGCAGGCTCTTCCACCGTGATGGGGTGTTCCGTTCCGATGCGTCTTCATACAGGATCTCATCACCGCTCGTTTCGAGTCCGAGACAACCTGCGACCTTGATCCACGAAGACCCGGTTTCGATCACCCGGGCCTTCCCGCCGACGCCACGCACGGATCGTCGTCCGCCCTCGAAGGAAACCGCTACCCGGTTTTCGTTCATAAAGTCATTCATTACGTACAGACCGAAGGCTTCGTTGCACGTCAGGTCAATACCGGGCTCTGCGACCGTCCAGTCGATAACGATGGACGTTTCTCCATCCTCCAGAGCTACCACGGCCAGCGACTGTCGGATCAGCCCATCACCGTACTCTACGACCCCTGTCGTCGTGAACCCGCGCTCGGTTGTGTGGTCCGTGTGACAGAGCGGCCTTGGTTTCAGCCGTTCGCCGGCCATCTCGAAGCGCCCCGTGAAAGCATCCTGTTCCGATCCGAAGATATTCTCGCCACCGGCCGGCACAACCATGCCCATCACACCCTGAGCGAGACTCCGCCAGGCGAACGATAACAACCCCTGTCGGCTTCGCCGCACCTGGAGCCACACATACGGGTAGCACTCAGTACCGACCTGCTCCTGTCGGAACGCCTCTGGCGCGAGGCGCTTCACGCTCGGAATCCCCGAGATCGTCAGCACCCCAAGCTGGGCCATCACGCCCGTTTCGAACTGGAAGTAACGCCCGCCCGCGGCCGCCGGCATTCGGCCGTTGAACCGTCCGTCCGCTGGATACCGCATCGACTCGTCCAGGTAGCGAATGGCCTCCCACAGGAGGTGCCCAGCGATCGGATCGCCGAACTCGCGGAACATAACGGCCTGCTGGTAATCAATCTCAGGCTCATGGTAGGACCAGTCCTGCCCTGAAGGGTAGGCAGTGAAACCGTTCAGGAGTACGAACCGCCGAAGCAAGCGCCACGCGTCCATCACGTGGTGCAGGTAGTGCGGTGGCGGCGTGCGTCCAGTGAGTGTGAACGCAAGGCACCCCGTGAGCAAAAGCCCCCCGCACCCAAGGTATCCCGGGTGAAAGGACCCATGGTTCTCCACAGTCATGTCAGGGTGTGCCGTCTGCGTGCAGATCCAGTCTTTTAGGGCCTTACCTTCGATGGGGCGCGTATCCACGCGGTCCAAGTCTGTCGTGAACGTGTTTATCGCGAACGCTTTCCCTCGATCGAGCCACTGCTCAGCGTGCGAATGGTCGGGCATCATGCAGTGCGCCCAAGCCAGCAGGTAGCTGTCCCAGGCATTCTCCTCAGCCTTCGTGTCGACCCAACGCCCGTCCGGCGGGTCCACATCGAGAAAGCGATCCGCCTCAAAGGCCAACACCCTCAGCATCGCAGTCTGCACGTCGTCGTCGAGCGCATCCCACACGTGGTGGGCGGCCATCATCAGGTCAGCCGTCCACGGCGAAGACTCCCAGTCGTCCCCCCATTGTCCGTCCCACTCGAGCGGCTCGGTTCGTCGGTCTCCGGTGAGGTGATGGGCGCACAGCCAGCGCGTGCATCGGTTCAACCGGTCCGCGAGGACGTCCCGATTCACGCCCGCCACAGCCCGATCGAAGTGTTCGCTCCTGTAGAGTGCCGCATAGCCCTGCAGCTCCTGGGCCATCGAGCGGACGATCATTTCGTTGATCGGGCCTCCCGGCGGCTGAAACTCATCTGCATCCAACGACCCAAAGTGGCCGTGCGCCTCATCGTCGTCCACCCAGTACTGCTCGATGTACGGGATGTGCCGGCACATCATGAGCGCCAGATGCCTCTCGGACGGGAAATCCGGAGCGTCCGTATCAATCGGTTCGTAGGCACTCACGTCGTACCTCTCACCTCGACGACATCGTGCGGGTCCTCACACCGGAAAACCACCAGCTTGCCGCCTGCGATACGCTCCTTCACGTCGCGGACGAACTCCCGTGCAAGGTTCGTGTCGTAAACGACCAACGCGCCGCCCGCTTTCGTGTGGGTTCTTAGTCGCTTCGAGCCCTGCTGCCACGCAGCGTCCAGCACCTCGGCCGCATAGCCTTCCCCTACCAGTACTACGTATGCCACGTCGTCGTCTCCTTTTCGGGGTATCTAAGGGGTAGGGCCTATCGGATCGTGATGTTGGGATATTGACACTAAACTATTGCGGTGTCAGATCTGCCTGTTTCTAGTCACAACATTTACCCGAACTACGGATGACTTTGCGTATTTTCCTCAAATCCGCTGACCGACTCCCGTCCCAGTGCAACAACGTGCCACCGGCAATCAGGTCGAAGTCCTCTGCAGCAGCGAGGTTCCCCCGGTCGATAAGCCACTGAGTGTGTGACAGGACTGCTGCGATTGGTTGGGGTGAGATTGCTATCCCTCCAGCTTCACCACCA
>DPVD01000262.1:13581-17497 GCA_003526745.1 Candidatus Latescibacterota bacterium
TATCTCAGAGCACCGAATTTAGGTATCGGAGTAGGGGGCCTATCGAAGCGTAATCTGTTGTCTCGTGTCATTGTTAAGGCTAGTGACCTAATACCTAGGTTAACGTAGCCTTAACGTATGTGGGACACACACGTGGATGTTACGTGTCCCACTCACTTGAGCGATGGAGGACCTTATGGAAACCTTGTCAGTCCTTGTCGCTCGTAATGTTGTGCGCGGCCTTCCGTTTTTCCCGCATCGCTTGATGCGCATCCTCTGATCCGTCGTGATGCGTTCCGAACCACTTGTCAAAGGGCATGTCCGGTTCGCCATAGTTGCACTCGAAGTAGCGGTGGTGCAACTGGTGGAAGAAGGACGCCGCCCCGACACCGCGACCTCCGGAGAGCGTCAGCTTTTCGAATCCAACGTGTCCCTGAGCGGGCGTGAACGCCGCGTGCTGGGCGTTCATCAATACGTGAATCGGATGAGACGGCACAATCCAATGAATCAGGATACAGCTGAAATAGATCAGGTGCTCGATCGGGTGCATGGACAGCCCCGACCACGGTCCGATGTTGATGTTCTTGTGGTGCAGGTAGTGAGCAGACTTGTAGAGGATCGCATAGTGCGTGATCCGGTGTGCCCAGTAGAAGTGGAAGAGTCGCCAGAGCTGGATTCCTGCGAGGAGCAGGACAAAGTAGACGGGATGCTCCCGTGGATCGACCCACGGGAGCATCTCGTTGGCGTATGCCCACATCATGAGCGCCTCGTAACCTGTCCAAATGATACCGCCGCTCACACAACTCCAGAAGACGTTGTCCCATAGCTGATTTCCCCAGAGGAACTTTCGGTTGCCCTCGGCCATCCAGTCTGATGTGTACTTGTAGCGTGTGCCCTGACCTTTAACCGACCAGAGCCGCAGATGCCAAGCACTGACAATGACGATCAACATGATCTCGTTGCGAATGAACATCTCCAGAATCCAGTCCGCACGAAACTCGGCACAACGAGATAGAGCCGGCTGCCAGTAGAGCCACGTCGCCGTGGCAATTGCCATGTAGATCAGGTTCCACGGGAAAATGTATCCCCACGCCCACTTCAGGACTTCGACTGGTCGGGGAGGCCACGCGAAGACCGGGTTCGGGTCCTTGGCGCCATCTGGAGGCTGCCAGAACCCCCGATCGTCCCGATCCATATCGTCTGGTATTTGAGGTCGGTCGACGGTGATCTCACCCATTGCGTTCTCCTTGGGCAGAAAGGGATGCCTAAGCTACCTGGCGTATGGCTAGTATTTTGATCCCTGGTCCAGAACTACACAAGCTTGGGTCATTAGGACTAGAGAGATTGACTAACGGCGAGTTCGGCCTCCAGTCCAAGGTCACGAACGAGCAGAGAAACTGCATCAGAGATCCCCGTCATTCAACCCAGTTGTTGCTCATCGGCCTGTTGGCTGATAGAGCGCTATCCAGATTCTGCGCCCTCAGAACCCAATCCTCCAAAAAAACAACCTACAGAACCTACAAAAGGCCTTTTGTAGGTTCTGTAGGTGCCGAGTTGGAGGATGTCCAGAACAAGAACGCGCACGAAGTTATCAGGAGATCAATTCCTCTATGGCTCAATGGTTGTGGTCTGCGAGGACGCCCTTCGCCAGTGCGGCAGTTTCCTCATCGTCGAGCACAGGCGCAACTTCGACTTTCATGAGCGGATTCCACTGGTTTAGATAGCGATCGAGGGCTGCCAGGTCCGTCGTCTCCATGATAGCGACGCCGGTTTTTGAAGCCGTTTCGTGCCACCGCCCGATCAGCTTTACGTTGTCACCGGTATCTGCGCGCTGCTCCGGGGTCATGCTCGAAAACACCTTAAGTACGGGCAACCACTGCTCTTCATTAATGCTCCACTTCACCAAGAATTTCATCACTGCCTCCTGATTGGAATGTGTCCACATCCTGAGTTAGGATGCGGCTGAGATTGGCGGTGTGGGCCAAGATACGGACAGCTACGGAACAACCGCAAGGAAGGTGGGCAGGCGCGGCGTGCAAATCTGGCAAAAAGATTATCGGCGACGCTCTCGACATCCTGACTACACAAGACTGGCTGAAGGCGATGCACGATCAGAACACAGGTGATCGCCCCAAAACCAGATACTTACTCAACCCCGGTCTAATCGGCTGCAACCGGTTCCGGCCCTCAATCCTCCCAAGAATTTAGTCCAGTGCCGTCACGCTCCCAGGCTTTGCGTAGGTCCCGTCCGCACCTACCACCAACAGATCCTTTTCCTCGGGTGAGTAAGCGTGGGGGGTTGTTGCAGATAAAAAAAAGCCCCGATTTCTCAGAGCACCAAAAAATTTAGGTATCGGAGATGGGGCCTATTGGATCGTGATATGCAAGTCCTTGTTAGAGGCTAATGACCTGTCGGCAGTAGATCTACCAGGCTCAGCGGTCAGTTTATGGGCCGACCTTGAGAGGTTTGCAGGCTCCGCATGGCGTGAGCACCTTTTTCGCATCAGCCAGCGTCATGGGAATCCTGCTCTTCTTGAGATAACGACAACTGCCCTTGTGATACTTTTTGCCCGTTTTGGTGGCATAAACGACAACCTCGCCGACATTCTTTTTGGTCCTTAAAGGGATATCCAACTTGGCATCAAGAGGTCTTCCGTTAATCCCTGACTGTTTATGGGTAGCTGCCCAGAGCCCCTTGCCTGCCTCCCTCGCTCGATTCTGTAGGTCTTTGAACCGCTCCATCAGGTCTTCGCGGAAGGAATACGTCGTGTAGGCGTGTCCATAGCCTTGTCTGATTATCTCTGCATTGACGAAAAGGCCATCAGGCGCACGATACAGGTAGCCCAGCGTTCGTCCATACCGGTCCACCTTTTCTTGGCCGCGAATGAGATAGACAGACTCACCACGCAGCAGGTTCCGGGTAAAGGCAGATGCTTCCTTTCCGTAGGGTTCGACCGGTTTCTGGGGATGTACTGTTTCCGGCGTGTCTACACCAATAAGCCGCACCTTGAGGGGAAGCCCTTCTACCAGCAGTTCCACGGTGTCGCCATCCACAACGCGGGATACGGGGTGAGGAGTGAGTTCAGAGAAAACCGGCGGCTCGGCGTTGACTCCAGAGCCACTGAGAAAAACCAACAGCAAGAGCAGAGTTGCGCTGGTCATCGTTTGATTGGCCTTTTCTGATTTACCTGATTGTCATTCGTCTCGGCCATTCAAATCCTCCCAAGGATTTAGTCGAGTTCCTTCACTCTCCCAGACTTCCCTTCCCATCGCTGCCTTTGGCAATCTGCTCAAGTTCCGCATCAGGTGGTTGGTAACCCCGAGAGGTCACGTACCATAACCGACTGCCTGACAGCCTTGTTCCTGCTGGGTAGCGCCCATAGCAACGGCTAACTCTTTGCCTCCCCAAGTTTTTCCTTTATCGCCTGAAGTATGAACTCGCTCATGCTGATCCTAGCTGGCGCGCCACCCCACCCAAACGCGTAGCTTTGGAAGATTGATGACAAGTTCACCGCCATCTCGCCTGTGTCCAGTTTTTCCACCAGGTAGCGCTGTGCCTAATTCAGGGTGTTCTGTAGACAATTGTATTGAGTTCGCTGTCGGCCAGGTCACCTTCGGAGCGTCCACCCAGGAACTTCTCTGCATCTCCGATCCGGCTTGGGTTGGATAACTCATCTACGCGGGTGCCGTCTGGGTAGTAGGTCACGATCATGGCCTCTCGCGTGACCTTCGAGCGATTGGGGGAGGCACCGTGGACGGTCCAACCGAGGTGGAAGCTACAGTCGCCGGCCGCCATGTGGTGCACTTGATGGACCTGCAAGCCTTCTTCCAGGATGAAGTCGTCGAAGAACTGAGCCGACTCATCGCTAATGTGTGTCCCGCCAAGGTTACTGTAACGGTGTGACCCGACGACGAATCGTATGGGCCCCATCTCCTC
>DPVD01000316.1:0-4914 GCA_003526745.1 Candidatus Latescibacterota bacterium
TCCCTTTCCCGGATATCAGCTTCGACGCCGTCCTCAACGTCGAATCTTCTCACTGTTACGGCTCGATCGAGACCTTCTTCACAGAAGCTGCCCGAGTGCTGCGACCCGGTGGATCCTTCCTGTACGCAGACTTCCGTCCAAGCAACGAAGTCTCCACGATCGAGTCTGCACTCCAAGAATCCGGTCTGAAAATCGAGGAGCATGAAGACATCACAGAGAACGTCCTGTCAGCCCTCAAGGAAGATAGCGCAACCAAGGAGCGCTGGATCGAAGACCTTGCAGATCATTCGTTAGAGGAAACACTCCGCATCTTCGCCGCCACGTCAAGCACACAGCTCTTCGAGGCCTTTCGGAGCCACGAACTCTACTACTTCCGTTACCACGCAACGAAATAGCTCTAGATTACTCGGAGCTTTCTTGATTCTGGCGCGTCTGCGAGTTTGGCTTAGTTGGTCTCGAAGTCGGCTTGGAAGTCTCGTAGGGAAGAGAGATACTCGGTCTGCGTATCCGGAAGTGCGTTCAGATTTTGGCCCTGCTGAAAGCGATCGAGGAGAGTCTCACCTGAAAAGGCGTCGCCCTGCCCCTACGTGCGAGTTACTGTTCGGCCACTCTGGATGGTTTCTTCGGAGTACTCATCACTCGTCGAAAACCCGACGAGAAGCGACTCTTTGCGCCTGTAGGTCGTGCTGAATTCGTTTGTCTCGGACAGTGAGATGTCTGCGCCGGTCACAGTCAAGGTCCCACTCCTTCGTGTGACAGATGCGTGGGTTCATCGGCGCCCCATCCGATGTTCATCTGTATCGCCACGGGTCTCTGAATCAACTTCCGAAGACGGCTCTACTTGTGATATCCACCACGTCAAAACATCCTTCAACAGTCTTTCTGACTCTTCTTTACGAACCTTTAAGGCAGTCTTCTAGGCGCTCGCAGGCCCGTTATCTAAGAACGCTTCTGGACCCAAACCCTTGTTTAAGTGACGGTTATTTTTCTTGACACGCCGAGGACAATTCGCCACTCTTGATCCCGAGAGAGGCAATCGATTACCCTAGACGGAGGCTGCATGGCGAAGGAAGAAAAGGTCGTACTTGAAGGAACTGTAACAGATATCCTGCCCGACGGTCAGTACACTGTCGAGATTGAGGGCGGACATAACATCCTCGGCTATACATCCGGAAAGATGCGTCGATTCAACATCCGCATCGTCGTTGGAGACAAGGTTACAATTGAGACATCACCTTACGACCTGACACGCGGCCGAATCACTTATCGTGACGCCGGTGACATGGGTGCTGCCGGCCCCCGTCCGAAGGGTAATAGACCGACTCGGAACCGCCGTCGCCGACGTTAATCGGACACCTCTCTAGGTTCGCCCCCTACTGCACACGCAGCAGGGGGTTTTGTGTATCCACGCGTTTCTGCCCTCTGCATTCTGCACTCATAACTCTGAACTCTCTTGCCAATCCCTCTCGACTTCGCCCACATCCGCTACCTCGCTATCGACCTCGACGGTACACTGCTCCGCACCGACAAGTCCATCTCCCCCAGAGCACGCAACGCTATCCAGCAGGCGGAAGCACGCGGCTTACAACCCATCATTGCAACCGCCAGGCCACCTCGCACAGCTGAGTCTTTCCTTAAAGACTTCCTTACGGATGCACCACGTATCTACTACTCGGGAGCCAGAATCCACGTCAATGGCAACTTAATCCGCAACCGAACGATTCCAATCCAGACAGCGCTATCGATCATCGAAACCTTCGAAGACGCCACTCCAGATGCCAGGATCAGCCTTGAGATCGATGACCGGCTGTATGCAAACTACCGGCACCATCTCGCCAATCCCGAGGACGTGCTGGATCTCCGTCGCATTCTCGACCGTGAACCGATCAACATCATGCTCAACCTGACAACACCGGATCTACCGAAAGGCATACTAGATCTTCTTCCGAATGACGTTCGATGTGTTGTCTCGGATGCAGGGACGCTCGCACAGATCATGAACACTGACGTGTCCAAGTCGGCCGCAGTCGAACGGATCGTCGCTGAGCGAGGAGGTGCGATGTCGCAGGTACTTGCCTTTGGTGACGACACAAACGACATCGACTTGATCAAGAATGCGGGCATCGGTGTAGCCTTGTCGAACGCCGTTGACCTGGTCAAGGATGTGGCGGATCACATCACGGTCTCTAACGACGAGGATGGTGTGGCGGTTGTGATCGAAACACTTCTGGAAACGGGCCTCCCTCTCTCACGTACTTGCCTCTCGCCAGCCCCTCCTTAGATTCACGGTAACCCAAGGAGGAGTGTATGGATTGTCTCGAGATGAGCAACGAAGAGAACTATGCCTTCGACGTGGCAGGATATCTCGTCGTCAGAGGCATACTCAAGCAGGGCGAAATCGAGCGTCTTAACCAAGCAATCGATGCTCAGGGAGAATACGAGGGCGTCCTCAGCTGGCCTGAACAGCGCCGCGAGCCATTCCGGAACCTTCTCGTGCATCCCGTCCTTGTATGGTATCTCAACCAGATCTGCGGGATGGGATTCCGGCTTGAATCGCTCCCCCGTGTGCTCTCCGACGATTCCGCTTCAAACACGCCTTTCAGCTACAGGTTTCTCGACAAGGGAGACGAACCCAGGAACCAAAGCACCGGATACTTTCACCAAGGCAGTCGACGGGCGTGTCAGATGGTACGTTGTCTCTGGGCTCTGACGGATGTTCCCGCAGGATCTGGCGGCCCAATAGTTATCCCTTGTACACACAAAAGCAACGTCTCGACACCTGAAGACCTGCTTGACGGTTCGGACGACATGGGTCTCGGAAAGCAGCTCGTGCTCGAGGCGGGCGATCTGGTCATCCTCGCCGATCCCATCGTGCGCGGGCTCCAACCCTGGGCATCGGATACCCCGCTGCGTCTGCTTGAGTATACTTTCGCGGCGCGGGGCGCCATCTCCAAGGCGGGCACAGGACCAAAAACCGAGACTGATTCTTATCCAGAGTGGATGAACGAGCTTGATCACGCCACGAAAGCCGTTCTGTATCAGCCCGGGTACAAGTCGAGCACTCCACCCGAAACATTGATCGTACGTGGAGACAAGACGGATGTGGCCAACCATCGCGACTTAATCCACCCGTCGATCCTCAAGCAGGACGAGACTTCCGAGATCAACTACAAGGAGTTCTACTACTGGGATCTATGCGGCCATCTCGTCATCCGGAACATCATGACCGATACAGATCTGGAACTGGCCAACGAGGCGATCGACAAGTTCGCCGAACAGATCGTGCGAGGCGACGAGGAGCTGGCTCGGGACTCGAAGAGCCTCGCCGGCAAAGGTCGCCCACTGCTGCCAAAACTGATGGAGCTTCCCAAGCCCTACTGCGAACCCTTTCGACGCATGGTGGCGCATCCTGCGATTGTAAAGAGGCTCACGTGGATGGGTGGAAGCGGCTTCCGATGCGGTCAGCCGACGGGGTTCGTGTCCGACCAAGGATCGACGGGTCATTCGCTACACGATGCGAACGAACCACTTGTTCCGTCGCGATCGTATGTCTACAAGAATGGACGCAGCTACTGCGAGGCAGTCACGGTCACTTGGCAGCTTCGCGACGTAACTGAGAAAGATGGTGGTTTTGCCTGTGTCCCCGGCAGCCACAAAGCGAAGTATCGCGTTCCTGAGGGCATCAGGTCATGCGACGACAATATGGATCTGATCGTGCACCCAACATTCAAAGCTGGGGACGTGCTCTTCTTCATGGATGGCGCACAGACACACGGCGCGCTCGCCTGGCATACCGAGCTCTCTCGCCGAGGCGTCCTAATAAAATACTCCTCCCGGAACTTCAATCGACTTGGCGGAGACATGTGCGATCCCCACAACCGCTGGGGAAACGTGGTGGAAGGCATGTCGGACGAGCAGATGGCCGTGATGCGTGGACCGGACAGAGACAACCACAATGGTAACGTGCCCAGACTCGAAATCGAAAACGGTGGTGTACGCGTCAGCTACGAGAGATCCGGAGGGCTCTACAGCGCGGCAACGCCGAATGCACCCGTTGCCAAGTCCTGAGCGACACTGGAGACATTGAGATGACAAACCAACAGATAGAGGACTTCGCAAACCGGGGGTTCTTCTATGCAGAGGAGGCAACACCGAAGTCTATGGTCGCGGATCTCCTAGCCGCCGTGCGTCGTGTGAAGCAGAAAGTTCGGGACAAAGAGGTCGAAATATACACGCACAGGACAGACTCGGAAGAGCCCTGGGCGATTCGAGGTCTGTTCGCTCCTGAGTTCGAGGAACCGATCTTCTCAGAATACCTGATGTGCAAAGAGATCAGGCAAACCGTTCATCATTTTCTCGGAGATCAGCTCAAGCTAGGCACGGTCCTGATCTTCACGAACCCGCACGATCAAGACTACGGATTCGGGTGGCATCGGGACTTCGGAAAGCTCCCGCGTGACGCCGACGAGGAAGAAGAGCTCGAAATCCTGCATCGACCTCAGAAGTCACTCAAGTGGCACCTGGCACTCGTGGACGACGCGTGTCTACAGCTCGTCCCGGGTTCACATACCCGATACCGAACGGATTACGAACAAGAGTGTTTGCGCAGGACTCGAAACGGTGACATCCCGGGCCAGAAAACGATCTACCTGACGGCCGGACAAACGGTCTTCTGGCACGGATACACGATCCACCGGGGCGTGATGAAGAAGGATGTGGAGCGGCTGACGCTAGCGGGAAGCTGGGCTAAATACGACGAAACGGACGAGTCGCAGGAAGTGGACAAACGGCTGCGGTGGATGCTGGCGGAGAATGTAAGACCTGCCTTACCAGAGGCGATGAAGCCTCTCTACGACAGGTGGCGGTCTCAGCAGATCGATACAGAAAGGCCGGGGGAAGACGGAACACACGGTC